>NZ_NFHC01000012.1:0-91889 GCF_002161245.1 Flavonifractor sp. An9
TGGCCCGTTGGTCAAGCGGTTAAGACGGCGGCCTCTCACGCCGCAAACGTGGGTTCGATTCCCGCACGGGTCACCAAACCTGCGCCTTTAGCTCAGCTGGTAGAGCAACTGATCTCAACCTGCGGTTGAGATCGGGATATGATTTCAGTCCTGTCCGCGGAGCGGACAGATGACAAAGAGTCAGTTGCTCCGTCAGCGTCCGCGCGAGGCAATGCAAGAACCACCCCAGATGCGCCTTTAGCTCAGCTGGTAGAGCAACTGACTCTTAATCAGTGGGTCCCCGGTTCGAATCCGTGAAGGCGCACCAATCTCTATGGAGCGTCTGAGGGCGCTCCATAGAGAGCCCTTAAAAATTGAGTGCTTATCGTTGAGAAGAACGGTAAGGAGAAGAAAGTTATTGAAGTTTCTTTTGCTTACTTTTCTTTTCAAAGAAAAGTAAGTTGGTGTTGATTGCGGTGAGGGTCCACCCGTTCCCATCCCGAACACGGAAGTTAAGCTCACCTGCGCCGAAAATACTTGTCTGGAGACGGACCGGGAAGATAGGTAACGCCAACACAAAGAGCGGACAGCTTAGGCTGTCCGCTCTTTGCTTTACAAAAAATCAGCAGCCGTCATAGACAGCTGCTGATATAGGTACTGACATCAAAGGAATCTAGGCTGCTGTCCTTCCGCAGGTACAGGGGATGGTGGGGATGTCCCTTTTTGGAGCGGGCACCGGCGGAATACCAACAGGCGCCCAAATCGTTCCCAATCTCCACCATGTCCCGCAGGCAGTCGGCCAGATAGCTGCGCTTCTCAATGATCGCGCCCCAGGCGGCCCAGACGGCAGGTGTGCCGGTTTTAGTCTGCTCCAGGGCCCAGCGGAAGGCCGCCATATTTTCCTGGTGCAGGGCGGGATTGCATACCTTCTCCATATCATCAGGGCGTGTAGCCCGCTGGGCGTATACATTGAACATGATAAAGCTGTCATAGCCATTGCCCAAAGCGATGCGCTCCACCGATTTCAGGGTGTTGTCTAGATCGTTGGGCGCGGCGGTGGAGGGATTGATGCCCACGCAGATCAGCGGACGGCTGCCCCGGATGCCCAGGATGTAACGGTAGTCGCAGTAGCGGTTGGGGACGTAGAGCCAGCGGTCCACGTCATAATCGGCCTGAGGCAGCAGAGCCTCCTCCAAGGCCAGGGAAAAGGACTGGATGTCCTGCTGGGCGGTGTCGCAGGTGGGAATATGCATATCAAAACCTCCTGAGGAAGAACGGCTTGTGAGGCGCGTCGCTCCATGGTATACTCACCCTATCAGGATACAGGCAGGAGAAACAGAATGCAATACCGAAGTGTGAAAAAGGGAATCTTCCAGGCCAGACCCAACCGCTTTATCGCCCATGTGGAGGTGGACGGCAGGCTGGAGGTAGTCCATGTGAAAAATACTGGCCGCTGCCGGGAACTTTTGGTTCCGGGGGCCACGGTCTATCTGGAGGAGAGCGGCAACCCGGCCCGCAAGACCAGATATGATCTGATCGCCGTGGAAAAGGGGCGGCTGCTGGTCAATATGGACGCTCAGGCCCCCAACAAGGTGTTTCAGGAGTGGGCGGAGGGGGGCGGCTTTCTGTCTGGCCTGACCCTCCTGCGGCCGGAGACCACCTGGGGTAGCTCCCGCTTCGACTTCTACTGGGAGGCGGGAGAGCGCCGGGGCTTTGTGGAGGTCAAAGGGGTCACCCTAGAGGAGAACGGCCACGCCCGCTTTCCCGATGCGCCCACGGAGCGTGGGGTCAAGCACCTGGAGGAGCTGATCCGCTGCCAGGCAGAGGGCTACGAGGCGGCTGTCTGCTTTGTGATCCAGATGGCGGGAATGAAGGATTTTGCCCCCAATGATGTGACCCATCCGGCCTTCGGCGCGGCGCTGCGGAAGGCCGCCGGGGCAGGTGTCCAGGTGCTGGCCCGGGGATGCAGCGTCACGCCGGATACGCTGACCATCGCGGAACCGGTAAAGGTATGCCTCTGAAATGAAAGTATTATATTAAAAACTTGCAAAAATGAATATTGTAAGTAGAAAAATTTCTGAATTATTTCCAAATGTGCAAGAACAATCTTGACGGATGCAGAAAAAGAGCATACACTGCATCCATCAAGCAGAGACGCTCGTTTCGCCGAGGAAGGCGAAGCGGGCGTTTTTGTTTTCAGGGAGGAATGAGTGTATGTATTCGTCAGTGAACACGATCTGGGTGCTGTTGGGCGCCGCGCTGGTCTTTTTCATGCAGGCCGGCTTTGCCATGTGTGAGGCGGGATTTACCCGGGCCAAAAACACGGGCAATATTTTGATGAAGAACCTGATGGATTTCTGCATCGGCACACCCATCTTCTGGATGCTGGGCTTCGGCCTGATGTTCGGAAGCGCGGGGGCGTTGGTAGGTGGCTTTGATCCCTTCGTACGGGGCGACTATTCCGCCATCCTGCCGGAGGGGGTCCCCTTCTTCGCCTTCTTCATTTTCCAGACGGTGTTTTGCGCCACCGCCGCTACCATCGTATCGGGCGCTATGGCAGAGCGCACCAAGTTTATTTCCTACTGCATCTATTCTCTGTTGATCTCCGCTGTGGTCTATCCCATCTCCGGCCACTGGATCTGGGGCGGCGGCTGGCTGTCCCAGCTGGGCTTCCATGACTTTGCCGGCTCCACCGCGGTGCATATGGTGGGTGGCGTGGCTTCCCTCATCGGCGCCAAGATCCTGGGGCCCCGCATCGGCAAGTATGACAGGAACGGCAAGCCCCGGGCCATTCTGGGACACAACCTCTCCATCGCTGCGCTGGGTGTGTTTGTGCTGTGGTTCTGCTGGTTTGGATTCAATGGCTGCTCTACCGTGTCCATGACCGGGGACGACACCCTGGTGGCCGCCGGCAGCATCTTCGTCACCACCAATATGTCGGCTGCTGTGGCTTGCGTGACCACCATGCTCTTTACCTGGATCCGCTTCAAGAAGCCGGACGTCTCCATGACCTTCAACGCCGCTCTGGGCGGCCTGGTGGCCATCACCGCCGGCTGTGACATGGTATCTGTGGAGGGTGCGGCCATCATCGGTATCTGTGCCGGCATCGTGCTTCCCCTGGCGGTGGAATTCTTTGATAAGGTGGCCAAGATCGACGATCCTGTGGGCGCCATTTCGGTCCACGGTGTGTGCGGCGCTATGGGCACCCTGCTTACCGGCCTGCTGGCGGTGGACGGCGGCCTGTTCTACGGCGGCGGTCCCAAGTTCTTTCTCACCCAGTGCCTGGGCGTGGTCAGCGTCATTGCCTGGGTGGCGGTGACTATGGTGATCATCTTTATGGTGATCAAGCACACGGTGGGTCTGCGGGCCTCCGCTATTGAGGAGCTGGAGGGCCTGGACATCCACGAGCACGGCCTGCCTACCGCTTATGCTGACTTCAGTCAGTCCACCAGCATGACGGCGGTGGCCAAGCCGGACGCCTATCCGGAGCCCTATGTGGCTGGTGAGAGCCCGGTGCCCGCGCAGGTCCCCGAGCGTGCTCAGCCTGCGGAGCGCACCAAGTCGGAAGCCAAGCTGACCAATGTGACCGTCATCTGCAACCAGTCCAGGTTTGAGGAGTTGAAGAGCGCCATGAACGGCATCGGCGTAACAGGTATGACGGTAACTCAGGTGCTGGGCTGCGGCATCCAGAAGGGCAAGACGGAGTATTACCGCGGCGTGCCCATGACCATGAATCTGCTGCCCAAGGTACAGGTGGAGATTGTGGTATCCAAGGTGCCGGTGGCACAGGTGGTGGATACCGCCAAGCAGGTGCTCCATACCGGTGGGATCGGCGACGGCAAGATCTTCGTCTATGATGTGGAGGATGTGGTCAAGGTCCGTACCGGCGAACACGGATATGACGCCCTCCAGGGCGAGGAGTAATGAGACAGCCCCCCGGACTTGTCAAAGTCCGGGGGGCTGTGGTATATTGGTAGAAATCATCACAGGGAGGAATGGGCATGGAGTCGGCCTATCAAATCTTCGCCGCAGAAATCACAGCCAAAGGGAAGGGCTATCTGGTCATCCAGCACTGCCGGACCGGAGAGCTGGACGAACTGCTGTGCCGGGGCCGACAGGAACTGCTGAGCCTGGGTGCAACGGAACTGCTTGTGACCTCTCGGGACCCCAGTGCACCGTTGGAGGAGGGCTGTCTGGGAGAGTGCCGCCTGGAGTTTGTTCGCGATCTGCTGGAGCTGCAGCGAGATCTGTCCCAGCTGCCCGGCCAGCCCCAGCGCCTCAGCCTGGAGCCCCTGACCCGGGAGCGGGGCGGGGCCTGGCTGGCCCTGCACAACGGATGCTTTTTTGAAATGCCCAATTCGGCTACTTACGGTCCCCGGGATCTGGACCGGGCCCTGGAGGAGGGCCACCGCTGCGGGTTTGCGGTGGTCAACGGGGTGCGAGTCGGGGTGTATGAGCTGGACCTGACCCAGGAGGTGCCGGAGATCGAGGGCATCGCGCTGCAAAAGGATGTCCGTGGACAGGGCCTGGGGCGGGAACTGCTCTGGGGGACTATGGCTCTGTTGGCGGAGGAAGGGTTTGACCGGTGTAAGCTGCTGGTGGCCAGCGACAATGAGAGCGCCTTTTCCCTCTACCGCCGGACGGGCTTCAAGGCGGCGGGTATCCGGAGCAAGTGGTTTCGGATGCTGCCCAACTGAATGGCAAAAGCGGTCGCCGTGCTATGCACGGCGGCCGCTTTTTATGCTGTCAGCGGTTGGCAGAGATCACCTGGTCCCACTGCTCCGCCGTCAGTGGCTGGGAGAGCCGCAGGGAGCAGGTGTGGCTGCCGTCGGTCCACAGAGCCAGCACATAGGACTGTTCTGCGTCCCCCTTCAGGGTAACGGCCAGGCCATCCAGGTCGTAGGAGGTCTGAGCGGCATAGGCGGTGTAATCGCCGGAGTTGTCTTCGGTCCCGGCGGATTTGCGGAAGAGAGCCCATTGGGAGTCACCCTCACAGCGAATTTGAGCCAAGGTATCACCGTAGGCGGTATAGGTGCTCTGCTCCACCAGGAAGGGCAGCGCATTCAGGTCGGATACGGAGAATCCAACCAGATCCGAGAGGGCCTGGGCGGAGGATACTTCCTGGAGATTTGGGACCACAGTGATTGGACCGGATGGGGTCTCCACAGGCTGGGGCGAGGCGATCCGGGGCAGGACCGAGATCCCTGCCAGCACTACGGCCAGACAGGCGGCGGTAGCAAGCGTACGCCGCAGAAGAAGCGGGGTGCGGGAGGAGGGGGCGGGCTGTCCGGCTGATTCCAACTGCTCCAGGATGCGGGACCGCATGGCATCGGTCACTACAAGGTGGGACATGATCTCGTCATATTTCCGGGCCAAAGTCATACGCCTCCTTCAAGATCTCTTTCAGCTGAATGCGGCCTCTGCGCAGATCGGAACGGATGGTGGACTCTTTCCGGCCCAGGATGGACGCGATCTGGGCGGTGGAGCAGCCCTCATGATAGAAAAGGTGGATGGCAGCCCGGGAATGTTGGGGAAGAGCCTTGACGGCCTCCCATACAAAGGAGAGGTCCTCCCGCTGTTCCGCGGCCAGCGTGTCCCGCAGCTCATCGGCGGAGCGAAGGCGGTTGTACTTCAACCGGTTTTTGCTCAGGTTGGCGGCCACTCGCAGCAGCCAGGCCTTTTCGTGCTGGGGGCTCTCCAGCACAGGAGCGGTACGCAGAAATTGCAGCAGGGTGTCCTGGAGTACCTCCTCGGCGTCACTTTGATTGTGAAGGTAGGAATAGGCCAGACGTAGAATACTGTTGCCATAGGCGTCCAGCATCCGGGCAGCCTGAGCGTTGGCAGTTTGCCGGACGGCCTCCTCCTCCGCCTTCCGGGCAAAGAGCAGTCGAAGAGCGTGCAGGATATGGGCGCGCAGGCCGGGCCGTCTCAGGCGGCAAGCAGCGGTCATTCCCATCGACTCCTCCCCCTTCTGTGGTAATGGAACGCTGGCGTCATGCCACGGATGCCACCAGTGTGAGCATAGCGTCCCGGCTCAGGCCGGCGGCGCTCTGAATGGCATAAGTATAGCCTTCCGTAGTCCAAACCGCAACCTTAACCGTGTCTCCGTCCCCCTTCAGGGTAACCTCTGTTCCGTGAGAGGAAAGGGTGTCCACCTGAGGATAGGCGGTATAGTCGCCGCTGATATCCTCCTGCCCCACCGCCTTACGGATAGTGAGGTTATCTTCACAGAGGACCTGGATCATCTGATCGGGCAGCACAGAGATGTGCTCCGGGGTGCAGCCGTCAGGCAGGGTCAGAGAGAAACCAGCCTGATCCTGGGCCTCCGCCAGCGTGCCGCATTCCACAAAGGGATTGGGGATCTGAGTGGAGGAATCAGTCTGGATGGAGATGGTGCCGCTGTCGCCGGTGATGGCGTCCTCCTGGTTGCCCAGCAGGGCGTCAAAGAGGGCCAGGGGTGCATAGGTAGTACCATTCACCGCATAGGGAGGGCAGCCCAGAGAGAAGGGGGCGCTCATACCCACCATATCTTCCAGACTGGTGGTAATCACATAGCGGTCCACCCCAAGGGTCACATCGGTGTGTACCTTGCCGGTGTCCACCCGGATCTGTTCTCCAGACCAGGTCACGGTGAAGCCCAGCTCTTCCGCCAGAGCACGGAGGGGAACCATCACGCTTCCCCGAATTTCGGTATCGGTGCCGTTGACCTGGATAGCATAGCCAGAGGGAGAGGCGGTCTCGTCCACAGCAACGGGAGCGGCCAGAACAGGCAGACAGAGGGAGCCGGCCAGGGCCAGGGACAGCAGAGTGGGAACAAGCTTTTTCATAGAAATCTTCCTTTCCGGTGAATTGCGGGAGAGCCTTTGCTCTCTCGTTGTGACACCCTAGATACAACTGGGCGAAAGGAAATGTTGCATGAAACGAAAAAATGTCCGCTGCGATAGGCAGCGGACATTTTGGAATATCAGAGTGTGAGCCGGATCTCATCGCCATCTTGGGTGTGGATATCCACCAGAGAGACGCCACGGCACTGTCGCCGCAGCCGCCGCGTCAGGCGGAATACCTCCGCACGCCGGTGAGGGGGAAGCGTCACATAGCGGCGGCAGGCCCACAGGGCAATGGTGAGCCCTGGTTTGCTCAGGATAAGCCAGGTGGGCAGAAGCAGGTGGAGGCGAAAGGCCTTGGTTTTGATGTGCAGACGCATTTATTCCACCACGACTTCCACCAGATCGCCATTGCTGCTCTCTACCTCCACCAGCTTTCCCAGTGCGCCGCCCTCAATGAGGGAGAGAAGGGCGTTCAGGTCCAGCTGACAGAGCCATTCGCTGCCCCGGAATTGAGGCAGGTCCAGGTTGAGCTGAGCGGCAATGCGGACCAATGCCAGGGGCAGATTGACATTGATTTTATCCCCCTCCCCTGTGTGGACCCGGACACGGAGGAACAGCTCCTCTGCGCTTTTCCGAGCCTCCGGGGGAACATACTGCACGTCGGTGCGCTGCCCTCGGATCAGCTCGTCCAGAGACAGGTGGAAGTAGTCGGATAGGGCGGTAAGGACGGAGAGATCGGGGACGCTCAGGTCATTTTCCCACTTGCTCACCGCCTGGGGAGAGACTCCCATCTGAGCGGCCAGTTCCTCCTGAGTCAGGCCGTCCCGCTTCCGAAGGGCGCTGATGCGCCCGCCGATGGTCTGGTTCATAGGTATCCTCTTTTCTGCGTGTGGTTTTCACAGGATGTATTATAGAGTGTTTCCGCAGAAAAGGGAAGGTAACGGCGGTTGGAACTTGCAACCAGCGGTAGAACAGCAGTACAACGAGCGGTTGAGAACGGTTAGGGTGTCTGCTCCCACCGGCAGCCACGGGCCTGCCCTGTGATGGTGCCCAGGCAGTCCAGGTGATCTTCCTCCGACACCTGAAGATCAGGATAAGCCAGACTGGGGGCCAGCAGCCGGGTGACGCCCCTGCGGCGGCAGAGCCGCCGGAGCAGGACTTCCTGATTATAGAGGTATATACCATATTCCTGCGCGGTAGGGGGGCGTTGGGCACACAACAGAACGGCGCCGGAGGGATAGACCGGTTCCATGCTGCCATCGCTGAGAAGCACGGCAAAGTCCGCCTCCCGAGCGGCGGCGTCAACCTCCGGGATCAGAATGGCCCGGACCGGCGGGGCATCGGTGGAGCCGGTGGTGTAGCAGAAGGTACGCTTCACCGATACGGTCCCGATGGATTTGACGCAGGCCGCACTCATCAGGGCCAACATGACCCCAGCAGTCCGCCGCCGTTGGGGCTCCAGCCGCCGCAGCGCCAGCAGCAGGCGGAGCTCCTCGGGGGAGAGCAGGACCACGCCGTCCTGGCTGTTGGCGGTGACGCAGCATTCCGGGGGCAGCTCGTCGTCCAGCAGATATCGGATGGGTACCCGCAGTACACGGGTGATCCGATCAATAGGCCCTATCGCCGGATTTTTCGTCTGTCCCGACAGAATTTTATTCAGCGTACCAAGAGGCACACCGGACAGACGGGAGATATCCTCCGACGTCAAGTGGCGCAGTTTTTTTACATAGGCCAGCTTTTCCACCATCAGAGACATGGGCGCACCTCCAGAGAACCCCCAACCGAATGCGGTCAAAACCTCCCGGTCAGTGGACAAAATAGTCTGTTGGCATTGACAATTTATGCAGAATACATTATATAGAATATGCAGAGGGACGAAAATACAAGATATAGACACAGAGGGGAGCGGATGTGGAAAATTACCGTAACAAACAGTATAATACCTTTTGATAGGGAAAAAGAGCGAAATATGTCGTGAAACCATGAAATCATAACCAAAAGCAGAGAAAATGAGGAGAGAGGAAACCATGAGTAATTGTCGTATAAAGTACCATGTATATCTGGACAGGGCTTCCCGCCCTCAGATGTATGGGATCCGGAGCCACAACGGAATCTGTGTCGGACGCATTTCCACCGACTTTCAGGAGGTCAACCGGCTGGCAGAATGCTGCAATAGTGCGGGGCTGTCTCCGGTCCATCTTGCTGATGTTGTGGAAGATTTTCGGCGCTCCTGAATGGGAGAAAATAGGTCCAGATACTTGACCGCCGCACTGGAATCAGGTAAACTGAGACCGGCAAACGGCAATCGAGTGAAGCAGAGTAAAAAGCCACCCGCCAGGGTGGCTTTTTCGTCGTGTTCAAAGGGGGAAAAGAAGCATGGAGCAAACACAGAAAAAATGCGCCCTGTTCCGCTTCTGGAAGCGGGAGCCGGTGCTGTGTATTGCCGCAGTGTGCGCGGCGGCCTCCATTTTACTCAATCCGCCGTCGGCGGACTATCTCAATTATATTGACTGGCGGGTGCTGAGCCTGCTGTTCTGTCTGATGGCGGTGGTGGCTGGCTTGCAGGAGTGCGGCGTGTTCGCGGTGCTGGCTCAGCGGCTGCTGGCCGGCGAACGGAGAATGCGGTTTGTGACCCTGGCACTGGTGCTGCTGCCCTTCTTTGTGTCCATGCTGGTGACCAACGATGTGGCCCTCATTACATTTGTGCCCTTTGCGGTGCTGGTGCTTGGACTGATTGGCAGAACGGAGCGGCTGATTTATATTGTGGTGCTCCAGACCATTGCCGCCAATCTGGGCAGCATGGCTACTCCGGTAGGCAACCCTCAGAATCTGTATATCTATGCCAACTATGAGCTGACCGCCGGTCAGTTCTTTGCCACCATGGTGCCCCTCACCCTGATTAGCCTGGTGGGGCTGGTCATTGCGGCCCTGTGTGTCAAGCCGGAGGGGATCCGGGTCACCTTTTCGGAAAAGGCCTCCATTCGCAGTCCTGGACGGTTGGGATTGATGGCAGGATTGTTTGTGCTGTGCCTGCTGTCGGTGTTCCGGGTGCTGCCCTATCCGGCCCTGCTGGCCGTGGTGGCGGCGGGTATGCTGATCTTTGACCGGCCTCTGTTCCGCAAGGTGGACTACGGCCTGCTGGCCACCTTCTTCTGCTTCTTCCTTTTTGCAGGCAATGTGGGAGCCTGTGCTCCCGTGCGGGAGGCGCTGACGGCGGTAATGGCGCAGAACACAGCTCTGGCCTCCGGCATTACCAGTCAGGTCATCAGCAACGTGCCGGCGGCGGTACTGCTGTCCAACTTTACCACCGACTGGCACGGGCTGCTCATCGGCACCAACATTGGCGGCCTTGGAACACCCATTGCATCTCTGGCCAGCCTGATCTCCATGAAGGCCTATCTCAAGTCCCCCGGCGCCCGGGCCGGCCGCTACCTGCTGGTGTTTACCCTGGCCAATGTGGCAGCCCTTGCCATTTTGACGGGCAGCGTGGTGCTGATGGGGCTGATTTTCCCCGGATAAGCGGATTTTGAACCCAATATAAGCGGATTATAGCTTGTATTTGATCAAAGAACATAGTATAATAATATACTGCTTCTTTTGCGTATTGCGGCGGGCCGGGGATCACCGGCAGCCTTGTTGGCCGGATCACCGGACCCGGCCCATATTCGATTAGAGAGGGTTCGGCATGACATGAATCGTACGTTGGAACATATCCTTCCCCGGGTGCAGAAGCCTGCACGCTATACCGGCGGCGAGTATAACGCGGTGGTGAAGGACCGGCGCCAAGTGGATGTGCGCTATGCACTCTGCTTCCCGGATACCTATGAGATCGGAATGTCCAATCTGGGTATGCGTATCCTTTATGGAGTTATGAACCAGATGGACGGCGTTTGGTGCGAGCGGGTGTTCGCACCCTGGGGCGATATGGAGGAGGAGATGCGCCGGGAGGGCATCCTGCTCTATGGCCTGGAGAGCGGCGACTCCATCGCAGACTTTGACCTGATTGGGTTCTCCCTGGGCTATGAGATGGCATATACCAATGTGCTTAATATGCTGGATCTGGCCGGACTGCCCCTGCGCTCCGAGGAGCGCTACGGTCTGTCTCCCATTGTGATCGCCGGCGGCACCTGCGCCTACAACCCGGAGCCCCTGGCCCCCTTCGTGGACATCTTTGTGCTGGGCGAGGGCGAGGACGTGAGCGTAGAGATCATTCAGCTCTACCGCAAGGCCCGGGAGGAGTGCTGGAGCAAGGATGAATTCCTGGCTGCCGCTGCTCAGATCCCCGGCCTGTATGTGCCCTCCCTGTATGAGGTGTCCTACCGTCCTGACGGCACTCTGGAGCAGGTTGTTTCCCATGAGGGCGCCCCTGCGGTGGTGACCAAGCGGATCGTCCAGGATTTTGACAAGAGTTACTTCCCGGTGAAGACCATTGTGCCCTCCACCGAGATCGTCCATGACCGGGTGATGCTGGAGCTGTTCCGGGGCTGTATCCGGGGCTGCCGGTTCTGTCAGGCGGGCTATGCCTACCGGCCGGTCCGGTCCCGTGACCCGGAGATCCTGCTGAAGCAGGGCATTGAGGCTTGTAAGGACTCCGGCTATCAGGAGATGACGTTGTCCTCCCTGTCTACCAGCGATTACCGGCCTCTGGAGCACCTGTGCGACGGGCTGCTGGACTGGTGTGAGCCCAACCGGGTGTCCCTGTCCCTGCCCTCCCTGCGGGCGGATAACTTCTCTCTGGGACTGATGGAGCGGGTGCAGCACGTCCGTAAGTCGGGCCTTACCTTTGCACCTGAGGCGGGCACCCAGCGCCTGCGGGACGCCATCAACAAGAACGTCACTGAGGAGGACCTGCTTCGGTCCTGCCGCACTGCCTTCTCCGGCGGCTGGTCCAGCGTAAAGCTCTACTTCATGCTGGGTCTGCCCACCGAAACTGACGAGGATGTGCTGGGTATTGCCGACCTGGCGGAGAAGGTCTACAAGACCTGGAAGGAGGTCACCCCCAACCCCAAGCGGGGTGTGACCATCACAGTGTCTACTGCCTGGTTTGTGCCCAAGCCCCACACCGCCTTCCAGTGGGAACCTCAGATCACCATGGAGGAGTATCAGCGGCGGGTCAAGCTGCTGCGGGAGCATATGCGGGGCCGGTCCATCAAGTACAACTGGCACGACTCCCAGACCAGCTTCCTGGAGGCGGTCTTTGCCCGGGGCGACCGGAAGGTGGCTGACGTCATTGAGACCGCCTGGCGGCAGGGCGCCAAGTTTGACGCCTGGAGCGAGTATTTTGACTTTGACCGCTGGCTGGCCGCCTTTGAGGCCTGCGGCGTGGACCCCGCTTTCTATGCCAACCGTACCCGTGAGAAGGACGAGCTGCTGCCCTGGGATGTGACCAGCGTGGGCGTGACCAAGAACTTTCTGTGGCGGGAGCGGGAGCGGGCCTATGAGGCTGTCATCACCCCCGACTGCCGGGTCCAGTGCACCGGCTGCGGTGCCAATAAGCTCTATCCGGGAGGAAAATGTGATGCATAGACTGGCATTTACCAAGGCGGACACCGCCAAATTCATTTCCCACCTGGATCTGATGCGTACCTTCCAGCGGTCCTTCCTGCGGGCGGGTATCCATATCAAGCATACCGAGGGCTTCAATCCCCACGCATTCGTTTCCATCCCCCTGCCCCTGTCGGTAGGCTACTCCAGTAGCTGTGAGGTGCTGGAGTGTCAGGTGCTGGACACGCCTCTGGAGGAAGTTCCCCAGCGCATGAACGCCGCCCTGCCCGCTGGTATCACTGTCCAGCGGTGCTATGAGGGTGTGCGCCCGGTGAAGGAGCTGTACTATGTCAACTATATCGTCACCCTGGAGTATGAGGCTGGCGCCCCCTTCGGGGCGGAATCCGCTATCCGGGGCCTGCTGAGCCGGGACAGCCTGGTGATGGAGAAAAAGAGCAAAAAGGCCAAGTCCGGCAAGGTGGAGGTAGACTTGATCCCCCTTATTGCCAAAGCGACCGTGGAGGAGCGGAGGGATACCATCGCGCTGGACCTGATCCTGAAGGCCCAGAATCCGGGCCTGAATCCGGAACTCATTGTGTCGGCTATCCGCACCTACTGTCCCGACGCTGCCCCCGATTATGCGGTGTTTCACCGCCGGGCGGTGCTGGATGAGAGATTCCAGAACTGGGAATAATTAAATCAAAAGGAAAACGGACTTTTCGCCTTTGGGCGGAAGGTCCGTTTTTGATGGGAAACGAGCGCTCATTTTTGAAGAATCGATAATTGACAAGGGCAGAGGGGAGGGCTACAATGAGGCCTGTTGTACCGGCAGGACTGTGCCGGTGTGGAAATCCCTGAAGCGAGGCGAGCGTAGCGATGAAAATACTGTGTCAATTCGGCGTTATTTTTGGGGTATGCTGGGTAAGCCAGATCCTGGAACAGCTGCTGCCCATTCCTTTCCCGGCCAGCGTAATCGGCATGGTGCTGCTTTTTGCGCTGTTGGCCACCGGCGTACTGAAGCTGGAGCACGTTCGGGAAAAGGCCGACTTCCTGCTGGCTAACATGGCCTTCTTTTTCCTGCCCGCCGGGGTCAGCGTCATGAACTACTTTGACGTATTGAGCAGTGCGTTGGTACCCCTGCTGGTGATCTGTCTGGTGACCACGGTGCTGGTGTTTGGAGCCACCGCTCTGAGCATCAAGCTGACTCTGCGGCTGATGGGAAGGGGGAAGAGCCATGGTTGAGTGGACCAATTCCCCTTTCTTCGGGGTGGCGCTGAGTGTGCTGGCCTTCTGGGTCGGGGTGAAGATCCAGAAAAAGACGGGGCTGGTGGTGTGCAATCCGCTGCTCATCGGCGTGATTCTGGTGATCGGACTGCTGCTGGCTCTGGGGATTCCCTACGAGAATTACGACCAGGGAGGCAGCCTTATCAATCTCTTCCTCTCTCCTGCCACTGCCTGTCTGGCGGTGGCCATCTACAGCAAAGTTCAGCTGCTGAAGGAGAATTGGCTGCCCATTCTGGTGGGCTGCGTGGTGGGCTCCCTGGTGTCCATGGGGAGCATCCTGGGGCTGTGCCGCCTCTTTGGGCTGGATGATGCTATGACGGCCTCTCTGCTGCCCAAGTCGGTGACTACCCCCATTGCGGTCAGCGTGGCCCAGGCTCACGGCGGCATTCCCTCTATTACCGTGGTGGCGGTGATCCTCACCGGTATCCTGGGCAGCATCCTGGCCCCCCTGCTGATCCGCCTGTTCCGGGTGAAGGACCCCATTGCCGCGGGCCTGGCCATCGGGGCCTGCTCCCATGCGGTGGGTACTTCCAAGGCTCTGGAACTGGGCGAGACCGAAGGTGCCATGAGCGGTCTGGCCATCGGGGTATGCGGCCTTGTGACCGTGCTCTTTTCTCTGATTCTGCTATAAAAAAAGATCGGGCGCATTGCGCCCGATCTTTTTTTACAGATCGATGGGGTCCACATCCACGGGATGGGTCTTGCGGTACTCCTTGGTCCACTGGGACAGCTGGAAGATGGTCCACAGATCGGACACGCCGGCATACAGCAGTACGATGCCGATGACCCGGAAGAGGGCAGCCTCAGCCAGCAGGGGGTGGAACACCACAAAGATGCCCAGGCCGGCGGAAACCAAAGAGAGGATCAGGTTGATATTCCAATGGGAGTAATCCATCCGCTGCAGCTCCAGGGTGCGCTTGACGCTGAGCAGAGCGTCAATGGCGATATACAGGCCCAGGATCACAGGAATAACGCCCTGAATCAGCGGGGGATAGATGACCATGACAGCGCCGATGGCGGCAGCCACGATGCCCAGGAACAGTCCCAGGAAAGCGCTTCCCTTCCGGTCCTCGCTGCGGTAGAAGCCCACAATGGCAAAGATACCGTAGAGCAGCAGAATGGCGCCGAAGGCATAGCAGATGATATCCATGACAATGGTGGGCCACAGGATGAGTACGATGCCCAGAATCAGGTAGAGGATGGAGAGAAAGACAAAGCTGACCGTCATATTTTTCAGACGTTCTTTCATAATAAGACCACCTTTCTCCAGTGTTACAGGCTTGGGGCCTGCCAGCCCTTGCATACATCGATCCAGCCGACGCTGTTGGACAGCTGGGCCAGCTCGTCACAGTTGAGCCTGACGGCGGAGGCTGCGTTGCCGGCGGCGGGGTAGATGGTGTCAAACCGCTGAAGGGAGATGTCCAGATAGGTGACGGTGTTGGGGTGGGTGATGCCAAAGGGACACACGCCGCCGATCTGATGGCCGGTAAAGGTTTCCACCTGCTCCGGAGTCAGCATAGTGGCCTTGTGGTGGAACTGAGCCTTGAATTTGGCATTGTCGATCTTGGCGTCACCGGCGCAGACGATGAGCACGGCGCCGTCCTCATGAACGAAGGAAAGGGTTTTTGCAATGCGGGCGGGCTCGCAGCCTACGGCCTGGGCGGCCAGCTCGACAGTGGCGCTGGACACGTCAAACTCCCGGATACGGTCCTCGTAGCCCCGCTGGCGCAGATAAGTGCGGCACACTTCAATGGACATTTTACTTGCCTTCTTTCTTGGCCTCAGCCTTGGCCAGGAACCGGTCAGCCTGAATCATGAAGCGCTGATGCTCTCCCTTGCCGATGGGACCGGCCTCGTCAAAGGCGGCCACGGTATAGGTGAGCTTGCGGCCCTCCACAGCGGTGACCTCTGCCTCGGCCCACACCTTCATACCCACAGGGGTGGCGGCGTCATGGCTGACGTTGAGCAGGGTGCCTACGGTACCCTGCCCCTCTTCCAGCTGGGCCTGCACCGCATTGACGGCGGCGTTCTCCATCAGGGCGATCATGGAAGGGGTGGCGAACACAGGGACCAGACCGCTGCCCACGGCGGCAGCTGTATTTTCAGGGGTGACCACGGTTTCGGCCCGGCCCTTCATACCTACAGTAATGGACATATGCGCGACTCCTTTTTTCTAAAATCAATTCGTGCGTGTACTATTTTACATCAATCCCCAGCATAAGGCAAGCAGAAAGCCGCACATTGCTGTGCGGCTTTCCGGAGATGAGATTTAGTTGGAGGCCAGCATGAGACGGGTCCACTCGGAGTCGTAGAGGGCCAGGGTCTCGGCGGGCAGGTTCTTGAAGCTCTCACACTTGGAGAGAATGCTCTCATCGGGGTAAGCGTAGGGATCACCGGACACCTCGGGGTCCAGCTCCTCACGGACGGAGAGCAGGGGGGAGGAGTACCAGATCTCCTCACAGTTCTTCAGACCAGCGGCGGTGGAGCACATATAGTTGATGAAGATCTCGGCGTTCTCCTTGTTCTCGGCGTTCTTGGGGATGCACATGGCGTCCACATACAGGTTGGTGCCCTCCTCAGGCAGGCAGAAGGCCAGATCGGGGTTGATCTCCTGCATGGTCAGGAAGTCGCCGTAGTAGTAGGCGCCGATGGCGGCAGAGCCACCCTGCATCTTCTCAAAGATCTCGTCCATGACGTAGGACTGGACCAGGGGCTTCTGCTGAATGAGCAGGTCCACGGCCTCCTTAATCTGAGCCTCGTCGGTGGTGTTGTAGGAGTAGCCCAGGTACTTCAGGGCCACGCCGATGGCGTCCCGGGAGTTGTTGAACATGAGGATCTGACCGGCATAGTTCTCATCGAACATGGTGCCCCAGCTGGTGGGGGCCTCCTCCACCATGGTGGTGTTGTAGATGATGCCCAGCAGGCCCCACATGTAGGGCACGCTGTACAGGTTCTCCGGGTCGTAGTCCGGGTTCTTCAGAGCGGGATCGATGTCCGCAAAGTTGGGAATGTTGTCGAAGTTCAAAGGCTCCAGCATATCCTCTTCGATCATACGGGAGATCATATAGTCGGAAGGGATGACCACGTCGTAGCTGGCACCGTCGTTTTTGAGCATACCGTACATGGACTCGTTGCTCTCGAAGGTGTCGTACACGACCTCAATACCGGTCTCGGCGGTGAAGTCCTCCAGCACGGACTCGTCAATATAGACGCCCCAGTTGTAGACGTTGACGACGCCCTTGTCGGCGGCGCCAGGTTCGTTGGCATCACCGGAGTTGGTGCCACCGCAGCCGGCCAGAACCAGACTGAGGGAGAGTGCGGAGGCGGTCAGAAGTGCGAGAGACTTTTTCAATTTCTTTCTTTATCCCCTTTCGGAAATGATGATTATAACAGCCCGGAGGGCGTGTTACCAGACAGCGGGCTTACCGGCCCGGGTTGAGCTTGGCCTTCCGGCGGGCGGCAGCGTTCTCCTGGCGCACCTGTCGGATGTTGACGGTCAACAGCAATGCAAACACACAGATAAACATGAGGGTGGACAGGGCGTTGATCTCGGGAGTCACCGGCTTTTTCACCGCGGTGTAGATCTCCACCGCCAGAGTGGTGACGCCGGAGCCCTTGGTGAAGTAGCTGATCACAAAGTCGTCGATGGACATGGTGAAGGCGATGATCAGGCCGTTGAGCACGCCGGGCATGATCTCAGGCAGGATGACTTTGCGGAAGGCGTAGAAGCCGGAGGCGCCCAAGTCCTGGGCCGCCTCATATACGTTGGGGTCCAGCTGCCGCAGTCGGGGCATCACCGACAAGATCACATAGGGTGCGTTGAAGGTGATGTGGGCCAGAAGCAGGGTGCCGAAGCCGGTGCGCCAGCGGACACCCAGCCACTGGCTGAGGAAGCTGTCGTTAAACACACCGATGGCGAACACGAAGAGCAGCATCATGGACACGCCGGTGATGATGTCCGCGTTGGTCAGGGGAATGTTGTTGATGGACATACACACACTGCGGGAGCGGCGGCGCATACTGTAGAAACCGATGGCGGCTGCGGTGCCCAGAATGGTGGCAATGAAGGCAGCCAGCACCGATAGGATAATGGTGGTCCGCAGGGCCCCCAGCAGGCGGGTGTTATGGAACAGCTCTACATACCAGTCCAGGGAGAAGCCGCCCCAAACCCGGTTGCTCTTGGTGGCGTTGAAGGAAAAGATGATGAGCAGGATGATGGGGGCGTATAGGAAAACATACACCAGCAGGGTAAATACCCGGGAGGGAATCCGATGCTTTCTCACAGCACAGCCACCCCCTCTTCACCTTCGCCGAAGCGGTTCATAATGGCCATCAGGATCAGCACGATCACCATCATCACCAGGGCGATGGCGGAGCCCAGATGGGGGTTGTAGGCGTTGCCCAAAAACTGCATTTCGATCAGGTCGCCCAGCAGCAGGGTCTTGCCGCCGCCCAGCAGGCGGGACAGGGCAAAGGTGGACACCGAGGGAATGAACACCATGGTCACACCGGAGAGCACGCCGGGGAGGGACAGGGGGAAGATGACCTTCCGGAACACCATGGAGCTGCTGGCGCCCAGGTCCTGGGCGGCCTCGATGACCTTGGGGTCAATCTTGTCGATGACCGAGAAGATGGGCAGCACCATAAAGGGCAGGAAGTTGTACACCATGCCCAGCACAATGGCGCCCTGGGTATTGATCATGTGGAAACAGGTCAGATTGGTGCCGAAGATGGCGTTCCACAGATCGAAAAAGCCGATGGCCGACAGGAACTGATTGATGAGGCCGTTGTCGTCCAGGATGGACATCCAGGCGTAGGTCCGCAGCAGGAAGTTCATCCACATAGGCAGCATGATAAGCATCATGGCTACCTTGCGTACCATCAGCTTTTCCCGGGACAGGAAGTAGGCCAGGGGGTAGCCGATGAGGATGCAGATGGCGGTAGCCACAAAGGCCAGGACAAAGGAGTTGCGGAAGGCGGGGACGTAGGTCCCCATGTTGCTGAAGTTGTCCAGGGTAATGCTGCCGTCCTGACCGGTAAAGGCAAACACCACCACCAGAATGAGGGGGGCCACCACGAAGATGGCCATCCAAACCACATAGGGCGCGGCCAGCCACTTATTCTTCATCGTCGCTGTCCTCCTCCAGCCGGTCCTCGTTGAGCTCGTCATACTCGGAGGAGTAGGAGCTGTAGTCGCCGAAGGTGCCGGAGTATTGGCTCTTCTTCATGATATGGAAGCCGTCGGGGTCGATCTTCACCCCAATCTTTGCCCCCACAGGGGAGTAGTCGGTGGTCTGGATGAGCCACTTGAAGCCCCGGAAATCCACGATGATGTCGTAGTGGATGCCTTTGAAGGTGACCTCGGTGACGGTGCCGGTGAGCTGGCCCTCGGCCTCGGGCACGATGTCGATGTCCTCGGGGCGGATGACCACGTCCACCGCCTCGCCGGGGGCGAAGCCCTTGTCCAGGCATTTGAACTTCCGGCCGTACATTCCAACCACATAGTCCTCGTGCATGATGCCGTCGATGATGTTGGACTCACCGATGAAGTCGGCCACAAAGGCGTTCTTGGGCTCGTTATAGATGTCCTCGGGGGTGCCGATCTGTTGAATCTTGCCCTCGTTCATCACCACGATGGTGTCCGACATGGTGAGGGCCTCTTCCTGATCGTGGGTGACATAGATAAAGGTAATGCCCACCTGCTGCTGGATGCGCTTGAGCTCGATCTGCATATCCTTACGCAGCTTCAGGTCCAGGGCGCCCAGAGGTTCGTCCAGCAGCAGAACCTGGGGGCGGTTGACGATGGCCCGGGCAATGGCGACGCGCTGCTGCTGGCCGCCGGAGAGAGAGTTCACCGACCGCTTGCCGTAGCCGGCCAGGTTGACCAGGGCCAGAGCCTCCTCCACCCGCTCCTTGATCTCGGACTCAGGGACCTTGATCATCTTTTTGGGGTCCTTGGGATCGGGCACTTTGTTGACCCGCAGGCCGAAGGCCACGTTTTCAAAGATGTTCATGTGGGTGAACAGGGCGTATTTCTGAAAGACGGTGTTGACCTTCCGCTTGTGAGGGGGAACGTCATTAATCCTCACGCCGTCAAAATACACGTCGCCGGAGGTAGGCTTCTGAAAGCCGCCAATGATACGAAGCGTCGTGGTTTTGCCGCACCCGGAGGGACCGAGCAGCGTGAGGAACTCCTTGTCATTGATATAAAGGTTGATGTGGTCCAAAATGACGTCGTCGTCAAATTTCATGAAGCAATCCGACAGGCGGATCAGTTCCTTGGACATTTATCCTCCCCCATTTCTAAACGGTAGTAAAGGGCGTACCCAAACCGGCGGTTGGGTACGCCCTTATGACGAAACAAATATATATGGAATTGCGAAAAATGTCAATAATAAAACCGCTTTTTTTTCAGGGATTTTACGGCCGCTAACTTTGATGCCGAGTATGGTGGCAACAAAGTTATCAGAGGATTATCATATGAGGTGAATAAAAGGGACATAGGCAGCTCTTTTGCTGTTAAAACAGATTGAACGGCCTGGGACAAACAGGTATAATAGAAGCTGAAAAAAACTTTTTTATGTGGCTGGAGCGGCAAAGATCCGGGGGATGGTAACTGTGAAAGAATGCTATCATGATAAAAAACGGATTATTGCCTGTTTTGCCAGTGTGATGTGCGGAATACTCATCCTGACCGGCGTATGGTGGGGGAGCCACGCCCAGGCATTCCGGGTCTTGCTGGAGCAGCTGCCGACGGCCGACGGCTGCGGAATGCAGTTTTATGTGAGCGATGAGGACGGAAAACGGGAGCGGAGGACCATTGACGATCCGCAGGACCGCGCGGCGGTACTGGCCGAGGTGGAACGGTTGGATTTTTCCAGGCCCAGGCTGTCAGACGATCTGTGGGACGCGGCGGAATATTATAGCTGCTTCTGGATAGAGATCTATGGGACGTCGTACCTTCTGGAGCTTCAGATCCCATTGGACGATCCGCAGCAGGCCCTTATCCGGGCCGACGGAAAGGCGTTCCATGTGGAGGGCGGCGAGGCGTTTTTGACGGCCCTGGAAGGCTGGTTGTACGAGTAGAGAGATGGAAACAAACAGTCTGCGGCGCCCTGACCGGGCGCCGCAGACGATTTTCTATTCTTATTCCCCAAAATATTCCGCCACAAAGTCCACGTTTTCCACCGTGAACACCTTACCTCTTAAATACTCCAGAAGTCCCGCGTCGGTGGGGAAGGTAAACTCCAGCTTGTAGGAGTACAGGGCCTGGAAGGAGCGGCCGTACTGCTTGTTGTCCCGCTCCCGGCCGTACTTGCCGTCCCCCAGCAGAGGGTGACCGGCGGCGGCGAACTGGGCGCGAATCTGGTGGGTGCGTCCGGTTAAAAGCTCGCACTCCACCAGGGACAGTCCCCGGTTGACCTTTAAAGTCTTATATAAGGTAGCGGCGCTCTTGCCGCCGGGCACCGGCTTGTGGAACACCTTCACCTGGGCGCGGCTCTCATCCTTCAGCAAAAAGCCCTCCAGCTTGCCCTGAGGCGGGGCCATGCGCCCGTGGATGATGGCCAGGTAGAACTTGGCGATCTCCCGATCCTTGATCTTCTGGTTGAGGATCCGCAGGGTCTCGGCGTTCTTGGCCGCCATAACGATGCCGCCGGTGTTCCGGTCGATGCGGTTGCACAGGGCGGGGGTGAAGGAGTGCTCGTCCCGGGGATTCCACTCCTTCTTTTGATAAAGGTAGGCCTGGATGTGGGTAATGAGGGTGTTGACCTTCTCGCGCTCGTCGGCGTGGCACAGCAGGCCGGGCCGCTTGTTGAGGAGCATCAGGTTCTCATCCTCATATACGATGTCCAGCTTGGGCTTGAACACCGCCAGGAAAGCATTATCTTCCCGGGGCTGGTCAAAGAACTCATCGTTGATGTATAATTGCAGCAGGTCCCCCACCTGGAGCCGCACATCCCGGGCGGAGCCCTTGCCGTTGACCTTCACTCGCTTGAGGCGGATGTATTTCTGAGCCAGGGGAGCGGGGAGGAGAGGCAAGGTCTTGCCCAGCCACCGGTCCAGCCGCTGCCCGGCGTCATTTTTTCCAATGGTAAATTCCCTCATAGTGACCTCCAGTACGTCAGAGACGTATCTTTTAAGCAGTCCCTATTATACTGAACAGGCTGCCCCAGCGCAAGTGGGGCGGGGATTTGGCCTGAAAAAAGTGGTAGAAAAAAGTTGAAAAAAAGATTTGACAACCGGAAGTATTTTCGCTATAATATTCCGCGTACCGTTATGAGGAGGGTATTATGCGCTTTCATCTGAAGGAGATACTTCACGTACCGGGCGCGTCTCTGCCCTTTGAGTCCCAGTTGGACCTGTCGGACTTGGATTTCTATGGGGAGCGGCCCTTTGCCCATCCCATCGTGATCCATGGGACGGTACGCAATATGGCGGGTGCGCTTATGCTGGAAGGAAGCGCGGACACCACCCTGGAACTGGTGTGTGACCGCTGCCTGAAGCCCTTCCGTCAGGAGTTGCGTCTGCCCGTCAGCACTCTGCTGGCAGAGACCCTGGAGGATGAGGAGAACGACGAGATCGTGCTTCTGGAAGACGGCGCCGTGGATCTGGACGAGGTGTTCACCACGGCTTTGGTGCTGTCTATGGATTCCAAGCACGTCTGCTCGGAGGACTGCAAAGGCCTGTGTGCCACTTGCGGCGCCAACCTGAACGAGGGCCCCTGCGGATGCAGAAAAGAGATCGATCCACGTTTGGCTGCACTTGCGCAGCTGTTGGATAAAGATGAGTAAGATTTGCCCGGCCAGGGCATGAACCTAAGGAGGTGTCATAGATGGCAGTCCCTAAGAGTAAAGTGTCCAAGCAGCGCCGGAATAAGCGCCGCAGCTCCGTGTGGAAGCTGGAGACTCCCGGCGTCACCACCTGCCCCAAGTGCGGTGCGTTCCGTCTGCCCCACCGGATGTGCAAGAGCTGCATGAGCTACAATGGCCATGAGCTGGGCAAGGTGGAAACCGCTGAGGCGAAGTAAATAGCCGAAAAAGAACGAGGGGAGACAAGCCCCTCTTTCTTTTTGCCCGGAAATCGGGTAAAATGAAGTGAAATGCCCTATATACCATAGGATCCCGGGAAGGAGCGTGCCCATGAGCCTGACAAAAATTGCATCGGTGGACCCCCACAGTCCGGCCCGAAAGGCGGGGGTGCGCCCGGGGGAAACCCTGACCCACATCAACGGCCATCCCATTGTAGATGTGCTGGACTATAAGTTCTACGCCTACGACCCCAAGCTGGAGCTGACCCTGACAGAGCCGGAGGGAGGCAGCCGTACCCTCCGCATCCGCAAGGCGGAGGGAGAGGATTTGGGGCTGAATTTTGAGACCTACCTCATGGACCGGGCCCGTTCTTGCGCCAACAAGTGCATCTTCTGCTTTGTGGATCAGATGCCCCCCGGAATGCGGGATACCCTTTATTTTAAGGATGACGATGCCAGACTGTCCTTTTTGATGGGCAACTATATGACCCTCACCAACCTGTCCAAGCGGGAAATTCAGCGGATCATCGATCTGCGGATCAGCCCCATCAATATCTCGGTCCACGCCACCGATCCCGAACTGCGCACCGCCATGCTGAAAAACCCCCGGGCGGGGGAGTGCCTGGACATCATGTCCCGGTTTGCCCAGGCAGGGATCGAGATGAACTGCCAGGTGGTGGCCTGCCCTGGCATCAATGACGGCTCCGCTCTGGCCCGTACCATGGAGGACCTGGGCCGGCTCTATCCTGCGGTGACCAGCGTGGCGGTGGTGCCGGTAGGTGTGACCAAGTTCCGGGAGGGACTGTGCAGCATCGAGCCCTATACCAAGGAACAGGCTGCTGCGCTGATCGACCAGGTGGAGGATTTTGCTGCCCGCTTTATGGAGAAAAAGGGTACCAATCTGGTGTGGTGCTCCGATGAGTTTTACCTCATTGCCGGACGGGCGCTGCCGGGGAAGGCTTATTATGAGGATATGGACCAGCTGGAAAACGGTGTGGGAATGCTGCGGCTGCTCCTCCATCAGGCCTCCATGGCCCTGGAGGAGGAAGAGCCGGAAGAGACGGAGCCCTTTTCCATTGCCACCGGCCTGTCCGCCGCCCCCTTTGTGCAGGAAATTGTTGACAACGCCCGGAATCAGTGTGGTAATATAAAAGGAACGGTCTATCCTATTATCAATCGTTTCTTTGGGGAGACCATCACGGTCTCCGGCCTGATCACCGGAACCGACCTGATCGAGCAGCTCAACGGCAAGGATTTGGGCAAGCGGCTGCTCATCCCGGATAATATGCTCCGGGCAGGAGAGCAGGTATTTCTGGACGACGTGACCGTGGAGCAGGTGGAGCAGGCTCTGGGCGTGACTGTGGTCCCGGTGCCTGCCGACAGCGGCTTTGACCTGGCGGATGCCATCCTGGGCCGGGAAGTAACAGCCCAATGCCCCGTTCTCCCACCGGAGGCGGAGTATTATCGATATAACCCGTAAAGGGAGGGAAAACTACCATGAAACCCTTAATTGCCATCGTGGGACGGCCCAACGTGGGCAAGTCCATGCTCTTTAATAAGCTGGTGGGCCAGCGGCTGTCCATTGTGGAGGACACCCCCGGCGTCACCCGGGACCGGCTGTATGCCGAGGCCGAGTGGCTCAACCGGAAGTTTGACCTGGTAGATACCGGCGGTATCGAGCCGGGCACCGACAGCGAGATCCTGGCCTTTATGCGCCAGCAGGCGGAGATCGCCATCCAGAACGCCACCGTTATTATCTTCCTGTGTGACGTCAAGACCGGCCTCACCGCCTCTGACCAGGAAGTGGCCAATATGCTGCTGCGCTCCGGCAAGCCGGTGGTGCTGGCGGTGAACAAGATGGACCAGGTGGGCCACACCAACCCGGACATCTACGAATTCTATAACCTGGGTCTGGGCGATCCCATCGCCGTGTCCGCCGTCCACGGCCACGGTACCGGTGATCTGCTGGACGAGTGCTTCAAGTACTTCCCCCCGGAGGACGAGGAGGAAGAGGACGACGACGTCATCAAGGTAGCCATTATCGGCAAGCCAAACGTGGGCAAGTCTTCCCTGGTCAACCGGATTTTGGGGGAGAAGCGGGTCATCGTCAGCGACATGGCAGGCACCACCCGGGACGCGGTGGACAGCTACTTTGAGAACCAGAAGGGCAAGTACCTGCTCATCGACACCGCCGGAATGCGGAAGAAGTCCAAGGTGGACGATCCCATTGAAAAGTTCTCCGTGCTCCGGGCCACCATGGCCATCGAGCGGGCCGATGTGTGCCTCATCCTGATCGACGCCAACGAGGGTGTGACTGAACAGGATACCAAGGTGGCCGGTCTGGCCCATGAGGCGGGCAAGGCCTGTATCATCGTGGTCAACAAGTGGGACTCCATCGAGAAGGACGACAAGACCATGGACCGGATGCGCCAGGATGTGCGCCGGGACCTGTCCTATATGACCTATGCTCCCATCGTCTTTATCTCCGCCCTGACCGGCCAGCGGGTGGACCGGCTCTTTGACCTCATCAACTATGTCAATGACCAGGCCTCCCTGCGGATCACCACCGGTATGCTCAACTCGGTGCTGGCTGACGCCACCGCTCGGGTGCAGCCCCCCACGGACAAGGGCCGCCGACTGAAGATCTACTATATGACCCAAATCGGCATCAAGCCTCCCCACTTCGTCTGCTTCTGCAACGATGCCAAGCTCTTCCACTTCTCTTACCAGCGCTATCTGGAAAATCAGATCCGCTCTACCTTCGGACTGGAGGGCACGCCGGTGCGGCTCACCATCCGGCAGAAGAGCGACAAGGAGGGGTAAGTCCATGCCGGCAGCTTCGATGGAAATGATCCTTTTGGTGGTGGCTGCAGTGGCGGTCATTGCCTACTTCTTCGGCTGTTTCAATGGGGCGGTCATTGTCTCCAAGTATATCCTGCGCAACGACGTGCGCAAGCATGGCAGCGGCAATGCGGGCCTGACCAACTTCTACCGTACCTTTGGCGGTCCCCTGACTCTGGTGGTCATCCTGACCGACGTGCTGAAGGCGGTAATCGCCATCCTGCTGGGTCAGTGGCTTTTCAGTATGGTTACTCCGCCCCAGGACTGGCAGGCCATCTGGCCGGTGCTGGGTAAATACTGGGCCGGTACCTTCTGCCTGCTGGGCCATATGTTCCCCTGTATGTTTGGTTTCAAGGGCGGCAAGGGTATTCTGTCCGGCGGTACCATCGCCATTATGATGGACTGGCGTATCGCGCTGGTGGTGTGGGGCGGGTTTATTATCCTGGCCGCCATTACCAAGTGGGTCTCCCTGGGTTCCATCTGGGCGGGGGCCTCTTTCCCCTTTGCCAGTTGGTTTGTCTATCAAAATCTGGTGATTCTGGTGATCGCCATTTTGATCGGTGGACTTGTGGTGTGGAAGCACCGGGGTAATCTGGTGCGTATTCTGAAGGGCACCGAGTCCAAATTCAGCCTGCATCATAAATTGAACGGGGGTACTTCGAAGTGAAGATCGCGGTACTGGGAAGCGGCGGCTGGGGCACGGCCCTGGCGCTGGTGTTGCTGGAAAATGGTCATGATGTGACCTTGTGGTCCTATACGGAGGAGGAGTCCGCCGTACTGCGTCAGACGGGAGAGAACCCCATGCTGAAGGGTGTAGCTCTGCCCAAGGAGCTGAAGCTGACCTCTGATCTGGTCTGTGTGAAGGGCTGCGGCGCGGTGGTGCTGGCCACCCCGTCCTTTGCCGTACGTACTACGGCTAAGGCCGCGGCGTCTCTGCTGGAGCCCGGTGCGGTGTTGGTATCGGTGTCCAAGGGCATTGAGAAGGATACCTCTCTCACCCTCACCGACGCCATTGAGCAGGAGGTGGGCGATGCCCATCCCATCGTAGCCCTCTCCGGTCCCTCCCATGCGGAGGAGGTGGGACGGCATATCCCCACCGTGGTGGTGTCCGCCTCCAAGGATCGCTCCGCCGCGGAGCAGGTCCAGGACCTCTTTATGAATGAGCGCTTCCGTGTGTATGCCTCCGACGACGTGGTAGGCGTGGAGCTGGGCGCAGCGCTGAAGAATGTCATCGCTCTGTGTGCCGGTATCAGCGACGGTATGGGCTACGGTGACAACACCAAGGCGGCCCTGATGACCCGGGGCCTTACCGAGATCGCCCGGCTGGGCGTGGCCATGGGCGGCCGCCGGGAGACCTTTGCCGGCCTGTCCGGTGTGGGTGACCTGATTGTTACCTGTACCTCCATGCACTCCCGTAACCGCCGCTGCGGTATTCTGATTGGTAAGGGCACTCCCACGCAGCAGGCGGTCAAGGAGATCGGTGCTGTGGTGGAGGGCTACTATGCCGCCGCCAATGCCCGTACCCTGGCCCGGAAGGTGGGTGTGGAGATGCCCATCACTGAGGCGGCCTATCAGGTGCTCTACGAAGGTAAGGACCCCCGCCAGGTGATCGTGGATCTGATGACCCGGGAGCGGAAGCACGAGCTGGAGGATAGCTGGGTTTAAGGCCTCCTAAAAAAATTTCAAAAAATCGAAAAAAGTACTTGCATTCCTCTAAGAGGTGTGGTAATATAATCAAGCCGTCTGAAACACGGCGGCGATCTCCGGGTGTGGCGAAGTTTGGTATCGCGCTTGAATGGGGTTCAAGAGGCCGCTGGTTCGAATCCAGTCACTCGGACCATCTAATGGTAATCCGAATTACATTATCCAAGTGGGTAATGTAATTCGGATTTATCATTTTTGTTGAAAATATGTTTTGGAGAAGCGATAGGGAATATTCCCTATCGCTTTCTATTTTATCACATATGTGTTATTCTTAATGAAACGGATATGTTTATAACTTAGAGGGGGAACTAACATGAGAAAGCACATGAAAAAGATCCTGATTGCTTTGCTGGCCTTAATTGTCCTTTGTGCTGGTGTGTGGCGTTTGCGGCCGCATTCTTTAGCGGATATCATTTCTGTTGATGAAAGTGCAATTATTAGTCTTGCCTGTACTGCAAATATCAGTGGAGTTAGCAAGGATGGAACGCCATTTATTGATAACTATGAATTGCAAGCGCTAACAGGCGGCAGCAAGGATTTTATCGCAATCATCGATATATTAAATCAATCTGGATACCAGCAGAACTTTCAAAATTTATTCCCCTGGGCAATCACATCTGTCAGTTCAAATGGCAGTTCTATGAATGCAAACATTTTCCTTGTATGGGGGAGCACAGAAAAGGAAACGTGTTTTTTGACGGTTTACGACGATGGAAAAGTAGTTGTTAGTTTGGGAGAGAATAATGGATTTTTAGTTTATCATGCAACGGATCGTTCTATGTTGGATCAGCTTGTGAACTATGTGCAAGAACATGGGACAAAAACTGATAAATGATATGATTAAGGCGGGAACATCGCTTCAGATGTTCCCGCCTCTTGTTGTTCCTGTTTTATCTTATTCCGTTCCTGGGATACGAAAGAGATCGATCACAGGAAAAGGCTGCTGCAGCCCTGAACCGCCAGGAACAGGACCCCGGCAGAGAGCAGGGGTGCGATCTTGCTTGCCGGACTGGAGGCCAGACGCTGACAGATGGCGGTAAACAGGAAGGTCAGCACCATAAACGCAGCCCAGCTCACCAGGGCAAACCGGAGCAGCTCCTGACCGGACATGAGACCTGCCGCCAGAGGCAGCAGAACGAAGGTCAGCGCGCTGAGCAGCGCTGTCACAGGCCAGCAGCGCCCCTCCACCGGCTTCCCGGAATAATGCTCGAGAATCAGGGCCACCAGGGAGATCCCGCTGACCAGCATCAGGTCCAGCGGCGGCAGGATGGCGGCGGGAGCAAAGGCGTGCTCTGCCAGATAGCCCAGAAATACCAGGCCCGCAACCACAGCCAGGAAGGTATTCAGACGATAGGTATTTTTCATCACATCAACCTCCCCATTCGGTGGCGCTGGAGCCAATATCCGCGCCGGTTACAAAGGCACTGGCTGAGGTAACAGCCTTGGCCACCGCCTTGGAGGTAACGGTGGCGCCGGTGAGGGCGTCCACATTTTCGCCTACGGTAAAGGTGGTGCCATTCCAGAGGAACTGAGACAGGAAGGATACATCGGAGAGGGCCTCCATGCCAAGCCCGTAGGTCTCCTGCATATCCCGCACCACCAGACTGGCAATGGTGCCGTCCAGATTGACGCCTACCAGCATGGTGATATCGCCGGCATATCCGGCGGTGACCGTTTCGATCACATAGCCGTTATCTGCCTTGTAGACCGCGGAGATAGCATCGTCCTCGCCGGTGTACTCCTCCTGGACAAAGGATTCTGCGCCGGGCAGAAGGCTGGAGAGGATGGACTGCAGCTCCTGTTCCTTGTTTTCCTGAGCAATGGGGGAGAGCACGGTGGTGCCCAGGAACAAAACCAGGGCGGCGATGAGAAGGGCAGCCACAGGCTGGATCAACTGTTTTACGTTCACTGTACGCCGCCTCCTTTCACAGTACCAAAGCGCTTGGGGGGTGTGAGCCGGTCCAGGCTCCAGGCACAGGCGTTCATCAGCAGGATGGCATAGGTGACCCCTTCCGGGAAAAGTCCGTAGTAGCGGAAGCAGACGGTCAGTACGCCGCATCCCACGCCGTAGATCAACTGGCCCATGGGGGTAACAGGGGAGGTGGCATAGTCGGTGGCCATAAAGAAGGCGCCCAGCAGCACGCCGCCGCCCATCAGGCTGTAGAGCATCCACAGGACGGGGTCCTGGCCTTTGGAGAAGATCAGGGTAAGCAGTGCCACAGAGCCCAGGTAGGCCACCGGAATGCGCCAGGAGATCACCTTGCGCAGCAGCAGGTATCCGCCGCCCAGCAGCAGGGCCAGGGCGGACACCTCGCCGATACAGCCGCCCATATTCCCCAGAAATACATCCAGCAGGGACTCCGTAGGCAGCGCAGGCATCTGCATATGGTGCAGAGGGGTGGCGGAGGATACGATGTCCACTGAGACCGACAGCGGGTCCAGGGAGGTACCAGGCGCCGCATAGCGGACCATCCAGCTGGGCCAGAACAGGACCAGGAAAGCCCGGGCAGCCAGGGCAGGGTTAAAGATGTTCTGTCCCAGACCGCCGATCAGCCCCTTGACCACCACAATGGCAAAGACACCGCCCACAGCCGCCAGCCAGTAGGGGGCGGAGGCGGGGAGGGTCATAGCCAGCAGAACGCCGGTCACCGCTGCGGACAGGTCCGGCAGGGTGTTGCTCTGCCGGGTGACCATGCGGTAGAGCCACTCAGAGAGCAGGCAGGCCAGCACGGTGACCGCAGTCAGGACCAGGGTTCTGATACCAAAGAACCACACACCGGCCACAAGGGCGGGAATCAGCGCGATCAGCACCGATCCCATCAGACGGCTGGTGCGGGACCCGCTGTGAATGTGCGGAGAGGATGTTACAAGCAGTTTCATGCTTTCTTTGCCTCCTTCAGCTGCTGTTTGCCCGCACGGAACCGCTCCACCAGCGGGAGCTGTGCCGGGCAGGTGTAGCTGCAGCTTCCGCACTCGATACAGTCCGACAAATGCAGCTTCTCAAGTTCCTTCCAGTTCCCGGCCTGTTCAAAACGGTACAGGTACAGAGGCTGCAGGTGCATGGGACAGACGGACACGCACTTGGCGCAGCGGATACAGGTCTGGGTTTTGGACTGGGGAACTGTGGCTTTCAGGCACAGAATGGCGTTGGTGCCCTTCAGCACCGGCACGGCCAGGTCCTTTTGGGCAAGGCCCATCATGGGGCCGCCGGACAGCACTTTTTGGGTGTCCTCCGCCATGCCGCCGGCAGCGTCAATGGCCTGCCCGAAGGAGGTACCGATGCGGAAAATCATATTCTTGGGCGCCGCAGCTCCGTCGCCGGTGACCGTCACGATGCGGCGGGTGACCGGTTTTCCCTCGTATACCGCCTGATAGACGGCGGCAGCGGTGGCTGCGTTGAACACGGCGCAGCCCACGGTGGCGGGCAGCTTGCCCGGAGGGACCTGTCGGTTGGTCACGGCCTGGATCAGCTGCTTCTCCGCGCCCTGGGGGTAGCGGGTGGGCAGTACCCGCAATTCGATGGATGAGTCCTTGGGCAGGGCGTCCCTCAGGATGCGGATGGCCTCCTGCTTGTTGTCCTCAATGGCGATCACCGTATGCTTGGGTGCGAGGGTATGGATCAGGGTCTCCGTTCCCCGGATCACCTGCTCCGGATAAGTACAGATGAGGGTATCGTCCGCCGTAATATACGGCTCGCACTCACAGGCGTTGATGATGACATAGTCCACCTGGCCCAGTGCGGAGAAGGCCTTCACGTCTGTGGGGAATGCGGCGCCGCCCATACCCACGATACCTGCATCCCGGATGATGCGGAGGATCCCGTCTCCAGAGAGATCCTGGTGGGTCAGATGGGGCTTTAAGGTGTCGTCCGGTGTGTCTGTATAGTCATTCTCGATCACCACGGACAGTGCTTCGCTGCCGCCGGGGTGCGGACGGGGCTCCACCGCCACCACTTTACCGGAGACAGAGGCATGGATGGGGGCGCAGATTCCTTCGCCATCGCCGATCTTTTGTCCCATTTTGACCTGATCGCCCACCTTGACCACGGGGGTGCAGGCTGCGCCGATATGCTGGACCATGGGCAGGACGACCTGCGCCGGCAGGGGTGCGGGAATGGGGGCCGCGCCCCGGGAGAGAGCTTTATGTCCCTCTGGGTGGATACCACCCCAAAACAATTTTCTCATTCTTTCCACCTCGATGATATGAGCGCTTTGGCTATATGCGGATATACGCCTGAAATCCGGGGCTGTACAGGATGGTTCCGTCCTGACGCACCCACATGGCTTCTGCCTGGAAGGCGTCCAGCAGGGCCTGTCCCTCCTCCTGGGGCAGGGTAAAAAGGGCGGTAGAGAGGGCGTCTGCTACACCGGAATCCCGGCACAGAATGGTGACCGAGCGCCAGTAGCCGGCAGGATAGTTGGTGTCAGGATCTATGATATGGTGGTATGGAACGCCGTCCACGGTAAAATACCGCTGGTAATCTCCGCTGGTGACCACAGAGACATCTTCCACATAGATGGTATGGAGATATTGCTCCGGATCTTCCGGGTCCTGAATGCCTACCACCCACGGCTGGCCGCTTTCCGGCTTTGGGCCGGTGGGACAGACGTTTCCGCCTACACTGATGAGCAGCCCAGAGGGGGTGTTCCGGCAGACCTGCTCCACCGCATAGCCTTTGGCAATGGCGCCAACATCCAGTTTGACCTCCGGATCAGACAGGAAAACGGTGCTTTCTTCCACGTCAATCTGGATGCTGTCGATATCCGTGTGGGCTGCGGCCTGTTCCAGGGCAGTCTGGTCCGGCAGCGCTGCCCGGCTGGGGTCGGCTATGCCGGTTTCCCGGGCGTCATGCCACAGGCGGAGTACGCTGCCCATGGCGATGTTGACCCTGCCTTCTGTCTGGGTATACAGCTCCTTGCTGAACAACAGCAGATCAATGATCCGCTGATCCACCTTGATGGGGTGTTCCCAGCCGTGATCGTTGATGGTCTTGATGTTGTTGATTCCCTCGTACTCGTTGTAAATGTCGTAGAGCTGATGATATTCCAGCAGTTCATCATGGAAGGCCTGGGCCGTGTCGGTAAAGGCCTCCTCGGTTTCGGCATATCCCACGATGGTGGTGACGGTGTCAAACAGAGTCAGAAATGTGGCCTCATAGCGGTTCAGCCCAGTGTCATTAGACTTTGCGGGGGCTGCTGTGCACCCGCAGAGCAGAACCAGCAGGAGGATCAAAGTGGCCGTTCGCTTCATATAACCTCTACTTTCCAAATAACAGGCGTATCAAGCTGCTGCCTGAAGAAAACTCAGGCGGCGGCTTTTGCAATCAGGGCCTGGAACTCCCCGATGGCAATGGTGACCGAGGCGGCCAGGTCTGCGTCGGCGGCAGCGCCCTTTTCGGTCACGGCGATCCCCGCTACCTGGTCCAGGGTCTTGCCGGTCACATACGCGCAGAAGGCAGCCACCTGCTCATTCCATTCCTTGCCGATGGGGCTGATCTGGCCCATGCCGTAGTTGTCGCCCAGCTCGTTTTTGGTGGGCGGTACCGCGGTCAGGTCGGTGGTGATCACGCCGGCAGCGTCAAAGTCCACGTTGGCCTGCACAGCGTCGATGTAGCAGCTGGTGATCACGTCGCCGTTCAGGGTAATGGCGGCCACAGTGGCGGAGGTCTGGACCTGGCCGGGCTCCTCAGCGGTGGCGCTCTTGCTGTTGGCAATGTTGGTGGAGGTGGTCAGAACCAGACGATCCCCCTGCATGGCGCCAAGATGAGTGGCGTTGGAAACCGCCTGCTCGATGGCATCCAGATAGCCGGCGATGGAGACGGTGACGGAGGCAGCCAGATCCGCATCGGCGGCCTTGCCCTCCTCGGTCACGGCGATGCCCTTGATCTCCTCCACCGTCTTGCCCTCTACGTAATCGGCCAGAGCCTGAACCTGTTCGTTCCACTCCTTGCCGATGGAGCTGACCTGGCCCATACCGTAATTGCTGCCCAGCTCGTTCTTGGAGGGAACCTGGGCAGTCAGGTCGGCAGTCAGGGTTCCGGTTGCGTCAAAGGTGGCTTTTGCCTGGATGGAGTCGATCACGCAGGAGTCGATGACCCCTTCGTCGGTCACAGTGACCGCCACCAGGTCAATGTTGGCCTGGCTGTATCCATCCTCGCCGTCCGCGGCATTTTTGCTGCTGGACAAGCTGGTGCCCAGATAGAGGCCTGTTTTGACCGCGGCATCCGATGTACCTTGAGTGTGTTCCGGAACCGGTTCGGTGACGGCGGGCGCAGATTCCTCAGGCTGAGGGACAGCTACCACTGCCGTGCTGCCGCAGGCGGACAGTGCGCCCATAGTCAGCGTACCGGACAGGATCAGTGCAAGCAGTTTCTTCATTTGTGATACCTCCTGAATTATGATTCGGTGTGATGTATCTGCTTCATTTCAAAGTGAATGGGAAATGATAACAGCGCACGCAAAAGGATGACCGCCCCCAATACCATCAGCTCATTGAGCTCATGCACCAGGACGGTTTTCAAGATCTCGGCGGCCATTTTGAATTCCAGACTGATGGCCAGCCCGTTGGCCAGAGCAAATTTGACGTCTGACCCGGAGTGGGTAACAAGCCCTTTCAGGTAACGGATAAATGCGCCGGTGGCCGAGACCACCACCACAAAGATGCCCATGATCTCCAGAATTGCGATGATGGTGGGCAGGGCAGTTTCAATCAAATTCTCCAGCATAGGAAACCTCCATGTTTGATGCAAAGGGCAGCTGTGCCGCGATCATGGCCCGGAAACAGGCGGCGGAGACTGCGCCGGTCAAAAAACCTGTGACAATGGAAATCAGCAGCAGCGCCGGAAGATATCCAGCCACATAGACAGAGCGCAGCAAAAGCACTGCCATCAGAACCTGACCGGTCTGGTGGGCGGCTGCGCCGCAGATGCTTACCCCGTAGATGGAGAGGAAGGGGAAGCGGCGGGTCAAAGCCATGGTGGCCATGGCCAGTACCCCGCCGGTGATGGAAAAGAAAAAGGCGGTAAGGCCGCCGCCAAACATGGCACCAAGGGCGCACCGTATGACAAGGATCTGAACGGCGCTTTTGCCGCCCAAAAAGTACAGGGCAAACAGGGTGACAATATTGGCCAGCCCCAGCTTTACCCCCGGCAGCGGGATCAGCAGCTGTAGGGGAAGAAAGCGCTCCATATAGGATAACCCCAATGCAAGTGCAATCAGCATAGCGCTTAGCGCAAGAGATCTTGTTTTTCCCATGTCAGCCTCCTATCTGGTTACACCGTCCACCTGGGGTTCCCCTTCGGTACCCACCAGACGAAGCTCCAGGCGGTTGGGCAGGCAAACGATGCTCTGTCTGGCATCTTCGTGCCAACCGCTTTTGACGCAGTCCTGGCCCGGACAGTTGGAATCAATGATGGCAGCCCGGCCATTTTGGATTTTGACCGTGTTCTGATAGCTGCCGCTGATCTGGATCTCCTGATCCTGCATCAGGTCATACTCGCCCTTCCAAATGCCGTCCTGCCAGATCTGGACAGAAGCGGCCTTTCCGCCTGAGCCCATACTCCAGCCGGCAATCAGAGCGGCCGCGGCCATAAGGACCAGGCACACCGCCAGAAGATCGCCCCGGCACAGAGTCAATCGAACTGTTTTGTATGTTTCTCTCATTTCACTGACCTCTGCGCTTGCGCATGACATTCAGCGCCACAAACTGACCCAGCAATTCCACAGTGCCGACTGTTCCCAACAGACTGCTGTTTACAGTCAGATCATACCGGTCCAGATTGGCCCATTTCTCGCCGGTATAGAGTCCGTACAGCCGGGCCCTCTCCCGGTCCTGGTAGAGGGCCTCGCGCTGGGCCTGTTCTCTGGAGAGATGATTTTCTTCCATGATCCGCTGGAGGCGATGCTCCATGTCACAGTGGATGAAGGTACGCATGAGGCCTTCCCGCCCGGCCAGCACATGATCGGCACAGAAGCCCACCATGACGCAAGGCCCGGCATCGGCCAGCCGGAGAATCTCTTCCTGCCAGTCCTCGATTCGAGTGTGGGGCAGGGTGTCCACATTGTAATAGGGAATATCCAGATGTTTGGCCAGCCTCTGGCCGATCTCCCGGCCGCCGCTGCCATATTTCCGTGCAATCGTTATAATCATCTGACTGCTCCACTTCGTGACAAGAATGAATTTGTCAAAATTATAACAATCTTTGCTTAATGGGAAATTACTGTACCCTTAATATTTGTTAAGAAAAGAGGATGGATGCCTCCCGACAGGAAAACATCCATCCTCTTTCTTATGATATGCTGTTGTCGCAGTGTTCATCCTCCTGGGCGGGGATGGGCAGTCGAACGGTGAATGTGGTTCCCTGTCCCAATTCGCTGTGGACACGGACCGTGCCGTGGTGTTCCTTTACCACCTGCTGTACGATGGCCAGACCCAGCCCGGTTCCTTTGCCTCGCTCCTTGGTGGTAAAGAAGGGCTCAAAGATGGTTTCCAGCAGTGCAGGGTCGATTCCAGGCCCTGTGTCGGCCACATGGAGGCAGATCCAGTCATCCTCAGGTTCGGTTGTGATGGTAAGGGTCCCGCCCTCTGTCTCCATGGCCTGGTAGGCGTTCAAAACCAGGTTGAGCAGCATCTGGGACAGCTGGATCTCGTTGCCGTGTACCCAGAGGTGCCGGCACTGAAGCTTGTGGCTGACCTCTACCTTGGGCGGTTTCGCCGGTGCGGCGATCTCCAGAACGCGGACCACCAGATCGTCCGGCGAGATATACTGGAAGGTGAGGGGAGTATTTTTGCGGGAGAGGTCCGAGAGGCGGGAGATAATGGTTTTTGCCTTTCTGGAGGCCTCGTAAATTTCCAGCACATTGTCATAGGTCTCTTCGGCGTCCGGAGGCAGTTTTTCCAGAACTAGAATGGAGTAACCCATAATGGGGGTCAGAAGGTTGTTGAATTCATGGGCAATGCTGGAGGTCAAGGTGCCGATGATCTCCAGCCGCTGATGGTGGGCCAGAGCCTGAGACTTCTTAGTGACCGCCTCCAGGGCAAGATTTTGTTCCCGAAGCATGAGTACTTCCTGCTGGGCTCGTGCGTTGCGCCGGGCCACCAGCAGGATGGAGCCAGCCAACAGCAAAATTCCAATCACGATCATGCTGCTGTAGGCGGTAAGCCGTATAGCGGACATATGGATGGGCCGTTTAATGGTTTCATAATTGAGGGAGGCACCCACTGTAAACACACCATTGTTTCCGTCGGCTGGGATGGCTGCCATGCGCGCCGTATAGGCTTTTCCATCTTCGCTGGTCTGAGCTTGGTAGAAAAGAGACACATTCTCGCCCTGGCTTTGGCAGTTCAGCAGCGCATTCAATTCGTCCTGATTGATTATGCCGCCTGTATCATCCTGGACCAGGGTCGCCACAGCGCCTTCATCTGTTTGATACAGCAGGGTTCGCCCACCTGCGTCCAGAAGCAGAATGCGGTCTTGGGTGCCGGAAATCAGATTTCCCGCCACAGCCTCATAAAATTCCGTAAGCTCGATCAGTACGGCGTATTGCAGCTCTCCTTCCATGCCTTTCTGGAACGAAAGATAGATGGTGCCGGAGGCATCCACGCAGGGCCTGATGTCAACGTCTCCCTCCAGGCCGGCATTGGGCGGAAACACATAGTCTGTTTTTCCGCGGGAGGAGTATAAAATACTTCCATTGTCGATACAAAGAATGTCGTATGTCAGAGGATGTTCTGATAGGATGGTCCCCTCCACCTGAAGGGCAAGTGCTTCCGTATTTCCAGTGTTTCGGTAAGCAGTCTCAGCCTCGTCCAGGTCGTTCCTCTGCAATGTGTGCTTCAGCTCCCGGGAAAATTGCTGAATATAGCTGGTGATACTGCGGTCCACCGAGCGGGACAGCCCCAAAAGCTGCCGGTCTTCGTTTTCGATTATAATGTTTTCATATTGGTGGAAAACCCGAAATACCATAAAAATTCCGGCAAATATGAGGGCGAAGGCCAACAGGATAATAACCAGAAATTTGCGCTCCAATTTGATGGGCGGCTTCAAGTAAATTCCCCCCTTGTCAAACATATACTCGTCTTTTATACTGGATATCATACTGGAAGAAGCAAGCCGTGTAAAGGGGGATGCACCTTGGCTGATCTTGTACTCATTGTTGATGACGACAAAGCCGTTCTTACCATGCTGTATAAAGTGATCAGCAGCAATGGCATTCAGGCAGATACCGCCGATTCCGGGGAGCAGTGCCTTGAAATGCTGACAAAGAAAACATACGATCTGCTTTTGCTGGATATCAATCTGTCCGGCATGGATGGGTTTCAGGTGATTCAGCATATTCGGCGAAACGGCAGCAAGATCCCCATTATGATCGTCAGCGGACGCAAAGAGGATTATGATACCCTCTATGGTCTGGATATCGGTGCAGACGACTATATCACCAAACCCCTCAACCCTGTTACCCTTGCGGCAAAGGTAAAAGCCCTGATCCGCCGCAGCCGGGGGAATTTGCCCGGAGCGGATCAGATCATCACAGCCGGTCCCTTTCAGTACAATACCAGCACCCTGCGGTTCTATAAAAATGGGGAAGAGGTGGTTCTCTCCTCCAAGGAAAACGCCATTATCAAGCTGTTTATGGACAATGTGAATCATATTTTTTCCAAGGATATGATCTACGACCTGGTATGGGAATCGGCTATCATTGACGAAAATGCCATTATGGTTTATATCAACCGAATCCGGGCAAAAATCGAAGAAAACCCATCCAAGCCCCAATATATCCAGACGGTCCGTGGATTGGGCTACCGCTTTGTAATTCCGTGAGGAGCGGAAGAATACGGGGCGGCCTTCCGTGGCGCATGGATGAGACTTCCAGCAAAGTATTTTAGAGGAGGCATTTTGTCTGAATCTGGATTTCTTTGTGAAAGAAAAGGCGGAGCGGCGGGAGTGCAGGCTTGCAATTCCGTGGGAAATAGCATATAATAAGGGGTAGCCCAACGGCTGGCAGTACCAGTCAGCCAGTTTTTAGGGGAAACAGATTATGTCATAAGGGAGTGATATGCGCCGTGAGCGGTGACCCTCTGAGTCGAGAATGCAACACAACTGGCACGGCGTATTGGATCGGCGTTTGACCGGTATAACCGGGAGCGCCCGCACGCCTGTGCCCTTTTTCGGTCCGCTGGTATAAGCGGAACGAATCAGCGAGACAATAGGTGTGCGGGGATTTTTATGCCTTTTTGGTCCCTGCGCCCAGAAAGGCGTGAGTGAATTGCTTTCCATCCATAAGACCATCAATGGGAAAATGACCAAGCTGGATGCCGTACAGGACGGCTGCTGGGTCAACCTGACTTATCCCAGCGAGGATGAACTGAACACAGTGGCGGTGACCCTGGGCGTGGAGCCCACCTTCCTGCGGGCCGCGCTGGATGAAGAAGAGACCTCCCGTATCGACACGGAAGAGGGACAGACCCTCATCATCATTGACGCTCCTTCAGTGGAGAAGGATGATGCGGTGGTATATTCCACCCTGCCTCTGGGCATTATCGTCACGGAAAAGCACATCATTACTGTCTGCCTGAAAGAGACTTCCATTCTGAAGGATTTCCAGGACGGGCTGGTGCGCAACGCAGACACCCAGAAGCGGACCCAGTTTATTCTCTATATGCTGCTCCAGGTGGCCAAGCGCTTCCTGCAATATCTGAAGCAGATCGACAAGATCTACAACTATATGGAGCGGCAGCTCTACAAATCCCAGCGGAACAAGGAGCTTATCCAGCTGCTGGACCTGGAGAAGTCGCTGGTTTACTTTAATACCTCACTGAAAGCCAATGAGGTCACGTTGGAGAAGATCCTCCGGGGACGCATCATTACCCTTTATGAGGAGGACCACGATCTGCTGGAGGACGTGCTCATCGAGGTGCGCCAGGCTATCGAGATGGCCAACATCTATTCCTCCATCATTTCCGGCATGATGGACGCCTTTGCCTCCGTAATCTCCAACAACCTGAACGTGATCATGAAGGTGCTGACCTCCATCACCATCCTGCTCACCATCCCCAATATTTTCTTCAGCTTCTACGGCATGAACGTAGCCAATCTGCCCCTGGATCATTTCTGGTGGTTCCCCCTGGTGCTGTCCCTGGGCGTGATTCTGGTGACCGGCATCATCCTGAAGAAGAAAGATCTGTTCTAAATTTCGACCCGCTGTCCGGCGCTGCCGCAGCGGGTCTTTCTTTTATAAGCTGACAAATATTTCAAAGAAAAAATAAAGTGCGATTCATACTGTGGTAACATTTTCATGGCATAATAGTTAGCAATGAACTAATTGGCAAAGGGGTTGTCCCCTGGGTATGTGAAGAGAATGGAGGTTTTTCATGGCAAGCAATCCGAATTACTGTAATATTACGCCTGAAATCGAGAGCCTGGCGACTATGGCAAAAGAAAACAGCCGCATCGATCCAGGCGATTTTGTAAAGTATGATGTGAAGCGGGGCCTGCGTGATCTGAACGGTAAGGGTGTGCTTGCCGGACTGACCGAGATCTCCGATATTGTGGCCAAGAAGATCGTGGACGGACAGGAGGTTCCCTGTGAGGGCAAGCTGTATTACCGCGGCGTGGACGTGGAGCAGCTGGTGGCAGGCGCTCTGAAGGAGGGGCGCTTTGGCTTTGAGGAGACCGCCTATCTGCTTTTGCTGGGCAAACTGCCCACCAAGGAGGAACTGGACGGCTTTACCAAGCAGCTGTCTTACTATCGTTCCCTCCCCAACAATTTTGTGCGGGACGTAATTTTGAAGGCGCCCAGCCATGACATCATGAACTCTCTGGCCCGCAGTGTCCTCAACCTGGCCTCCTACGATGACCGGGCCGACGATATCTCTCTGCCCAATGTCATGCGCCAGTGCGTCCAGCTTATTGCCCTGTTCCCCATGCTCAGCGTCTACGGCTATCAGGCCTATAACTATAAGAGCGGCAGCAGCCTGTACATCCACGCGCCCCGGCCGGAACTGTCGGCGGCGGAGAACATCCTCTCCCTGCTGCGGGCGGATTCCTCCTATTCCTTCTGGGAGGCCCATGTGCTGGACATCTGTCTGACCCTCCATGCCGAGCACGGCGGCGGTAACAACTCCACCTTTACCACCCATGTGGTTACCTCCTCCGGCACCGATACCTACTCCTGTATGGCGGCGGCCCTGGCCTCTCTGAAGGGTCCCAAGCATGGCGGTGCCAATATCAAGGTGGTGCAGATGTTTGAGGACATGAAGGAGCACGTAAGGGACTGGAAGGATGAGGACGAGGTGCGGCAGTATCTCCAGGATCTGCTGGACAAGAAGGCCTTTGACAAAGCGGGCCTGATCTACGGTATGGGCCATGCCGTTTACTCTCTGTCCGACCCCCGCGCCAACATCTTCAAAACATTTGTGGAAAAGCTGTCCCGGGAGAAAGGCCGCAACGAGGAGTACGAACTCTACTCCATGGTGGCCCGTCTGGGCCCCGAGGTCATTGCCGGGGAGCGGAAGATGTACAAAGGTGTGTCCGCCAATGTGGACTTCTACTCCGGATTTGTGTACCATATGCTGGATCTGCCTCTGGAGCTGTATACGCCTATCTTTGCTATGGCCCGTGTGGCAGGCTGGTCCGCCCACCGCATCGAGGAGCTTATCAATATGGGTAAAATTATCCGTCCTGCCTATAAGTATGTGGGCAGCCATGCGGATTATGTGCCTATGGATCAGCGCTGAACAACAACAAAAGAGCCGCCCTTTAGGGCGGCTCTTTTTTTCTCAATTGGCTCTGCGGACCTCCAGGTAGTAGTGTTCGGTCGACGGATCCAGAGAGACAGTTTTGATCCCCTTTTTCAGGTCGAAGCCGAAATTCTGACGGGCGATCTGAATCAAACCCCGGTCCTCCAAAGTGGCGGTCTGTTGGGTACAGGTCAGGTTGGAACCCAGCTGAGTCAGAAGATCATAGCCGTAGATTCCGCGGTTCTCCGTGTGGGCGCACACGAAGTCGTAGCTGCCTTCCTTGGTAAAGGAGGCCTCCACCGTGACACGCTCCCCGGCGGGGATGGTGAGGGTAGCCTCCCCGTAAAAAATGCGTTCCTGGATGTTGCACCATTCAAATACCATCTCCAGCATCGTCATGTTGGACGGGATGGAGGTTCCAAAGCTCTTGCAGAGGGTGTCAAAGAATGCTGCTCGGGGAAGTGCAAGAACACCCATTGGTTTTCCGTACTTTTGATCCAGGGTGTCTGGAGCCTGGCAGAGAGAATCCAGTACGTCACCCAGAGTGGACTGGTACTGGGTGACGTGGGCCGAGACGCCTGCCAGCTCCTCCCCGGGGGTACAGCCGCCGTCCTGGTAACCCTGAATGGTGTATTCCTCCAACGGATCTCCCACTACGATGAGTAGTCGGGGATCCTCGGCATGGGGCGAGTTGGAATTGGGCAGAGAGAAATGGCGTTGGGCCCAGCCTGCCTCCTCGTCAATCCCGCTGCCGTCGAAGCCATAGGTCAATACGGCGGGGGCGTCCTCCGACCAGGGGTAGGTCACCGCCAGGGTGGGGGCGATGGCATCGCTTTCCGGAAGGACAAAGTCGGTAAAAGAATAGACAGTCACCGGAGTGTCCAGGGTGGGAGCCTCCTGGTGGGCGGCTGTCAGATCTCCACCCTTGATGATGGCCGCGTATTCCTCCCAGGACTCCACGCTCTGGTTCCCGCCCACGCCGGGGTAAATGGCGGTCTCCAGCTCCGTGCCGTTTGCCGTCAAGGTAACGGGATAGAGTTCATAGAAACTCCCGGCAAAGGGATAGACCAGGGTAACGGTCAGGTCGGTGTCTGTGGGATTGGTGAGTACATAGGAGTCTTTGATCTGGATTTTAGTGCTGTTTCCGTCTTGCCATGGGGTAAAGTCCAGGGTGATGTGCCGCTCAGCGGTCAGATTGACGTCCTCCAGTGTGGTCAGAGGAAAGACCGGCCCGGCGTAGGACATGAAGGTGGAGGCCTCGTCGTGACCGGCGCCGGCGCCGCCGCTGCTGCCTCCGATCCGGGGCAGCAGCCAGAATCCGCCCAGTACCACCACGGCCAGACCAGCGCATACCCCCATCCAGGGTTTGAATCGCCGGGACTGCCTGCGGGCGGCGGGAAGGGCGGCAATCCGCTCCCGCAGCTGCTGAGAGGCGTGGAGGTTCTCAACTTGGGCCAGATAATCTGTCTTATTCATCCTCAAAGCCTCCGATCATCCGTTCCCGCAGGGCCTGCCGCCCCCGGGAGAGCCAGGACAGTACCGTGTTCCGCTTGGCCCCTAAGATCACCCCGATCTCAGCAGCGGTGTACCCCTCAAAATAGTGCAGGTAGATGGTGTTGCGGTAGGGCTCCGGCAGGGTCCGCACCTCGTCCAGTACCGAGCCGTCCGCACCCGGAGGAGCGGGGAAATGTTCGGACAGAGGCACCTCGCTGCTGCGCTTGGCCCGGCGGAGATTTTTGCACTTGTTGATGGTCACCCGCAACAACCAGGCCTTCAGATGTTCACTGTCCTGAAAGCCCTTGCCGCTGCGCAGCAGGGCCTCAAAGACCTCCTGGGTTACATCCTCCGCGTCCTGTAAGGTGGGGGCGTTGTGGCAGGCCGCCCGGTATACGGTGTCCAGATGGTGTTCCATTGCGTAGGAGAAGGGGGCATCCCCCTGGAGCTGCATGGCCATAGCGCTCTCTCCTTTCTGCCCTGTACACACCTGAGCGGGGCAAATGATTGCATCGAAAATAAAAAAGTTCGCCGCAGCAGTGCGGCGGCGAACTTCGCTTTAAGGCTGTGCGGCTACCGCTTCGGCCACTCGGATGCCGTCCACGGCGGCGGAGGTGATGCCGCCGGCGTAGCCAGCACCCTCACCGCAGGGATAGAGGCCCCGGACGGTGGACTGGCAGTCCTCCCCCCGGAGAATGCGTACGGGGGAGGAGGAGCGGGTCTCCACACCGGTGAGCAGGCTGTCCGGTGCGGTGAAACCGTGGAGCTTTCGGTCAAAGACGGGTAGAGCCCCCCGTAGCGTGTCAGTAACATAGTCAGGCAGGCAGCGGTCCAGGTCGGTAGGGGTGACGCCGGGACGGTAAGTGGGTTCCACAGTGCCCAGAGTTTTGGAGGCTTGCCGGGCCAGGAAATCCTTTACGGTCTGGGCAGGGGCATGATAATTTCTGCCGCCCAGTTGGAAGGCAGCCTCCTCCCAGTGTCGCTGGAAAGCAACTCCGGCCAGAGGGTGGTCGGAGCCGAAGTCGGCGGGACCCACCCCCACCAAAAAGCCGCCGTTGATATTTTTGCCGTCTCTGGCCCGATGGCTCATGCCGTTGGTTACCAGCCGCCCCTCCTCCGAGGCGGCGGCTACCACCTGGCCGCCGGGACAGACGCAGAAGGTAAAGGCGGAGCGGCCGTTAGGCAGGTGGCAGGCCAGCTTGTAGTCGGCGGCGGGCAGTTTCTCCCATGCGGGGCCAAACTGAGCCAGAGAGACGGCACTCTGGGGATGCTCGATGCGCACGCCGATGGCAAAGGGCTTCTGTTCCATGGGCACACCCGCCTCCAGCAGCATCTGGAAGGTGTCTCGGGCGGAGTGGCCGGGGGAGAGGATCAGTGCGTCACAAGGCAGATCATAGCTTCCCTGAGGGCCTTCTACGGTCAGTCCGACTACTGCCCCATCCCGGAGGATGAGACCGGTGAGCTGATGGCTGAAGCGCACGTCGCAGCCCAGGCGAATCAGTTCCTGTCGAATATTTTTGACCACGTCCCGCAGCACATCGGTACCGATGTGGGGCTTGTGCTGGTAAAGGATGTCCGCAGGAGCTCCCGCCTCCACCAGGGTGCGGAACACGGTGGAGATCCGGGGATCGTGGGTGCCGGTGGTCAGCTTACCGTCCGAAAAGGTACCTGCCCCTCCCTCACCAAACTGGACGTTGGAGGATGGGTTCAGTACGCCGGTGGTCCAGAAGCGTTCCACATCGGCAGTTCGCTCCTCCACCGGGCGGCCCCGCTCTAGGACAATGGGAGCCAGACCGTTGCGGGCCAGAAAGAGGGCGGCAAACAGCCCGGCGGGGCCCATGCCTACCACCACCGGCGGCAAGGAAGAGGTCCGCCGCACGGTTGGGAAAACGTAGGGGGCGCTCTGGTAGAGGGAGACATTTTTGTCCCTGCACCGGGCCATAACCTTGCTTTCATCGGCCACGGTTACATCCACAGTGTAGACGTAGTGGACGTCGCTCTTTTTCCGGGCGTCGATGGACTGTCGGGCCAAAGACAGCCCGGTGATGACCTCCGGTTTCACGCCCAGAATGCGGGCGGCCTTTTTTTTCAGCTGCCCTTGGCTGCCGTCAAGGGGCAGGGAAATATTTTGGATGCGGAGCATAGAGTAATCCTCGTATTTCTCAGAATGCTGGTATTATATCATAAATAAAGAAAAATGGCATCCATCCGTTGTAAAGGATGGATGCCATTTTTGTTTTAAGGTTAGTAGGAAACGCCCTGCCAGATCATGGCGTCGGCCAGCCCCAACCTGCGGAGCAGGTTGGGGACCCCCGTGATTGAATCTGCTCGGGCGGAATGAATCCGCCCGGCATCAAGGTTTTGCCTGTGGGCAAAACGCTTGTACGGCGCTTGCGCGCCGCCCCATCTGCAATGGGGCCCGGTGGCCGACACGAAAGGAGGGATACGGCATGATGCCGCATCCCTCCTCAATAGGCTGGTTTATTATTTTGGCGTCAGCTTAGTAAGAAACGCCCTGCCAGATCATGGCGTCGGCCACCTTCATGAAGCCGGCGATGTTGGCGCCCGCCACCAGGTTGCCGGGCATACCATACTCCTCGGCAGCCTTGGCGGCGTTGTGGTAGATGTTGGTCATGATGTCGTGGAGCTTCTGGTCCACTTCCTCGAAGGTCCAGCTCAGGCGCATGGAGTTCTGGCTCATCTCCAGACCGGAGGTGGCTACGCCGCCGGCATTGGAAGCCTTAGCGGGAGCAAACAGCACACCGTGCTGCTGGAACCAGGCAACCGCCTCGGGGGTGGAGGGCATATTGGCACCCTCGGCCACGGCGAAGCAGCCGTGCTCCACCAGAGCCTTGGCGCCCTCCAGGGGCAGCTCGTTCTGGGTGGCGCAGGGGAGGGCAATGCCGCAGGGAACGGTCCAGATGCCCTGGCAGCCCTCGTAATACTTGGCGGTGGGGACATAATCCAGATAGGTCTTAATGCGGTCCCGCTTGACCTCCTTGATCTCCTTGATGACCTTGTAGTCGATGCCGTTCTCGTCCACGATGTAGCCGTTGGAGTCGCTCATGGCGATGACCTTGCCGCCCAGCTGGGTAGCCTTCTGGTTGGCGTAGATGGCCACGTTGCCGGAGCCGGAGATCACCACGCTCTGGCCCTGGAAGGACTTGCCGGCGGCCTTGAGCATCTCGTTGGTGAAGTAGCACAGGCCGTAGCCGGTGGCCTCGGTGCGGGCCAGAGAGCCGCCGTAGGTCAGACCCTTGCCGGTGAGCACGCCGTTGAACTCGTTGCGGATCCGCTTATACTGGCCAAACAGGTAGCCGATCTCACGGGCGCCTACGCCGATGTCGCCGGCGGGCACGTCGGTGTCAGGGCCAATGTGGCGCTGCAGCTCAGTCATGAAGGACTGGCAGAAACGCATGACCTCGTTGCTGCTCTTGCCCTTGGGGTCAAAGTCGGAACCGCCCTTACCGCCGCCCATGGGCAGGCCGGTGAGGGAGTTCTTGAATACCTGCTCAAAGCCCAGGAACTTGATGATGGACAGGTTGACGGAGGGATGGAACCGCAGGCCGCCCTTGGAGGGGCCGATGGCGGTGGAGAACTGCACCCGGTAGCCGCGGTTCACCTGGACCTGGCCATGGTCGTCCACCCAGGACACGCGGAACAGCAGGCTGCGCTCAGGCTCCACCATACGGTCCATAATGCCCATCTTGGCCAGCTCGGGCTTCTGATTGTACACGGGCTGGAGGGATTCCATAACCTCGCCTACAGCCTGGAGGAACTCGGGCTCATGGGCGTTCTTCTTGCAGACGCCTTCGTACACGTTCTGAAGGTAAGAATTGGTGATCGTAAATGCCATAATGCCAAACCCCTTTGCTTGGCGGCCCTAGGGGGACCGACCGAAATTTGATTGTGTTCAGCTGTTCAGAGGAACACTTTGCTGTGTTGAAGTTATTATAATTCATAGCGCCATGAAATGCAAGAGAAAAAAGAAGAATTGCATATTTGACGAAAAACACCCGATCCGACCGGTAGGAAGTGCACCAGTTTGACTGCCAGGTTGCAAAGAGGAACGGGCGGTCGCATTGGCGACCGCCCGTGGCATATGTAATACCTTAGTTCTTCTTTTTGCCGACCACGCACAGGATGATGCCGACCACCAGCAGGATCACGCCGATGACGATGAACATGGTGCCGGGGTTAGCGGTACCGCTGCTCATGATGCTGGTGAACTGGGCCTCCAGGCTGTTGTTCTGCATAAAACCGTAACCGGCGCAGCCGATACCGGCGATGATCAGAATGATACCCAAGATAAACATATGGACACTCCTTTCTCTTTGTACTCTCTTTTTTAGTTCCCATTGAGGCGGGAAAAGATCATCTGGGCGCAGGGTCCAGATGGCAATTATTATACTCAAGTTCGACGGAAAGTCAATCGAAAGCCGTAATAAATTTTGCGTGTTAACATAGGATAATAAATATAAGGTATGAAAAACTCTTTGACGGAAGGTGGAAAAAGCATTATACTAAAATCAGGATAGGAGGTGTCCTTATGAAGCATATCGTCATCACCATCGGCCGTGAATATGGCTCCGGCGGACGGCTCATTGCCAAGCAGTTGTCCGAGGAGATGGGCATCACGTTCTACGACAAGCAGCTGATCTCCGATGTGGCCAAAAAGACCGGCTTTTCCGAGCACTTTATCCGCAACGCCGAGCATCAGCGCCCCACCAACAGTTTTCTCTATGATCTCTATACCAGCGTACAGACGCCGTCGGTACCCGACCAGGTGTTTATCGCTCAGGCCAAGGTCATTAAGGAGGCTGCTGCCAGAGAGTCCTGCGTCATTGTAGGCCGCTGTGCCGACTATATTCTCCGGGATCAGCCCCGCTGCCTGAAGGTGTTTGTCAATGCGCCTCTGGATCAGCGAATCCGTCGCGCCCGGGAGGAGTACGGTGTACAGGAGAACAATCTGGAGAGCTATGTGATCCGGCAGGATAAAGCCAGGGCCTCCTATTATAACTATTTTGCCACCGGCCGCTGGGGACAGAGCCGGGAATACGATTTGTGCGTCAACAGCCGCATCGGTATCGACGCCTGTGTGGCTGTGATTCGTGCCGCAGCCCAGGCGATTGCCAACAGCTGATTTTTTGAAAAAGCCGGGACCCGTTGCACCGCAACGGGTTCCGGCTTTTTTGCGGAAAAAATCGTATAAATTGTGAACAATATTGAGTGATTGTGTGAACATTAGCACTCTCCTATTGACAGTGCTAATTCTGGTGTTATAATAAGACTGTGCTTAGGAAAGAGGACCGAAAGGGAATCGGACCGAGGTACGGTTACAAGAAAACAAAGCAGGTAACAAAAGCTCGCCACCGAGAGGTCCCACTCCCCAGCTACGAGCCGCAGAAGACGAATGGAGGTATGACTTATGTTACCTAGCATTTTTGGTGAGAATTTGTTTGATGAGTTTTTCCAGGACCCCTTTGACCGGATGTCGGTTTTTTCCGATCACAACCCGCTCTATGGTAAGCACGGCAAGAATCTGATGAAGACCGATGTGCGGGAGACTGAGAATACCTATGAGCTGGATGTGGATCTGCCCGGCTTCAAGAAGGATGAGGTCCAGCTGGAACTGAAGGATGGCTGCCTGACTATCAGCGCCGCCAAGGGCCTGGACAAGGACGAGGAGGAAAAGAACGGTCGCTATCTGCGCCGTGAGCGCTATGCGGGCCAGTGCAGCCGCAGCTTCTATGTGGGCGATCATGTGGAAGCCAAGGATGTCTCCGCTAAGTTTGAGGATGGCATTCTGAAGATTACCCTGCCCAAGATGGTTCAGCAGCTGCCTGTGAACCACACCATTGCCATCGAATAAGCAAGTATTAAAAACGGGCGCGCTGCATATTGCAGCGCGCCCGTTTTTTTGACATACGGGATCTTTACCAAGGAGCCCTTGAATCTGTTCTGCCGGCTATGGTATGATGATTTCGCTTGAAAAGCCCTTTGGCAACCAGCGGTTGCGGAAGTTCAAGCCAAACTTTATGGCGAAAAACCGGATGGTTTGATAGGCTGAACCTGTCCGGTAAGGCCGGAAGAAAGGATGGCGAGAAAGAATGACCTTGGGAGAGCGGATTCTGAATTACCGCAAGCGAGCAGGCTTATCTCAGGAGAGACTGGCCGAACTGCTGGGAGTGTCCCGCCAGGCGGTGAGCAAGTGGGAAGGTGACGCTGCCCAGCCGGAACTGGATAAGATTGTGGCACTGGCCAGGTTGTTTGGGATTACCACGGACCAGCTGCTGCTGGGAGAGATGCCAAATCCGGGGCCGCCCACAGAGGCTGCGCCTGAGAAGAGAGAACCCAGATGGTATCTGCTGGGGATTTTGCCGCTGGCGGTGGGCGCGTATTTACTGATCCGGGGAGTGCTGCAGCTTTCTGCGGTGAGCGGCTTGTGTGAGTTTATGAAGTTACCCGGATTCCTGTCATAGGGGGATAAGAGAATGGATCTTGATCTTTATAATAGTAGTATGGACCGTGTGATGTCTTTTATGTATGGTCCTATCATTACTCAGATCGTACTGGGCGGAATCCTGGTAGCGGCAGGGGTGTTAATCCTGGTCTTGGGACACCGCCGTTATCGACGGAAATATGGAAAGTAAGAGGAAGTAAAAAAGTTTTTTGAATTTGAAAAAAACACTTGACGGCAGAGTTAAGTTGTGCTATCTTAATATCAGAAATGATAATCATTACTGATTAGCACTTCCGGCTAACCCGAAATGAAATAAAATGAATGACAAATTAGGAGGAAAATCACATGAAAAAGTGGGTCTGCTCTGTTTGCGGTTATGTTCACGAAGGGGATTCCGCCCCTGATTTCTGCCCCATCTGCAAGGCTCCCAAGGAGAAGTTCGTGCTCCAGGGCGGCGATAAGACCTGGGCTTCTGAGCACGTGGTAGGCGTGGCCAAGGGCGCTCCCGAGGAGATCATCCAGGGCCTGCGTGAGAACTTCCAGGGCGAGTGCTCTGAGGTTGGTATGTACCTGGCTATGGCCCGTGTGGCTCACCGCGAGGGCTATCCCGAGATCGGCCTGTACTGGGAGAAGGCTGCCTACGAAGAGGCTGAGCACGCCGCTAAGTTTGCTGAGCTGCTGGGCGAGGTCGTGACCGACTCCACCAAGAAGAACCTGGAGATGCGTGTGGACGCCGAGAACGGCGCTACCCAGGGCAAGACTGACCTGGCTAAGCTGGCCAAGCAGCACAACCTGGACGCCATCCACGACACCGTGCACGAGATGGCTCGCGACGAGGCCCGCCACGGCAAGGCTTTCGAGGGCCTGCTGAAGCGCTACTTCGGCTAATTGAAACCGCATAAATAGGCACTTTTTGAGAGGGAATGGGGAAACCTGTTCCCCTCTCTTTTTGCGCTTGTGCCGCCAAGGTGTGCAAGTTGGTGTGCAACTTTTCCCCGTTTCACACTTTTTTGACTTTCACATGTGCAACTCCCTTGAATTGCACCAATATCAAGCGGTTTTTACCGCTTAATACCGAAAAATGAAGAGAAATTAACAACTTTTGAGAAGTTTTTGCTTTGTCGGGACAAAAATCAAGAAGTTTTGAAGTGTTTTCCTTGACTTTCACCGATTTTTTGAGCCGCCAGAGCAAAAAATTCCCGCCGCTGATTGCTTTTCACCGCGATCCTTTCATCTTGCAGCCGTTTTCCGGCTGCTTTTTTCTTGCTCCCATTATACCGCATGTTCCGGTTAAAGTACAGGTTTTACGATAACCTTCGCATTGCTGGAGGCGGGATCAAAGAGCTGAATCGCTTTGGTGAAGGCGTCTGCATGATTGGTAGTGCCTCCGGCGGTCAGGCTGTCCACTGCGCTTTTCAGTGTGTCCACCGAGGTGATAAGCTGCGTGTTTGCCACAGCGGTATTGGAGAAGCTGACGATGCCGATCCGGCTGCCGGAACCGATTTGACCGTCTTGCGTGTTATCGGTGGCTTCATCGATGATGTCGATGAATGTCTTTGCACCCAGCTTCATATTGGTCAGTGGTATGCCTGCCATACTACCGGAGCGATCCAGAATCAGCACGATATCGGTTGGATTGGTGATAATATCCGGCGCGGCAGTCAGTGTCAGACTTACACGCAGCGAACCGTCGCAGGCAATGCGGTCGGTATTGATTACCTTGTTGGAATTTGTAACACCCATTCGTGTTACCTCCTTCTGGGAAAGGATCCCACAACATATTATGCGCGAAAGAGATCGGTGGCACAGGCCTGAGGAGTGCGGAGGGCACAGCGAAATAATCCGGGCTTTTTTGCAAAGCAAAAAGGTGGCAGGCACAAAAGTGCCTGCCACCTTTTCTTGTTTTTCTAAAAAGATAGAGGTGAATTACACGGTGGGTGTGCCGCAGTCGGGACAGAATTTGCCCGCCACCATTTTACGGCAGTTGGGGCAGAAACGGTCGCCGGCCGGCTGAGGCTGGCCCATGGGCTTGCCGCACTGAGGACAGAATTTGACCTGGGTGGGGCTGGCATAGCCACAGGAGGCACAGACACAGGCGGCCTGCTGAGGCTGGGCGGCCTGGGGCTGTGTCATCTGCCCCATCTGACCCATCATCTGGGCGGCCATCTGCATTCCCATGGCCATTCCCATACCAGAGGCGGCGGCCGAACCAGCGCTGCCGGGGGTGGACATACTGTCGGCCATACTGACGGAGGTATATTTGCCCATGTCGGTAACGAAGGACTGGGCGGCCACCTTCTCCGCCATCTTTTGGACCTCAGGCGGATAGTTAAAGGCCAGGATATTGACGTCCGCCACGCCCAGACCAAAGTCGCTGAGCTCTTTGTCCAGCTCCTCCTGAATGGCTTTTCCCAGCTTCCGGCTGTTCTGCTGAAGCCCCACCAGCGCGTTAAGCCCCATCTGCTGCTGTCCGCCCAGGATGGCCTCGGCTACCACCGGGTTGAGCTCGCCCATGATCCGGTCGGCCACATCCTCCAGAGAATAGGTGGCTTTGACTCCGGCCACCTTGTTGATAAAGGTCTGGTAGTCCCGGAACTCAATGACCAGATTGCCGTTGCATCCAACGGGGATACCGCTGGGTACCTCGGGCGTGGGGATCATGATCCGCTGACGGGTGCCCCAGGGCAAAGTCAGTTCCTTCGCGTTGACAAAGTAGACCTCCGCGCGCAGGCCGGAGTCCCCCCGCAGGGACAGCCAGCCCTTCAGTGTGGAGAAGAAGGGAACAATATCGGTGTAGATATCAAAATTGCCCTGATTTTCAAAGACCGCGCCTACAATACCGTCGGAGTAGAAAATGGCCTTCTGTCCCGGCCGCACAATGAGGCGGGAGCCCCGCTTGATCTCCTTGGCGGGCCACTTGTAAAAGAGTACGTCATCCCGGAATTCTTCCCATTCAATGGTATCTTTTCCTTGACCAAACCATGCCATGGCTTTTCCGTCCTTTCTATGTCTCAGAGATTGTCCTCCCAGGCCGTCCAGGGAGAATCCTCCTGGATGACAATAGCCTGAGGCTGTGCGTTTTCCTCCGCCTGAAGAGCGGGCGGAGCGGCTGCGCCGGTGAGCAGAATGACCGCGGCGGTGATGACTGCCGCTGCCGCGGCTACCGCCGCCACGATTTTGGGAACACTGTAGGGTCGCTGGCCGCCTACTCTGCCGCTCTCACCGTTGATGATGTACATATACTGCTTGCCGTTGTAGGCAAAGGCCGAGGACCAGGCGGGCAGCAGCACGTGTTTATAGGTGATCTTGTGATATTCAATGTTGATATTGCTGACCCGGGCATGGCTGAAGCCCCGGGACAGGATGTCGCTTTCCGCCTGATTGATCTGATCGGTGCGGACCTGCTCTTTGGCGGTATCCACCGCCTGGGTGGCGGGGATGGCATAGTGCTCCGCCAGAAAACCGGACAGATAGCTGGGGGAGAAAGGAAGGGTGTTGTCGCAGGTATTGTAGGGCAGGACCTTTTCCACCACCTGGCTGGCTGAATTCATGGTTGCGCATACCTGCAAATCGTCATAAAAGCCGCCAACGGTACCGCTTACCGGCCGCCAGCGAATCTCCGTGCGGGTGTTGCCCTTGCTGTCCCGAACGGTATGGGTGTTGCCGCCTTGTCCCCAGTATGTACTGGTTACCTGGGCGTCAAAGGTCCAGAAGGGAAGGTAAATGCCCTGGAGTTTGCCTGCCTGATAGGCCTGTTTCAGACGGTTGGGGGCAAACCAGCGGCTTTTGACCCACTTGGCAAAATTCTGCTGGGCGGTTTCCCGATCCACCCGGAAGGGAATTACACCGTCGGGGGGAACGCCGGCCTCCTGGCGGCTCTCCAAAAGCTGCGTGGAGCCGCACATGGGACAGACCGTGGCAGTGCAGTGCTCGTCCACAGCGATCTGTGCGCCGCAGGTACCGCAGACGATAATGGCGGTGTCGGGGAAGGACACCCTCTGGCCCTCCCGCTGGACGTATCCCTCAAAATCATGCTCCTCCACCCGCTGAACGGTAGTCTCCGCGATGTAGGGAGTCCGGCAGGCGGAGCACTCCAGACGCTGCTTGGCGATGTTCCATTTGATGGTTCCGCCGCAGTTGGCACATACCTGGCGGTCCACTTTTTCCTGATGTTCTGTCTGCATACCGTGAACCTCTTTCGTAACTGGATACCGGACAGGGCCGGCGTTGGTGAAGCGTATAGCTGATTATACCTTGTAACTGACTCGGATTTCAACTCTTTCATTGTGAAATGCCAAACAGGCTGATAACTGGCGAAATCTGTTAAATGTGCAGGAGGGGAGGAGGTTGGACCCGCCGGCTTTTTATACATAAGGTAGGAAATTCAGGGTGGGGGTATAATAATCGTTGACTTGAATATCTTTGGAGGGTATGCTATAGTTACCTTTGTATGATTCCACGGGAGTGTTCCCCGGGAAAATGTGGAAAGATGAGGGACGACCTATGTACCCCTGTGCAGCGGATCAGGTATGCTTTATTGCAAACAGGTGGAGCCTGGAAGCCGGTAAATCGGCGGGCTCCGGTCGGAGAGAGAATGGGCATACCGAAGGAATGAGCTTCCTTCGGTATGCTTTTCTGCGTCCAACAGACCGTTCGGCGGGCGCCGACTTTTGGGGGAGGGCCCAGCTGTGATCAAACAATTTGCTCTTTGGCTGCGGGATATGTTTATCCGCAACCGAAGCCTGAATGCTACCCGGATCGTGGCGGCCTCTTTTGCCGTGATCATTTTGGTGGGTGCTTTGCTGCTCACCCTGCCCATTGCATCCCGGGACGGCCAGAGCGCCGGATTCTTTACGGCGTTGTTCACTGCCACCTCGTCCACCTGCGTTACAGGCCTGATCCTGGTGGATACCTGGGTCCAGTGGTCCTTCTTCGGCCAACTGGTGATTATCCTTATGATTCAGTTGGGCGGCCTGGGCTTCATGACGGTGATTACCCTGGTGTCCTTTGCCCTGCGCCGCCGCATCGGCTTGTCTGAGCGGCTTATTATGGTATCCACTCTGAACCTGAACGATCTGGATGGTGTGGTACGGATGGTGCGCCACGCTCTGATGGGTACCTTCCTGATCGAGGGAACAGGGGCGGTGCTGCTGAGCATTGCCATGATCCCCCATTTTGGTATCCTGGGCGGCATCTGGCGGGGGATCTTCCATTCCATCTCCGCCTTCTGTAACGCCGGCTTCGATTTGCTGGGCGGAAAATTCGGTGCATTCAGCAGCCTGGCCGGATTGCAGAACAATCCGTTGGTGCTGGGCACCATCGGAGCCCTCATTGTAGTGGGCGGCCTGGGCTTTTTTGTGTGGGAGGATATCCTGGAAAAGCGCTGCTGGCACAAACTTTCGGTGTACAGCAAAATGGTGCTTATCGTTACCGGAGTGCTGATTATCGGCGGCGCGCTGTTCTTCCTGGTGGAGGAATACTCCAATCCCGCCACCCTGGGGAATATGCCTCTGTGGGAGAAGATCATGAACTCCATCTTCCAGTCCATTACCCTGCGTACCGCCGGCTTTGACGCCATCGGACAGGGAGGACTCAGCGATACCAGCAAGGCATTTTCTTCTATCCTGATGCTGATTGGCGGCTCCTCCGGCTCCACTGCCGGCGGCCTGAAAACGGCTACTGTGGCGGTGCTGCTGCTGGCCCTCCGGTCCGGACTGGCAGGACGGGAGCAGGTCACCTTCCGAGGCCGCACCATTCCCTACCGCCGGGTACTCAACGCCATGACGCTGGCGCTGGTGATGCTGTTTTTGTTCCTGGTGGGGTCTATGACGATCTCTACGGTGGAAAATTTGCCCTATCTGGACTGTGCCTTTGAAGTAGCCTCCGCCATGGGTACGGTGGGTCTGACCACTGGTATCACACCGGGACTGAGTGTGTTTTCCCAGTCTCTGATTATTCTGCTGATGTATATGGGCCGGGTGGGTGTGCTCTCCTTCTCCATTGCCTTTATCACCCGCGGCGGCCGGACGGCCAAGATCAAATATCCGGAAATGAATGTGATGATCGGGTAACCACCCGGTTGGAAGGATGTGTAACCGAATGAAAACCTTCGTTGTCATCGGCCTGGGCCGGTTTGGCAGCGCCGTGGCCACCGAGCTCAGCTCCCTGGGCCACGAGGTGCTGGCCCTGGACGACTCCGAGGAGAATGTACAGAAGGTGGCCGACAAGGTCACCCATGCCGTTACCGGCGACGCCAGAGATCCGGCGGTGCTCCGGGCTCTGGGCGTACGCAACTACGACTGCGCCGTGGTGGCGGTGGGCGTGGATGTGGGCACTTCCGCCCTCATCACCCTGAACCTGAAGGAACTGGGCGTGCGTAAGGTAATTTGTAAAGCCCAGAGCCATGTCCACCGCAAAGTGCTGGAGAAAATCGGCGCCGACCGGGTGGTGTTCCCCGAGCATGAGATGGGCGTCAAGCTGGCCCAGGGCCTGTCCAGCTCCAATGTCCTCAATTTTATTGAGCTCAGCGAAGATTTTGGTATTGTGGAGACCAACGTGCCCCGGGACTGGCTGGGAAAAAATCTGGCGGAACTGAATGTACGGGCCCGCTATAAGGTCAACATCATTGCCGTACGGAAAAAGGGACAGGAGGCCTTCAATGTGACCCCCGGCCCCAGCACCATTATGGAGGCGGGGGATACGGTGGTGGCCCTGGGCCGCACCGAGGACGTCAACCGCCTGCAGGATCTGTAAGATGGGTATGGAACGAATCACCAGCCGCCAGAATCCTCTGGTGGCCCGGCTGCGGAAGCTGGGAAACGACAAGAAAACCCGCCGGCAGGAGGGAGTCTTTCTCTGTGAAGGACATAAGCTGGTGGAAGAGGCCCTGCGCTGGAACGCCGGGGTGGAAACTCTGGTGGTGGCCGAAGGCATTGAGCCGCCCCGGAATCTGCCGCAGGGTGTGCGCCTGGTAGAGGTGCCCGCCGACGTGCTCAAGTCGGTTTCCACGGTGGACACGCCCCAGGGAATGCTGGCGGTGTGCCGTACCCCCGACCTGATGCCGCCAAAGACACTGACCCCGGGACTTTATCTGGTGCTGGACGGGGTCCAGGACCCGGGTAACGTGGGTACTGTATGGCGCACTGCCGACGCCTTTGGCGCGGAGGGAGTGTTCCTACTCCCTGGATGTGCCGAGCCATTCTCCCCCAAGACGGTGCGCTCCACCATGGGCGCCTGCTTCCGTCTGCCGGTGTGGGAGACTGGGCTGAAGGAACTTACCGTCCTCTTGAAAACGGCGGAGCTGCCGCTGTATGCCACCGCACTGCGGGAGGATACCGCCGATCTGCGCGCGGCTGATCTGAGCCGCGCCGCGGTAGTCATTGGAAGCGAGGGCAGAGGTGTGTCCCAGGCTGTGCTGGACGCCTGCGCCCTGACCTTGAAGATCCCCATGCGGGACCGCTGCGAGTCCCTCAACGCCGCCGTGGCGGCGTCCGTGGCGCTGTGGGAGGGCTGGCGGAACCGCTGAGCCAACGAGAGAGGAGGGGCCGCCGTGGCGGGCATTCAATATCTGCTCTGGCTCTCTACCCGGCGGGGCCTGCCCCAGCGGCACCAGGTAGAGCTGCTGGACTATTTCGGCGGCGCCGAGCGGGTGTACTTTGCCGACAGGGAGGCCTACGAGCCTCTGCGTCTGACCCAGGAGGCCAGGCGGTCCCTGTGTGACAAATCTCTGGACCAGACCAATCGGATTCTGGAGAACTGCGACCGGCTGGGCCTGTTTTTGCTCAGCTGTCAGGACGGAGCCTACCCGGAGCGGCTGCTCCAGCTCAGCGACTATCCCCTGGTGCTCTACGGCAAGGGGAGGCTCTTCCGCTTTGATGAAGAAGTAGCGATTGCAATGGTGGGATCCCGCCAGTGCTCCGCCTACGGTGTACGGACCGCCGGACGCATTGCCATGGGCCTGGCCCGGGCAGGCGCCCTGGTGGTGTCCGGTCTGGCCCAGGGTATCGACGCGGCCTCCCTGAAGGGCGCGCTCCAGGGCGGCGGACCGGTAGTTTCGGTGCTGGCCGGCGGCGTGGATGTGGTCTATCCCGCCTGTAACAGCTGGCTCTATGAGGATGTGGCCGCCCGGGGCGCCATCCTGTCGGAGAATCCGCCGGGTACCCGGCCGGATGGCTGGCGTTTTCCCCAGCGCAACCGCATCTTAAGCGGACTGTGTCTGGGTGTGGTGGCCGTGGAGGCGGGGGAGCGCAGCGGCGCTCTCATCACTGCCCACGACGCCCTGGATCAGGGCCGGGATGTATTTGCGGTCCCCGGACCGGTGGATGCCGCCACCAGCGCCGGGACCAACCGGCTTATTGCCCAGGGCGAGGCCAAGCTGGTGCGTACTGCCGGGGATATCCTGTGTGAGTATGCGGGGCGGTATGCCCACAAGCTGCGCCGGCCCCAGCCTATAACCGCCGAGGAGGCGGACGAGCGGCTGGAGGTTATGCCCACCCCGCCGCCGGAGTCTGAGTGCAAACCCGCAGAGCCTGACCAAGAAGAGGAGGGGCTGCCTGTCGCACCGCGCAGCGGTCTGGAGCAGATGGGGGAGGAACAGCGGGAGATTTTCTTCCTGCTGTCGGAAAAGACCCTCACTGCCGACGAGATCGTAGGGCAGACGGAGATCCCCGCACGGCGGGTCAATACCGCCCTCACCCTGCTGCAGGCCGGGGGCTATCTGAAGGAATTACCGGGCCGGCGCTTTGCCGCCGCCGTCCGTTTCGAGGTACAAGAATAAAAGGAGTATCGTACTGTGGCGAAATCGAATCTGGTGATCGTCGAGTCCCCGGCGAAGGCCAAGACCATTGGCAAATATCTGGGGCCCGGCTATCAGGTGAAGGCCTCCATGGGCCATGTCCGGGACCTGCCCAAGAGCAAGCTGGGCGTGGATGTGGACAACGACTTCACGGTGGACTATCAGCCCATCAAGGGCAAGGAAGAGGTCATCGACGACCTGACCAAGGCCGCCAAGAAGAGCGATAAAGTATTTCTGGCCACCGACCCTGACCGGGAAGGAGAGGCCATCTCCTGGCATCTAAAGGAGATGCTGGGGATTCCCGACGACAAGACCTACCGGGTGACCTTTAACGAGATCACAAAAAAGGTGGTCAACGACTCCATCGCCCACCCCCGGGCCATCGACATGGACCTGGTCAATGCCCAGCAGGCCCGCCGGGTGCTGGACCGTATTGTGGGCTATCAGATCTCCCCCCTGCTGTGGAAAAAGATCCGCCGGGGCCTGTCCGCCGGACGGGTGCAGTCGGTGGCTACCCGGCTGGTGTGTGAGCGTGAGGCCGACATCAAGGCCTTCGTGCCTCAGGAGTACTGGTCCCTGGAGGCCGATCTGGCCCGTATCTCCCCCAATCTGGGGCAGTTCAAGGCCAGTTTCTACGGAAAAGAGAAGAAGATGGAGCTGAACAGCGCGGAGGCCGTTCAGGATGTGGCCCAGGCTGTCCAGGCTTCCCCCTTCTCCGTGAAGAGCGTCAAGCGCCAGGACAAGCAGCGCAACCCGGCGCCTCCCTTTATCACCTCCACCCTCCAGCAGGAGGCCAGCCGCAAGCTGAACATGCCCCCCCGGCGCACCATGTCCATTGCCCAGCAGCTCTATGAAGGCGTGGACATTGAGGGCGAGGGTACCGTGGGTCTTATTACCTATATGCGTACCGACTCCCTCCGCCTGTCCGACGAGGCCACCGCCGCCGCCCGGGACTTCATCCTGTCCCGCTATGGCGAGCAGTACTACCCCGGCAAGCCCAGGGTGTACAAGACCAAGTCGGGGGCCCAGGACGCCCACGAGGCCATCCGGCCCTCCAACGTGGCTCTCACCCCGGAGGGCATCAAAAAGTCCCTTACCGCCGAGCAGTACAAGCTCTATAAGCTGATCTGGAGCCGCTTCCTGGCCTGCCAGATGGCCTCCGCCGTCTATGACAGCGTGTCCATCGAGGTGGAGTCCGCCGGCTATACCTTCCGGGCCACCCACTCCTCTCTCAAGTTCTCCGGTTACACTGCCGTATATGTGGAAGGCAAGGACGAGGAGGACGAGGTATTCCAGTCCCCCCTGCCCGACCTGAAGGAGGGGGAGCCCCTGGAGCTGAAGGGCCTGAAACCCGATCAGCACTTCACCCAGCCCCCCAGCCGCTACACCGAGGCTACCCTCATCAAGGCCCTGGAGGAGAAGGGCATCGGACGCCCTTCCACCTATGCCCCCACCATCTCCACCATTCTGGACCGGGAGTATGTGGTAAAAGAGGGCAAGAATCTGCGGCCCACCCCCCTGGGCGAGGTGGTGACCGGCCTGATGAAGGACAAATTCACCGACATTGTGGATACCGCCTTCACCGCCAACATGGAGGAGCAGCTGGACGAGGTGGAGACTGGCAAGGTGGACTGGAAGAGTCTGCTGAGCCAGTTCTACGGCGGCTTTGAGAAGGAACTGAAGCAGGCCGAGCAGGACCTGGACGGCGAGCGGATCAAGGTGCCCGACGAGGTGTCCGACGTGATCTGTCCCAAGTGCGGCCGCAACCTGGTGTACAAATCCGGCCGGTTCGGCCGGTTCCTGGCCTGCCCCGGCTGGCCGGAGTGCGACCACACCCAGCCCATCGTCATTGAAATGCCGGGCAAGTGCCCCAAGTGCGGCGGTAAGATCCTGAAAAAGACCTCCAAGCGGGGCTATGCCTACTACGGCTGCGAGAATAACGCCAACAAGGACGAGGCCCGCCGGTGTGACTTTATGACCTGGGATGTACCCGTGAAGGACAACTGCCCCGAGTGCGGCCATACCCTGTTCAAGAAGTCGGGCCGTGGCTTCAAGAAGCCCTTCTGCATCAACCCCGAGTGCCCCAACTTCCTGCCTGAGGACCAGCGGGGCTATAAGAAAAAGACTACTGCCGTCACAGAGACTCCGGCGGAGGGCGCTCCCCCCGAGGAGGAGAAGAAGCCTGCCAAGAAGACGGCTGCCAAAAAGACCACCACCAAGAAGGCGGCGACCACGAAAAAGGCCACCGCCGCCAAAAAGACCACAACGAAAAAGACCACCACCCAAAAAGCCGCCAAGACCACAGAAGAGGCCTGACCGGCGGAGAAAGGGAAGGAAAAGCCATGAAGATCCTGCTGCTGAACGGAAGTCCCCGGGCCAACGGCAATACCGCCCTGGCGCTGGGAGAGATGGAGAAGGTATTTGCCGACCAGGGCATTGAGACGGAACTGATCCACATCGGACATCGGGATATTCGCAGCTGTGTGGCCTGCGGCCGGTGCAACGAGCTGGGCCGGTGTGTGTTTGACGATCTGGTCAATGAGATTGCCCCCAAGTTTGAGGCCTGCGACGGCCTGGTGGTGGGCAGCCCGGTATACTACGCCTCGGCCAATGCCACCCTGGTGGCTTTTCTGACCCGCCTGTTTTACTCCACCCCCTTTGACAAGACCATGAAGGTGGGAGCCAGCGTGGTGGCTGCCCGCCGGGGCGGACTGTCATCCACCTTTGACGAGCTGAACAAATTCTTTACCATCAGCGGGATGCCGGTGGCCTCCAGCCAGTACTGGAACAGCATCCACGGCAGAGCGCCCGGCGAGGCCGCCCAGGATGCGGAGGGGCTGCAAACCATGCGTACCCTGGCCCGAAACATGGCTTTCCTGGTCAAGAGCATTGCCCTGGGCAAGGCCCAGTACGGCCTGCCCCAGCGGGAACCCGCCCAGCGGACCAACTTCATCCGTTGACCCTACTCCAAGGAGGAACCTATGGAACCTGTACTCGTGATCGGCGCGGGTCTGGCTGGGTGTGAGGCCGCCTGGCAGCTGGCCCGGCGGGGTATCCCTGTGATTTTGAAGGAAATGAAGCCCCATAAAATGACTCCCGCCCACCATACCCAGTGGTTTGGCGAGTTGGTGTGCTCCAACTCCCTGCGCTCCGACCAGCTGGAGAACGCGGTGGGCCTGCTGAAGGAGGAGCTGCGGCGGATGGGCTCCCTCATCCTCTCCTGCGCCGACGAGCACCGGGTGGAGGCCGGCGGCGCTTTGGCGGTGGACCGCCATGGCTTTGCTCAGGCCATCACCGAAAAGATCCGGAATCATCCTCTCATCACTGTGGTGGAGGAGGAAGTTACTGCCATCCCCTCCGAGGGCAACGTGATTGTGGCCTCTGGGCCCCTGACCTCCGACGTGCTGGCAGATGCCATCAAGGATTTCTTCCCGGAGAGCCACTACCTCAACTTCTTTGATGCCGCTGCCCCTCTGGTCACCTTTGAAAGCGTAGACATGGACAGCGCCTTCTTTGCCTCCCGCTACGATAAGGGTACCCCGGACTACATCAACTGCCCCATGACCGAGGAAGAGTACGACGCCTTCTGGACTGAGCTGTGTGCCGCCCAGGAGGCGGAGGTCCACGGCTTTGAGGACAAGAACGTGTTTGAGGGCTGTATGCCGGTGGAGGTCATGGCCCGCCGGGGGAAGCAGACCCTGTGCTACGGTCCCCTGAAGCCCCGGGGCCTGCGGGACCCCAAGACCGGCAAGGAGCCCTTTGCCGTGGTGCAGCTGCGGCGGGACAATGCCGATGGCACCATCTACAATCTGGTTGGCTTCCAGACCCATCTGAAGTGGCCTGAGCAGAAGCGGGTGTTCTCCATGATCCCTGCCCTGAAAAATGCGGAATTCGTCCGCTACGGCGTCATGCACCGCAACACCTATCTGGATTCCCCCCGGCTGCTGGACCGGTACTACCGGGTGAAGAAGGACCCGCGTATCTGCTTTGCCGGACAGATCACCGGTGTGGAGGGCTATGTGGAGTCCACCGCCTCCGGCTTCCTGGCGGCGGTGGAGCTGGCACGGCGGCTTACCGGAAAGCCGCCGGTAGATTTCCCGCAGGAGACTGCCACCGGCGCGCTGGCCCTGTATATCAGCAATGAGAGCGTCACCGATTTCCAGCCCATGAACGTGAATTTCGGTATTATCCCGCCCCTGGGCTATAAGGTCAAGGGCAAGCGGAACAAAAATGCGGAACTGTCTAAACGGGCCCTGGAAGTGCTGGCGGGCCTGGATGTAGAATAAGGCGCGTCCGCTTGCCCGGGAGCGAAAGCGACCCGCCGCCGTGCGGCGCCAAGTATTTTGCGAAGCAAAATCTTGATGCCGGGCGAATTCACTTCGCCCGAGCAGATTTCAGGATCGGGGCCCCACGGAAATATGATTTCCGTGGGGAACAAGCGGAACAAGAATGCCGAACTCTCCAAGCGGGCTCTGGAAATGCTGGCGGGACTGGATGTAGAGGGCTGAGACCCCAACCCGTCTGAAAACGGAAGAACATAGAAAGAAGAGGAGAACCATATGAAGATCATCGTAGACGCCATGGGGGGCGACAACGCGCCTGCTTCCAATGTGCGGGGCGCACTGGCCGCGGTCCGTGAGCTGGGGGTGGAGGTCATCCTGGTGGGCCGGGGAGAGGATATTCTCAAGGTCCTGAAGGACGACGGTATCGATCAACTGCCTCCCGGCCTGGAGATCGCCCACGCCAGCCAGGTGGTGGAGATGTGCGACAACCCCGCCACCGCCTTCCGGGAGAAGAAGGACTCCTCCCTCACTGTGGGCCTCAATCTGTTGAAAAACGGGGACGGCGATGCCTTTGTGTCCGCCGGCAGCACCGGCGCCCTGCTCTCCGCAGCCACCCTGATGATCAAGCGGGTGCGCGGCATTCGCCGGGCCGCCCTGGCCCCTGTGGTGCCCACCGGCGCCGGCGGGGCGGTGCTCATCGACTGCGGCGCCACTGCCGAGGGTACCCCGGAGTACCTGCTCCAGTTTGCCTTCATGGGTTCCTACTATGCCGAGCGGGTGCTCAAGCGGCCCGAGCCCAAGGTGGGCCTGCTGAACATCGGCGCGGAGCCCTCCAAGGGCACCGACCTGCAGCGGGAGGCCCATGCCCTGCTCACCGCCGCCGACAAGGCCGGGCGGATTCACTTCGTGGGCAATGTGGAGGCACGGGAGGCGGTGTTCGGCCAGGTGGACGTCATTGTGTCCGACGGCTACTCGGGCAACATCTTCCTCAAGACCATGGAGGGCACCGCCGGGTATATGGCCAAGGAACTGAAGGCCATGTTCAAGAAAAACATTCTGACCAAGCTGGCGGCGGTGCTGGTGTCCGGCGGGCTGAAGCAGTTTAAAAAGAAGATGGACTCCGGCGAGGTGGGCGGCACCGCCCTCATCGGTATTTCCAAGCCGGTGATCAAGGCCCATGGCTCCTCCAACGACTACGCCATCAAGAACGCCATCCGGCAGGCCCGGGATTTTGCCTCCTCCGGCATGATCGATGATCTAGTGGAGAATATCGAATATATGCGTTTGCCTACCAACGCAGAGGAAAAAATTTGAGTTACCTATTGACAGGCGCTCAAGACTTGCACTATTATCATAGTGCAAATGCAAAGACGCCGTCGGACGACGGATGCGACAGGAGTAGATGAACATGATTTTTGAGAAGATTGCCGGTCTGCTGTCCGAGCAGTTTGGTGTGGAAGCTGACAGCATCACCATGGACACCTCCTTCGAGGACCTGGGTGCCGACTCTCTGGACATCGTGGAACTGACCATGGCGGTGGAAGAGGAGTTCGGCCTGGAGAATATGGACGAGGACGACCTGTCCGGCGTTGCCACTGTGGCCGACCTGGTCCGCTATCTGAAGTCCAAACTGGAAGACTGACACAGAATCAGACTGGGGAGCCCCGCCGACGGCGGGGCTCCTGTCATGAAAGGGAGGGACGGCCATGGAAGCCTTGGAAGAAAAGCTGGGTTACCGCTTCAACCAGCGGGCCCTGTTGGAAAATGCTCTGACCCACAGCTCCTATGCCAACGAGAACAAGGCAAGAGGGTGCCAGAGCAATGAGCGGCTGGAGTTTCTGGGAGACTCCGTGCTGGGTATGGTGACGGCGGACTACCTGTTCCGCACCCATCCCGATCTGCCCGAGGGGGATCTGACCCGCACCCGGGCGGCCCTGGTGTGCGAGGGCAGCCTGGTGGAGGTGGCCCAGCAGCTGAACCTGGGAGCCTACCTGAAACTGGGCAAGGGTGAGGACGCCGGCGGCGGCCGGGAGAGGCCCTCCATCGTGGCCGACGCGGTGGAGGCGGTGATCGCCGCCGTCTATCTGGATGGGGGCATCGGCTCCGCCAGAAAAATCATTCAGAAGTTTATTCTGGACCGGGAAGAGGAGAAGAGCGCCAGCCGGGACTACAAGACCGCCCTGCAGGAGCTGGTTCAGCGGGAGAGCGGCCAGGTGCTGGGCTATCAGCTCATCGGTGCCCAGGGCCCCGACCACGCCAAGATCTTCTCGGTGGAGGTGGACCTGAACGGTACCCCCATCGGCCAGGGCAAGGGCCGCAGCAAAAAAGAGGCGGAGCAGAATGCCGCCAAGGCCGCCATCGAGAAACTGAAGGGTTGAGTGATTGCCAGAGTGCTCCGCCTCTTTTGCGAGCGTAAGCGAGCCGCCGCTCTGCGGCGCCAAGCGTTTTGCCGGAGGTAAAACCTTGATGCCGGGTGAATTCATTTCACCCGAACAGATAGAATGAAATGGGGTTCCCAAACCGCCGTGCGGTTTGGGGGCGGAGCAGAATGCCGCAAAGCTGCCATTGAGAAGCTGAAGGGCTGAGGGCATCAACCGGAAAGAAACAGGACTGCGGATCATCCGCAGTCCTGTTTTATGTGTTTCGGGGGCAAAAGGATTTGCAATAGCCTTCATTCCTTGATATAATACTTTATTCAGAAGTATATGTGTTGCGAGGTGCCGCCTTGTATTTAAAGGCGCTGAAAATACATAGAGAACCCACCAAACCGCTGTAATGCCTGGGAAATCGGTACTTTGATGGTATGGCTGCCGAGTGAATTACACCAATTTTACACCAGTTGAGACAGGGTCTGATATAGCACGTAGGGATAGCACAGTTATAATTGGGGAGGCAGTCGCTTCGATTTGGCCTCTTTTCGTAGAAACGGCCGCTGCAATAGAAATGATTGAAGGGTTTTGGGGATATACCAAGTAAAGAATACCCCAAAAGAATACTGCAAAAGAAACGCCCGAGACTTACGAGCCTCGGGCGTAATTCTATATTTGTGGTGTGTAAAATACATCCCATGAAATGTAGTACGTATACACAGATAAAAAATGTGCTATGGGCAGAAAAACTGCATGGGTAGTGAGTCAGAAAATCGGCTTTGCTGGCAGAGCTCAACAACTACCGTTATCATCAGTCCAAAGATTCTCATTACGCCGATTTTTATAATCCTCTTGTTCTTCATCGGTTGCTGGACGAATGGTCGGTTTCCCGCAGTCAGGACAGGTCTTTTCAACTGTTCTGGGGAACAGGTAATGGCAATTATCACACGCATAAAGCATTTTAATCAAGCCTCGCTTTCGTGTTAATCAGTGTAGCACGGAGCGAGGCTTTTTTCAATCTACCAGAAAGGAGGTCAGCGCAATGAAGTGTCTACTTAAATATCAGTGGGTCAAACTGCCGCGAAATCAGTTGCCGCCCGGGAAGGGCATAATGGGTGCTTGGGCGCGTCTGGCCTCCCGAGCAGCCTTTCGAAATGGGCATGCAAAGTATTGCGGTTACATTAACAAGATAAGTGTCGGTGGCTGGGCAGGTGGTATTGTTGGTCTTAAAAGTATCCTTGGGATCAATCGTCGTCAGAAGGCGTTGAACCTAATGGGTGAGCTTGCGGATCGAGGTTATATTACCTACTCACTGGATTCAAAAACTAAGAAGATGACCTATCAGGTTACAGACTGGGTCATAAGATGCTCTGGTGAGCCCTGTGCGGGCCGTGAGGCCGTTTACACGACGGAGGGGTATGGATTCCTATGCCTGCCTAGAAACGTCACACAGAGGCTTGTAGAGCGGCATTATCAATTTGCTGAGGCGGACGCATGGCTGGATCTCTGGTGTCACACAGTTTGGCATGAGCCGAGCAATGCGTTTTCTCATTTAACGCCAGCTGTCCAATTTGGACAGTATGGTGCCGTGTTGACACTGGAGTCCCTAGGTAAGCGTTGGGGATGGGAAAAGACAAAGGTCTGGCGCTTTTTCAAAAAACATGCGGATGCCTTCCCGCTGTATAAGCTTCCAGGTTCTTTTGGCTGCATCATCTTTAACGTGGCCTATCCAGCCGGAGAACAGTTTTCCTTGCCGTCCCAGGACGAAGTTGAGCGCATTTTGAAAGAAATACGTACAAAAGACACCAATGCGTACGGGAAGCAGCTGAGCGATCATGCTCGCATCTGTAAATTGATTGCGTGGTATAGCCGTACAGTAATGCCCCAGGAGCAGAAGAATTGTCGTGTTGCAGATGCGGGCTGTAATATTACGCGCGCGTATTTTTCTCCGTGTAAGATTTTAGAGTATGTTTGGGAGGACTGCCAAAGGTCCTCTCCAGGGACGCCAAACTTTGAATTTTTCTGTGGGACCACGCCTAGGGCCGGGCCTGCGGATCAGGATGATGGAGGTATTGAAAATGGCAGATTTGAAGGCATCCCTTTGTGGTGAACTGCCGAATCAGAACAGTGTGATTCCCCAGGAGCAGCTGCGTGACTTGCTGGAGCGCAGGGGAATCGTGGAGGATCCGGACATTCCAAATGCGAAAGCCAGACTTGCGGAGCAAGAGCTTCGTCGGAATATGTACCACAACACCCAGGTTATGCTCAAGCACTATCGAGACATCGTTTGGGCTCTGGAGTGCTTCCCTGGTGAGGTTGCCCAGGAACTGGATCAGCCACTGAAGGATCTGGATGCACTTCTCAGTGTGGTAGATACACAGATGGCGCTGGGAAATGCAAAACTGGAGCATCGGCTGCTCAGCATCCGAAAATCCCGCCTTCTGCTGGATCGAATCAACGAGGCTCTGACTGTCCTGCGCCATAAGCCGGGCAACGGAGAGCTCATGTATAACATCATCTTCCAGACATTCATTACGCCTGATAAGCCGAGCCACACGGACATTCTGTACCGCCTGGATATCTCGGAGCGGCATTATTACCGTCTCCGCCAGCAGGCGGTTAATATCCTCTCCATTAGGCTGTGGACAGCCCCGGCTGGTTGCTTGGACGCCTGGCTTGAGCTGTTGACACTGCTGGAGGGGTGATGTCCTATTTTGTGGCAGAGAAAAGGCAGAAAAATGGCAAGGTCGGCGCGGATGACAAGGGGAGTGAAGATGTGCTATCTTGTTATTGTCCAAAATTGGACCTGACGGCAGGGAGCCGCCTTGAAGTGATTTTGAAGAGTCGCTTCGAGGCGGCTTTTTGCTGCCAATATGACGAGAAAAGGAGGGAAGCAAATGGCAAAGGACGAGAGCAGGCGAGATCGCTGGGTGAGAGTATCCCAGCGGTTGCGCAACGGATTCCAGATGGCGATGGTGTCTTGCTACATGATGGTGATGTTCGCCCAGCCGGCCGCTGCGGCGGATACCATGTGGACGCGATTCTCTACCATTATCGCAGATGTCTATGGCGAGCTGGTGGGCATTTCCACCATCGTAGCGGTGACAGCGGCCGCGGTAGCCCTGCTGGTACGGATGATCTCCCGTAATGAGCGTGCGGTTGCCGAGGCAACCAGCTGGCTGAAGAGAATTGTCGTGACCTGGATTGTGCTCAATACTCTGGGTTTTGTGGTCGCCTATCTGCAGCCGCTGATCCAGGGCGGACAGTACACACCCTAAACCACCCATCGAGTCCAGTAAGGGCAAAATCAGAACTCAGAACTGAGGAGGATATGTCAGTGAAGAAAAAATTCTTATCTGTCACCGCATCGCTCCTGCTTTTGACCATGCTGACACTGCCTGCGGGTGCGGTCAGTGTGGATGTGACGGATCCGGATGCCATGCTCCCGGTCGATATTATCCTCGACCAGGAGAACAAGGAGATCCGCAAGGTGTATGACCTCTCACCTAATACTGATCCATCTACTCTGCCGATGGGGCAGTTTGAACGGGATGGGCTCCTGTATGAATGCACTGATGTGCTGAGGGAAGTCATCATTGGCAGTGAGACGCAAGTCATCACCCAGGAGGAGACTGTGGACAGCAAAAAAAAGGACATGGACACGATCCTGTCCTTGCTGCCCCAGGAGAAAGAGGTCACAACAGAGGAGGGGTTTACTGGAACCCTGACACTCGATCTGGACAGCATCAAGACAGAGGCTGCCGGCTATGGCAGCAGCACCCAGCCAGTAACTGCTACCCGCACCTATCCCAATCTGGCCAACCAAGATCTCAACCATCTGCCAAAGAGCATCACTGAGGGTGGTCGGACATTGCAACTGCAGGATGTGCAGTGGCAGACAGACAATACCTACAATGCTGATGATTATGAGATCGGCGACCGATTTACCGCTGTTTGTACCTATGGCGGCAGTAAAACGGTCAGTTACGTGACAGGGTATACCACAAAGGCAACCTATTCGGGTGAGGTATATCGCACTGGCGTTACAGTGATTCGCTATACCGTTATTTTTACAGGTACGCCGGTTGAACCGGTGGAGGAGGGGCAGCCTCAAGCCACGTGGCTGAACTGGCTTATGATTGCTCTTCCCGTACTGGCGGCCCTCGCTGCCGGTGGTGGAGGAACCTATCTGATTATGAGAAGAAAGGAGCGGAAGACATATGAGGAACTGGCTGAAAGCGATGATGCTGCTGCTGGCCGTCACGGCGATGATGGCGACTCCGGCACTGGCGGCGGAGTATGAATTTGCTGACTCGGATGGACCCATGTATGCTCCGTCCACCTCTGTTGACCAGGTGATTGTAGTTGGCGGAGGAGTGACGGAGAGCAGCAACATCGACCGCAGCAAAAATACCGCTGTTTTGGCGCCACCATTCGGCAGTCCTGAATCCTATCTGCCTGGCGCCGGTACAGCCGTGATCCCTCAATCCAACACATCGACGAGCAGCACCATTAGCGGTGATACGATTTATGTGCCGCCGGCAGCCTATGATGACAGCACCCCTTCGCAGGACACCAGCTTGAGCAGCAACAAGTTCACACTGCCAGACGGACTGTTTTACGAGGACGGTAGTCTCGGTAGGCTGAAGATTCCCACCCTTGGGCTTTCCGTAAAGGTGTATGAAGACGAGAGCCTGGAAAGCCTTGCAAAAGGAGCCGGCCATTTCAAGTCCACCTCCTGTTGGGACGGAAATGTCGGGATTGCGGGACACAACCGAGGGGTTACCAACCATTTCGGTCAAATCCATACCTTGGAAAAGGGAGACCGGATCACCTACACCACGAAACTTGGTACGCGCACCTATGAAGTGTTCTTCGTTGGGAAGATTGAGGAAACGGATTTCTCAAGGCTTGGTCGGAGTAGCGAAAACCTGATCACGCTGATCACTTGTGTCCGGAATGTGCCGGAACTGCGCTGGTGTGTGCAGGCTCGTGAGGTTTCGTAACAAAACATTTGCAAAACTGGCCCCGTTTTGATGTAATAGAGTCAAATACAAAGAAGGGGGGCAACAGCATGCATAGACTGTCTATTCTGTTACTTGTCGCAGCTGTTACGCTTTCACTGACACTGCCGACGTTTGCGATGGAGGACAGCAACGAAGAGCTGGAACTTGCATCACAGTACCTGAGTAGTCGCGGCATCATGGTTGGAGATGGGGAAGGGAACATGAACTTTGACGGTCCACTGACCCGAGCTCATCTGGCTACCATCCTTTCCCGAATCCACGGTGAACATGAGCTGGTAGAGAATAATCAAGAGTTTTACGTTGCTCAGTGTAAATTTCTGGATGTCCCAGACTGGGCCAAGCAGTATGTCGGTTACTGTTCCTACCACGGCCTCATGGTTGGTTATGGTGGAAATTTGTTTGGTGCAGAGGATTATGTAACTCCTGCGGCAGCATGTACGGTGATCCTACGGTATCTTGCACTGCCAGAGATAGAGTGGGACTACACCAATGCATGCAATACTGCCTGTGATCTCGGTTTGAGTTCGCCTGCTGTTTCACAAAAGGTCGCAATATCCCGCGGTGATCTGGCACTTATGCTATATCGGGCGTTGACCTGGAGTAACTCTCATGAGCCGGATGATTCAACGGAAGAATCTGTCTCTATCAGCAGTTACAAAGGAACTACTTTGGAGGTAGGGGCCCGAAGTGGCCTGATTGTCTCCCCTGCGGAGGAAGTCAATGAACTTGTGTCAAGCAATCCAGATGTGATTGCGGTGGAGCAGGTTTCTGGAAATTGGGTCGCAGTTGCAAAATCTCCTGGATTCGCAAGAATTTTCGCTGTCACAGCTGACGGAGAGCGGGGCAACCTCGTGATGATCGTACCGGCTGACACTGGTGGTTTGACGGAGTCGGAGACTGGAACCGATTACTCGGACAATCTGGAGATCAGAGAGGAAATCCTTGCCCTGGTCAATCAGGTTCGGCAGGAGTATGGCTTATCTGTGGCCCCGGCTGACCAGTCACTCATGGAAGCGGCACAGGACTATGCGACGCGCCGAAACACCTGGCATGATAGCCAAGAGGAGTGTGAGCTGGTTCTTGCGCACGGATATCCGCATGGATTCAACTGCAATCTCACTGTATTTACCGGCGTCCCGCTTGAGGAAGTAGCACGGACAGCTGTGGATAACTGGTGCAACTCGCCGGGACACCTTCAGGCAATGATAGATCCGAAGGCGGATAGTCTGGGTGTTGGCGTTGAGCGGTATAAGGGGGTGACTTACTGTTATCTGTTTGTCGGAATGTCCGGCACTATCAATCCATATTCGTAACTTTGAACACGAAAAGCCTTCCGGCAGAGATGCTGGGAGGCTTTTCTTATGTAAAAAATGAGCAAAAAGGAGTTTATCTGCATGGAAAAATCGAAACGAATTCCTGCTGTGCCCATGCGGCTCATGTGTCTCTTCCTGGCGCTTATCTGCATGCTCGGACTCCTGCCCAGCACCGCTTTTGCAGCCAGCCCGGATACTATTGTCATGGAAGACTGCACCCATAACGGTGTTTATTATGAGTCTGCGGCACTCAGCACCTGCTGGCTCCATCAAATGAAATTTGACTTCAATGGTGATACCGTAATGGGGTTCTGTGCCGACCATGGTGGCGGCATGGGATGGTCCCTAAATGGTCATAAGTGGGATAGTCCGAAGGCCATCAATGATCAGACGGTTAAGATTATGATGGCTTATTTCTATGCCCATAGCCGCGGTATTTTTACGGATCAAGCGCACGCCTTGGGCGTTGATGAAGTTTGGGGTTCTGACTATACCTGGACCATGAATGCATGGGTGCAGGCAGTGGTCTGGCGCTATAAGCAGGGAACCCTGAATGATCCTGCTGCGGTCTGCGCTGAAGAATTGATGTACGTCTATAACAATCTGGAGCATACCAACTATACCAGCATTGATGATGTTGTAGACGGCACGACTCTTCGAGATCGAGCCCAGTATATTCTGGACCTGGGTGCCCAAGGAGTATGGGGCGACTGCGAAGTGTATGAGTATGACTACGCTGGTCCCGGCTCTGCCCAGCACCCCGCCGATGATGTTCAGGGCATCATTATTGGTGACCTGACAATCACCCGGGAGCGGTATCAGTTCACCATTAAAAAAGTGGATGCAACCAATCCCAATAAGGCGCTTCCTGGTGCTCGATTCCTCGTACAGAACGCCAACGGGACCTTTGAAAAGGAAGTTGTTACTGGGAGTGACGGGACTGTTACGCTCACCAATCTGGATGCATCGACATACTCCGTCACGGAACTGGCGCCTCCAGAGGACTATCAAATCGATAATGCGGGCCCCCAGTACGTGGTTCTTCCCAACTCTAACGGAGAGACTGTCGTTGTGACGTTTACCGACACGCCAGTCATTACCAGCGAGGGCTCCATCCGAAAAGTAGATGCGGATGATCCCACGAAAGGTCTGGCCGGAGCAGTCATCAAAATCGAGGGTGTGGACAATGAATTTGTCGGCACTTATACGACCGGTGCAGGCGGTTATCTGGAGGACGTTCCCTGGGACTCCATGCCCATTGGTTCCTTTGTTGCAACGGAGGTTACCCCGCCTAATGGGTATACCATCAGCAGTGATCCGGACAAAGTGAGGCAGGAGTTCTATTGGGATGGTAAACATGATGTTGACCTGATTTTTGAAGACGACGCCAAAGTCAAAGTCCAGCTGATCAAACTGGATGATTCCGATAAACCTATTGAGGGCGCCGTGTTCAACGTGGTCAAGGACGGTCAGATCATTGCCACAGAGGCCACCGATGCGGATGGCAGCATCATTGTTCCTAATGTCACTGAAGGAATGTACGCATTTTTCGAAGTGTCCGTACCTGCTCCCTATGCCAAGCTGCAGCAGCCTGTTATCGCACATGTGGATCAGGCTACTGTGGACGGGGGTGGCGTTGTTACCGTCACGGCGGTAGACCAGATGCTCCCGACACTGACCATTCTGAAAAGAGACGGACAGACTGGGGAAGTTGTCCCTGGTGCCGTATTTGAAATCAAAGGTATCCATCATGGATACCACATGGATGTGACGACCGGCGAGGACGGGACTGCCACACTGACTGGCATCCCCGTAGACAGTTACGAGGTGACAGAGGTCTCCGTCCCTGACCCCTATGTGGTGGCAGCGGAGCCGACCCAAACTATTTGGCTGGGGCCTGGTGATAATAAGCAGCTGATTTTTGACAATCTCAAGCAGCCTGAACTGACCATCGCCAAGGTAGACGCAGCTGATTCCACTACACCAATCCCTGGCACTGTATTTCGGATTGAGGCAATCGACGGCGACTATCAGCACGACGTGACTACTGGTCAGGACGGTACCGTCACTTTACGGGTGCAGCCGGGCACTTATAAAATCACGGAAATGTCTGTCCCTGCCCCTTACTATCTGCCCGATAAGGATGCAGATCGTGAGCAAACCATCACTCTCAACGCTGGTGATTCAAAGAAAGTGGTGTTCAAGGACTACAAAGCCCCTGAACTGACAATCTATAAGGTGGACAGTGTCGGTGGCGCCCCCGTCGAGGGTGCGCATTTCCACGTGACCTACACCAGCACCGGGGAAGCTGCGGATGCACCGGAATCTTTTGACTTTGGAGAAATCACGACCGATGCCAACGGCGAAATTCGCCTGCATGAACAGGGGCAGCGTCTGTACCCCGGCGAATTTACGATTGAAGAGGTTGCGCCTGCTCCTGGATTCCAAATGAAGGAACCCACAGTCCAAAAGGTTATTGTCCACGGCGGAGAGAAGAAGACAGTACAATTTGAAAACGTACCGCTCAACGCCATTATTGTAGAAAAGTATGACAGTGTCACCGGCGAGGTGCTGCCTGGGTGTACCTTCCAGCTGAGATACCTCGGCGGAACCTCTGGCACAGGTGGTACCGTGATTGGCCAGAAAGTGACCGGCAAAAACGGGACTGCCATCTGGACAGGCCTCAAGGCTGGCACCTATATTTTGGAAGAAGTGGACCCTGCGAACGGCTACAGCATCATTCAGTCTTCTGAAACCATCTACCTGGCAGATAGCGGTGAGCAGAGTGTAGTCACTGTGCGCTTTGAGAATATGCCGGACGGCATCTTGCTTGTAAGAAAGGTGTGCTCGGTCAACCCCAGCATCACACTTCCGGATGCAGAGTTCAAAATTGTGTATGCAGACGGAACTGTCATTGGCGACTCGAACGGCATTTTCCGCACGGACGAGAATGGTGAAATTCGTATCGAGGGGCTCAAACCCGGCAAGAGCGTGGTGGTGACTGAGGTCGCAGCGCCGCCGGGTTATATTATTGATACCCAGAGCCAGACCATCCAAATTAAGGAAGGTAGGACAGTCAGCCTGACTTTTAAGAACCAACCCAAAGGTTCCATCATTATCCAAAAGCGAGACAGTGCTACTGGGCAGCCCCTGGCTGGAGCTCAGTTCAGAGTAACGACCGCGGCCGGGTGTGAGGTTGGACTGGATGGAGTAATCGGTGACAGCACTTTGACCCAAAACGGCATCTTTACCACCGACTCGGCAGGGGAGATCCGCATCTCCAATTTGGCCCCTGGCACTTTTGTACTAACCGAAATCAAGGCTCCCAAGGGGTACGTCATGGACCAGGCCTCTACCAATGTGGTGGTTGGCGAGAATGGGGACACCCAAACGGTTGTTATTACGAACTCCAAAGCTGGCTCCCTGATTATTGATAAGCGGGACTCCCAAACTGGTGAGCCCCTTGAGGGAGTTACCTTTAAGGTAACGACCAGCACTGGTGAGTTTGTCCCCGATGAAAACGGCTATATCTCCAGCAACGGCCTCTATAAGACTGACAAGAACGGCAAGATCCAGATCAATGGTGTGGTGGGCACCCTGGTAGTCACAGAGACCCAGACCATCCCTGGCTATACCATTGACCCTGGTTCCCAGACCCAGACTGTGGTCGTCAATCCCAACGACACACAGACGATTACGTTCTACAATACCCCCAGCACCACGCTGGTAATCGAGAAGTACATCGAGGGAACGACGACACCCCTGAAAGGCGTGACGTTCCTGGTGACTGATTCCAGCGGCGAGGTCGTAGGCCCCAACAACGGTGAATACATCACCGACGAAAACGGCCGCATCGTCATCGACGGTTTGGAGCCCGGCACTACGGTGACCGCTCGGGAAACCAAGACACTGGAAGGCTATGTGCTGGACACTACCCCCAAGTCCATCAAGATCAAAGCTGGCGAAGTGCAGACCCTGCGTTTCTACAATGAGGCGAAGGGAACGCTGGTCATCCGGAAGCTTGACAGCGTGACCCATGAACCCTTGACTGGCGTGGAGTTTGAACTGACCTATGCGAACGGTGGCTACGTCGATGCCGATAATGGGCATCTGTCCAGTAAGGGCCTCTATACCACCGATGCCAACGGTGAGATCCGCATCAGTGGAGTGACCGGAACCATCGTGGTCAAGGAAACGAAAACCATCGAGGGGTACACCATCGACCCCGCCACCCAGACTCAGACGGTAGTGGTTAATGCCGCGGATACACAAACCCTTACATTTTACAATGATCCGATTGGTGGAGTCGAGATCCTGAAGGTTGACGCCAACCGGACCAGTAAGCGGATCCCGAATACCACATTTGAGATTCGGAAACTGGACGATGAACTGATCGATACCATCACGACCGATAAGAACGGACGCGCCTTCCTTTCCCTGGAGGACGGTTCGTACTACGCCGTGGAGATCGAGGCAGGGGAGGGGTACCGCTTAGACGATACGCCGCATTATTTTGAGGTCGAAAACGGAAAGACTACTTCCATCCGCATTGAAAATGAGGCGTTCAGTGGCCTTCTCATCCATAAGATCGATTCGACCACTGGTGAAGGCATCTATGGTGTGCATTTCTTGGTGTATGACAGCAACAAGAACCCCATCGGTGAATATGTCAGCGATGACCGCGGCTATGTCTATGTGGATGATCTCTCCAGTGGGCGTTACTATGTCCGTGAGCTGGACAATGAAGGATACTTGGTGGATGACGAGTTGAAGACTGTCTACATCAGAGATGGTGCGACCACAGAGATTGAGTGGGAGAACACTCCCATCACAGCCCAAATTCAAATTTGGAAGAAGTCCGCAGATGACAATGCCATCAATGGCTTCCCGGCTGGCACCCCGCTGGAAGGCGCTGTGTTTGAGATCTACAACAAGGCCAATGTTCTTGTGGACACCATTGAGAGCAACAGCAGAGGCCTTGCAGTCTCCAAACCTCTCCCCTTGGGCCGCTACATCATAAAAGAGGTGTCCAGCCCTCAGTATTACTCTGTCAGCAACGAAGAAGTGACGGTCTACCTGGAGCATGAGGGGCAGATTGTCCAGATTGAGTTCCTGAACGAAAGTGTTTACACCAATGTTTCTATCAGCAAGAGTGGTTACACGGAGGTCGTGCCTGGCCAGGAGATCCGTTACACCTTCAAGGATATCGGGAACAACAGCACTGTGCCGCTGGATAGCTTCTACTGGCGTGACACGCTGCCGACCGATGCAGTCAGACTGGATAAGATCATCACTGGCACTTACTCGGCGCGGCTCAATTATAAGGTCGTATTCCAGACCAATCTCTCCAACACTCAGCGGGTGTTGGCCGATAACCTGAATACCTTGCAGAACTACACCTTGGACGCTTCCCCGGCGGCGCTTGGCCTGGCCTCCAACGAGTATGTAACCCAGGTCACCTTCCTCTTCGGTCGAGTCCCTGGTGGCTTCCGGCAGGTAGAAACACCGTACATTTACTGTGATGTGCTGTCCGGGCTTTCTCATGAATACCGCTTTGCCAATAAGTGCGATGTGGGTGGCATGTGGAAGAATCAGTGGATTCAGGCTACTGACCGGTGGGTGACCATTGTTTATAGAGGCGGTCCTGTTCCGACTCTGCCCCGGACGGGCTATTAAGCAATACCAACCAACGATGGGGGCGGCGCTCAAGCCGCCCCCATCCATGTTGAGGAATCGATATTATGTTAGATTGGATCTTTGAAGGCATAGCGACCTGGGTAGCCAGTGTGATGACCCAGATTATGGATGCCATCTCAGGGGTTTTCATTGGGGCGCTTGGAACAGACATGACGGCAATGGAGGAATACTTTCCCTTTGCCGTTAGTGCCTACTCCATTATCCAGTACACAGCTTGGGCGCTGTTGTTCTTGGTGGTAGTCTGGCAGATATTCCGCGCGTTCAGTGGCCCGCTGGCGGAAACAGAGAACCCACTCACAGTGCTGGCCAGAGGCGCAATCTTCGGTGTCCTAATCTCATATGCAAAACCCATCTTCAGCCTCGCGCTGGATATTGCGCGGGCACCATACACAGCGCTGATGGACTCCACATTGGATCCTGGTGACTTTACCTTTGCTGGAATTGAGCAGGCGCTGACCAATGGACTCACCACACTCGTTTCTGTAGCCACGGTAGTGGGCCTGATTCTTTTGATCATCCTCATGATTGCCTTGGCTTGGAACTATTTTAAGCTGCTTTTGGAGACTGTAGAGCGGTATGTGTTGGTTGGTGTTCTCTGCTATACATCACCACTTGCTTATGCCATGGGTGCTTCAAAAGCCACATCCCGGGTCTTTCAAAGCTGGTGCCGTATGGTCGGTTCCCAGCTTTTGCTCCTGGTACTCAATGTTTGGTTCCTGCGTGCCTTTAACTCTTCTGTTGGCCAATTCATTGCAAACGGCGGCGCATTGACCAATGGCCAGGGCAACATCTTTCTCTGGCTCTTCTGCGCACTTGCGTTGCTGAAGATCGCTCAGAAATGTGACAGTTATCTGGCGGCGCTGGGCCTATCAGTTGCTCAAACGGGCAGCAGTATGGGTATTGAGATGCTGATGGCTGCCCGCGCGTTGACCGGTTTTTCCAAAGGCGGCAGCGGAAGTGCCGCCTCTGTGTTTGGCGGTGGTGCAAAGGGTGCTACCGGGGCCGCAGCCGGCGCCGCAGGTGGAGCCTCAGCCGGTGGTATCCTGTCTGGTTTTATGAACCGATATAAGCCCAATAGTTTTGTGCGTGACGCTGTAGTGGATGGCGGAAGCCGTATGGGTGCCGGAGGAGGTGTCGGCTTTGTCGGACGAACCTTCGGCGGTATGGCTGCCCGCAATGGCGCTACACTGACGCCCAACTCCATTTCCTCTGTGGCAACACGGCCACCCAATGTCTCCGGCACGATTGGAGGCGAAATCGCGGACAGAAGCATTACTGGCTATGTGCCGCAGTTGGCAAGTGGCCCCGCAGGCAATATGACTTATTCCGGCACGCAGATCACCGGTGGTCACATCAGCACTACGGCTACCGCTCCGGATGGGCGGCAGGCCAAGGTGGACCTATATAGTACTGCCCAGCATGAAATGCCCAATACGCCCCATACTGTGGTCACGGCAGCAGATGGAAGCCAGTGGTATCAGGTTGCCTCTGGAGAAGGCATGGGCGCATTTTACTCGACTCCCGCATTTACCGGTGATGCATCTGAGGCAGCTCAAGTGTCTGAGGCGTTCCCGAGCGCACCGGATGGCACACTGCTGCGGCAGGTAGACGATGGCACACTGGAGGCCAGTTACCCGGATGGTGGCAATAGCCTTTGGTATAACAGTGCCTACTTCCAGGAGCCGGATGCACCCCATGAGATCATCCAAGGTGCAGATGGCTTGAGCTGGTATGCGATGGCGCCTGCCGCCTCTATACCGGAATTTGAGCCAGAAACGCCGGCACCGTCCGGCGGTGGCTTCAGTCCCTCCGCCCAGTACAACCAGGCACTCTTCGGGCAATTTATGCCTGGCTTTGACCAACCCGTGGTGTCTGTTGACAGTTCCCGGGCTGCCGATGGCATCCTGGAGGTGCGCCATGAGGATGGTAGTGGCACGGCGTTCTTTGACCGAACCATGTATCAGGCACCTCGCGGCGACTATCATGTGTATGAGGACAGCAGCGGCAGTCAGTGGTATGCCATTCCCGGCACACCCACTGTGGAACGGCGGCCCATCTATGAGGATGGCAAGCCAGTCTACGATGGCGACAAGCTGCAGACGACAATGGTGGAGACAATGCGCTATAAATCCACTCCGTCCCGTCATACACAACCCCAGAAGCGGCCTGTAGGTGAGCGCAAGCCGCCCAACCGAAAGAAGCCCTGACCAGCGGGCAGACGTACCACTAAGGGATGCGTCTGCCCGCTTTTTTATCATAAGCGAGGTGATCCCCCTTGTCTGAAGAACAACGATTTGGAGATGGACAGGATAACTACCTGCAAGGTATACAGCAGGCTGCGGAAGCAGCACGCCAGTTCGGAGCCGGTGCAGGCAGCGCCGGTGCTGCGGGTGCTGCTGCTGGAGAGGCCGCTGCCAATGCGGCAGCGGCAACAGTAAAAGCAGGTGTGGAGGCCGGAAAAGCGGTATCAGAGATTGCAGCTGGCACTGCAGCTGCTGGTCCGTGGGGAGCAATCTTGTCCGCTGCTTGGTCACTGCGCCACACTCTATTCAAGATTCTCATATTTATTTGCCTGTTCCTTCTGTTCATCGTAATTGCAGTGGTTTCATTACCTTCCATCGTCTTCAATAACATTTTCCGCACAGATCCGTCTTCGGTCGATCCAAACGGGCCGACAGAAGTCTCAACTATTTTTGATGACTTGTCCGCTGTAGTGTCGGATTGTATTCAGTCTGGTTACGATGCTGCGCTGGCCAGGGTGGATCAAATCATTGCAGATGGCGGCTACGACTATGAGCTGTCCATGCAGGCACTTGTTAACAACGCTCTGATATCCACGGACTACGACACCTGCTATACCTTGGCGGCCTATTCCGCTTCCATGGGACAGCGCGGTACCACAAAAGTTGACTTGCAGAGTAAGCTCAATGCTGTGGCAGACCAGATGTATGCCGTAACCTATGAGGTAAAGGAGGCGCAAGTCCCAGTAGAAAGCGGGGAATCAGAAGCAACAGGGGAGACGGAGACAGTCGAATATGTTGTCTGTACCATCCATCCCTTTGACCAGTCTGTCATTCTTAAAGCCTTTGGGGTGGATGTGGATGCCACATACGACCAGTTCAACATCACCTATGGAGAGGCTATTCTCAATATGTCCAATGCTTTGAAGATGACCATGTATGGTACGACCAGTGATGGTAGTGTACCGCCGATCAGTGATGCGGAACTGAATCTCTTTTTGGCCAGTCTGGACTGCAGTGGTAAGAGAAAGGAACTGATGCGCTGCGCCCTGTCTTTGGTAGGGCGGGTTCCATATTTTTGGGGTGGAAAAAGCGCCCCTGGATGGAATAGCGAGTGGAATACACCCAAATTGGTAACTGCAGCAGGTTCCAGCAGTACAGGGACGATTCGACCCTATGGGTTGGACTGCTCGGGCTTTACTGAATGGGTCTATCAGACTGCCCTGGGAGTTACCCTTTATGACGGAAGCTGGAACCAATGGGATGCTACTCATGCTATCACAGAGGAAGAACTGCTGCCCGGCGACTTGGGCTTTATGGCGGTGCCCGGAACCGTCCCTGTAAACCACGTCTTGCTTTATGCGGGAAAGGATGCCGATGGGAAAAAACTCTGGGTACACTGCGCCAGCTCAACTGGAGTGGTCCTCAATTCGCCCGACTATGTAACACAGTACCGTCGTCGAAATGATATTGATTTAGAAGGTGATCTTTTACCGGCGGCGCTTGAAGTAGAGGAGGCAGGCGCCAATGGATGACCGAGAGTTCAGCAATGTCTATACAATTCCGCCCAACTACACCGATTCAGGAAAGCTGTTGGGCGGCCTGCTGGAGACCCGCAATACAATAGAGGCAGTTTTCCTGCTTCTGCTTGTAGGCTACCCGGAACTGATGTGGATGCACCTACCAGCCACCGCAAAGGTTGTGGTGATGACTATGACGTTGCTTCCGCTGGGTGTATTCGCCCTCATGGGTATCGGAGGAGATTCTTTGCTCCAATTCGCTACACACATGGTTCTGTTCTGGATACGGCGTCGCCAGCTCCATTACAGGAGGATAGGATATCGCTATGGCACAACAAATACGCAAAGGAAGCGCCCGCCGGCGAAAGGTTCAGCCCGAACGAGGAAAGCAGGAAAATCATCTGGAGTTCGTCCAAGACTACATTCCTCTCAAAGAGATTCGAAACGGGATCGTTGAGACCACCGATGGTCGTTATCTGAAGATTTTAGAGATTGAGCCTATCAATTTCTTGCTCCGGTCCAATGAGGAGCAGTGGGGTATTATCTCCACCTTTGCCAGCTGGCTCAAGATCTCGCCTATGCGCCTGCAATTCAAGTCCATCACCCGCAAGGCAGACTCAGACCGTTATGTAGCCGGTCTGGAGGCAGATATTGAGAAGGAAGATGTACCTGCATGCCGTGAACTGGGCGAGGGAACCATCCGCTTCATCCAGGAGGAGGGGAGCCGGGAAGCTCTGACCCGCAGGTTTTTCCTTATCTTTCAGTATGAAGCGGTACGTCGGCAGGCAGACACCGACTATGGGGAGGTCTACGCCGCCCTGCAGACGATGACACAGAATGCCAGAACATACTTTGCCCAGTGTGGCAACAGTATTGTGCAGCCTAAGGACGAAGACGCCTTCGTGGCCGAGATCCTATATATGTATTTCAATCGTCGCTCCTGTGTGGACGATCCCTTTCAGAGCCGACTCAACCGTGTAGTGGTGGACGCTATGACCGCCAAGAAGAGGGTGGTTGGTGTCGATCCGGTGCCTAAGATCCGGGCGGTTAATTTTGTGGCGCCTCGGGGACTTGATCTGAGCCATCCCGGTTATATCGTCATGGATGGTATGTACTATACCTACCTCTACATCCGAAAGAGCGGATATCCTCAGCAGGTACGGGGAGGCTGGATGTCGTCCCTAATCAATGCCGGCGAGGGTGTCGATGTAGATTTGCACCTGCGCAGGGAAATTCGCGGCAAGACCATTGATCGGGTGGCTCAGCGCATCCGCCTCAATCGCACCAAACTGCGGGAATTGCAGGATACTTCCACGGACTATGAGGAACTTGCCGGTTCCATCCAGGCTGGCTATTACATCAAGCAGGGACTGTCAAGTCGCAATGAGGACTTGTTCTATATGACAGTGCTCATTACGGTGTCTGCCCCCACATATGAGGAACTCCAGTGGCGCAAGCAGCAGATGACCGATCTGATGAAGTCCATGGACATCCAGGTGGGGGACTGCCTGTTCCAGCAGGAAGCGGCACTGCGCTCCACCATGCCTTTTCTCTTTCTCGATCCCAGCCTGGCTCGGAAGTCAAAACGTAATGTGCTTACTTCTGGGGCCGCATCCACCTATATGTTTACGAGCTTTGAGCTCTCAGATGACAATGGTATCCTGTTGGGCCTCAATCGTCATAACAATTCCCTTTGCATCGTTGATCCATTCAATACGAAAGTCAACAAAAACGCCAACTTTACTATCTGTGGCACCTCTGGAGCGGGCAAAACCTTCACAACGCAAGTGATGGCCCTTAGACTGCGGATGCGAGGTGTCCAATGCTATATCCTGGCACCCCTAAAAGGACATGAATTCAAGCGGGCGTGCCACAAGATCGGTGGCACGTATATTAAGTTGGCACCTGGTTCCAGTGCCTGTATCAATGTCATGGAGATCCGTCCTACCCTCACGCCCGAGATGGAGCTGATTGACGAATTGGACTATACCGACATTGACTCAATGCTGGCAAAGAAGATTCAGCAGCTGATGATCTTTTTCTCACTCCTGATCCCGGATATGAATAACGAGGAGGAGCAGATGTTGGACGAGGCGCTGGTCAAAACCTATGCCAAATTTGGTATTACCCATGACAACAGTTCCATCTATGAGGATCCAGGCAGCGGTAAGGTCAAAACTATGCCCATCCTGGGTGATCTCTATGAGGTGCTCAAAGAAAATCCGTTGACCACCCGGCTGGCCACAATCGTCAGTAGATTTGTCACCGGCAGTGCCCAGAGCTTCAATCGGCAGACCAATGTTAATCTTGACAACAAGTATGTGGTGCTGGACATTTCAGAACTAAAGGGCAAGATGCTCCCGGTCGGCATGATGATCGCACTGGATTATGTGTGGGACCAGGTGAAGGCAGACCGCACCAAGCGAAAGATGATCTTCATCGACGAGATCTGGAAATTGATCGGCGGTGCGGCCAACAAGCAAGCAGCAGAATTCTGCTTGGAGATTTTCAAAATTATACGAGGTTACGGAGGAGGGGCCCTGGCAGCAACGCAGGACCTCTCCGATTTCTTTGGGCTGGAGGATGGCCGCTATGGAAGGGCGATCCTCAATAACTCCAAAACCAAAATTATCCTGAACCTGGAGCCTGATGAAGCTGAGTATGTCAAGGATGTCCTAAAACTCACCCGGACGGAGATCCGCAGCATCACCCAGTTTGAGCGCGGCGAGGCTTTGATTTCCAGCAACAGCAATAAGGTACCGGTCATCATCAAGGCGTCCAGGGAGGAACAGCAGATGATTACCACCGACCGCGCTGAGCTGGAGGCCATGCTCAAAGAGCTGAAGGCAGTAGCTGACACTGCTGATGCCGCCTCTGTTCCGGACAGCGAGGCAGTTGAAGCAAGCCGTGACCAGCTGGCTGAGACACAGACCCCATAAATGGTGGTACAGAAGATATCCGATTTTTTCAAGTTAGGAGGGCAGCAATATGAATCTTCCCGAACCTCTGCCTCCTGCAGAGCAGGCTCACTGCCGCCGTACAGCGGCACTTTCTGAAATGCTGGCTAAACTGGCTGGCTTACCAGACTCCGAAGTGAGAACGGTCACCCAGTCCGCCCTTGTCCACGACATTGGGAAGACAGCTATTCCTACCGCAATCCTTTGTAAACCGGGCCCACTGACCGAGGAAGAACGCGTGCTCATGCGCGTGCACACCACCGTCGGTGCCCGTATCCTGAGCCATACCAATGGTACGATGCGTACTGCTGCGACTGTGGCGCTTCAGCATCATGAGCGCATTGATGGAAGCGGCTACCTCGGCCTGAAGGGGAACGAGATCCATCCCCATGCAAGGTTGGTTGCGGTAGCTGACGTTTTCGATGCACTGCTTTCGCCTCGCTCCTATAAGCGTCCATGGAGTATCCAACGTACCAGTTCCTATCTTTCCAGCCTTGCTGGCGTAGAACTGGATGAAAAACTTGTTGGCCTGCTGTTGAACAACCTCCCGCAGGCTCTGAAGCTCTACCAAGACGAAACGCGCATAAAGAGCAAAATACGCATTACCGCTGATTATGCACATATTGGAAAGGGGGGAATTGGCCCATGCTGCTGCAGGAAGAACAGCACATTGTCCATTGGCTGACGGAGTATGGGGCGTTGACAAAGACTCAGGTGATTCGCATGTTGAAAGACAAGCCGCCCCAGACGGCGGAAAAAATCATCCGGGGTCTGAAGCGGGATGTATTGCTCTACGATATTTCCGGTGGGTACTATCTGGGGGTAGATCCCATGTGCCAGCCGGACCCACGCATGATTCTCGCGGTATGGGTGCTTTTGCAGTTCATTGACAAGGTTGAGCCTATGGCCCACTACCCAGCCACGTATCCGTCGCAAATCTTCTTTCTCAAGGAGGACATCGGCTATGAGATCGTGGTCCTATATGATGGAGAGCAGCATCTGGCTCGTCTGCTTCAGCCTCAGGAGGATCTGCGGTACATTTTTGTCCTGCCTCATATCCGTATGGCGCAGGAACTGGTGTTGCCGAATGTCCCCTGCCTGTTTGCCACCGTAGACTACAACGGTCAGGAGGTACCCAATGTGCGATTTTACACAGAGAGCGAGGGTGGTGGGAATGGTACAGTCTGATTTTGGGCGGGCTTTGGCTGGCGCTGAGCGTCGGATGGAGCGCGCGGCCGTAGAACTTACCCGTACCCGACGCCTGCTGGATCGGGAGGACATGGCGGGCGCTTTCGGTTCTGCCTTTGCATTTTCTGCAGAGGTGGAGAAACTGGCCCTGCTCGCACGAGTGCTTCCAGCCTATACTGGGCATCCGAAGGCGACGGAACTGACGGAGCAGATGCTGCTGGATACCGTCCCCATTGAGATGGGCTATGCCAGACGGGGGTGGTTCGTGCTGAAGATTCCGGCTCTTCTTCCAAAGAAGGGTACAGGCTCGCCCATCTATATCCAGCAATATCTTTATCCTGCGCTGCGGCGCTATTTCGACGGCAAGCCGCCGGCACTCTACCGCAGCTGCGTGCTGGCCTACCGGCATGTATATCAGCGCGACCGCCCGGAGCGTGCCTACCGCGACCATGACAACATCGAGGTCAACATGGTGACCGACATCGTTACACTCTACCTACTGCCAGATGATGCCCCCCGGCGGTGTGCCCACTACTATTGCAGTGCCGCCGGAGACGTGGACTGTACGGAGGTGTATGTGGTGCCTACCAGCCGGTTTCCTGTGTGGCTGGAGGCTGCACAGGCAGACGATTTGGAGGAGAAAAAACTATATGAAACAAGCGAAATTTGGACCTGAAAAGATACGGGATTTCAAGCCTGTTTCCAGGCCGCAAGCCCACGTAAATCCGAAACGGCGGAAAATCCCCGAAAAGACAGGGCTTCCCAGGCGTGACCGGGAGCTGTTTTGCGGCAAAGAGAGAAACAGCCATGCCTCAAATTCCAACGGCCCCGGGCAGTCCGAATGATTACGCTGCGGCCGGGCAGTCATGTCTATCGTTTGCTTAACCTGCTGGCCATCTGTGGGGAATTTCCGCATCGATCCCTACACTTGCTGGGAAGTGTTCGAACGCTGGAGGAGCTGGTCAGAAGGCTGGAGGTGGTACAGCACTTCCGAACTCCCACCGGGGCAGACCTCGGTACCTGCAAAATGCTCACCACCAGCGGAAGAGGGGATAGGAGGACAATCCGACTTTACAAGAGTGCGCTACCTCTCCTGCAGGCCCTCAACCCGGCAGCCCTTGACTGGTATCTGACGACAACCGGTGGTCACCGCTTTTCTGGGAGCGCAAGTCATGTGGAGCGAAATCACCGGGTCGCAGAATCGGTGGCGGTCTGTATGGGCGCTGGTGTGGAAACTCGGTCTTTCCTGCTTCCACCGCTTCAGAAACGGGCAATTCAGCAGATTGTGCCAGACGGCGCCTGCTTTTATCAGGCTAAATCCGTTAAGCAGTTGGACAATGCAGAGATGAACAAGACTATCTTCACCCGCCTCACAGGTGCGCTCTTTAGTCCGGGGTACTGCTATGCTGTCTACAACACAAGGGACGCCGTGATGAAGTGGAGTGGTATGGGTGAGTTTAAGACCGCCCGCCATCTGGAGGAATTGGCCCGCATGAATGCGGGCCCCGCCCGGGCAGACCATGCCATCCTGCTGGGAGAGCAAACGGATCTGGCGCTGCAGACCCTTTTGGAGTCCGATAAGAGCAAACGAATGGAACTGCGCTTTGATCGGATTTATCCCCATGTGCATTTCATACCCATGACAGAACAGGGTATCCGACTCCTGCATATCCTGACGCTCCCAGACTGGCATGAGCAGGTACTCACAGCTGTTTTCCCAGATCAGATGCGTGTGGCGATGCCCGGCGTAATGGAGTATGACGCTCAAAATGGGAAAACTCTAATTCTCTCCCACTTGGATGGAGACATTGCTCGCCTTGTGCGGGTGCGGCAGGCACTTGAGCATAGCGACGCTCCTTATGAAATCCTGTGTTATCCTTGGCAGAGTCAGTTTGTGGACAGGTATGTGGGGGGACGAGCGCAGCTGCGGGAGATTGAACTGTCAGACCTGGAAGCTGTGCTTGGGATTGGAGCAGGGGAGGAGGGAGATGAAGGGAGTTGATGGAATGAAGAGTAAGTCTGTACGCACAGCAGGAATCATTATCGCCGTCATACTGGGTATGGCGGCGCTTTTCTATCTCGGTGGCTTAGTCAACCAGCTCACGATAGGCTATCAAAAATGGTTGGCTGATGGTGGAATGACCGGTAAGGCCACCATGGGAACCATCTACTTTTCGCCCCTTGTATGCTGGCGCAGCGCCATGACTCTGAGCGGATTGAAATGTACTTTTTTTGTGGCAGCACTGTCGGGCGGCCTGTACCTCGTCATTCGCCTCTATAACCGGTTTGGCAGCAATGACTACGATCCCCGCAACTTCACCCGCAGTAAACGGGGTACCTATGGTACATCCGGTTGGATGAGTGAGAAAGAGATGCGTGAAGTTCTGGAGATAGCCAGCCCAGAGCGAGCGAAAGGAATTATTCTGGGAAAGACGGAGGGTGGCTCGGTTATTTGCCTGCCGGAGGATACTCGCCTCAATAAGCACATCGCTGTGTTTGGAGCCAGCGGTACCAGAAAATCCAGAGGTGTGATTCGACCTGCACTATTTCAGAGCATTCGGCGGGGAGAGTCAGTTGTGGTCGCAGATCCGAAATCGGAGATGTTTGCAGATACAGCTGGTTTGTTCAAAAAGCACGGGTACAAAGTGCGGGTTTATAACCTCTTACAGCCAGAGTACAGTGACTCTTGGAACTGCATGTTTGACCTGGGCGGCGACACCCTCATGGCCCAGATCCTCACCGACGTGATCATATCCAACACGAAGGGTGACGAGAAGGGCGACCACTTCTGGGATAACGGTGAGAGCAATCTGCTCAAGAGCCTGATCCTGTATGTGGATCTGGATACCACTAGGACACCGGAGGAGAGGAATCTACCTGCCGTTTACCAAATGCTCACCCAGCATACAGAGAAAGAACTTACCATGCTCTTTGACCGGCTGCCCATCGATCATCCGGCTAAGGGACCATACAGCCTGTTCAGTCAGGCCAGCGATACTGTGCGCGCCGGAATCGTGTTGGGCCTCGGAACCCGTCTGCAGGTTCTCCAAAGCGAAGCTGTCCGGCGGATCACTCGCAGCTCGGATATAGACTTGTCCGAGCCGGGCTGGAACAAATGTGCCTATTATATCATCCTGGATGACCAGAACTCCTCGCTGGAGTTCCTTTCGGCCCTTTTCTTTGCATTCCTGTTCATCAAGCTGGTCCGTTACGCAGACAGCACCCCGGAGCAGCGATGTAAGGTGCCAGTCAACATCATCCTTGACGAGATGAATAATATCGGCACCATAAAGGACTTCGGCAGGCGACTTTCCACGATCCGTTCGAGATCCCTGCAGATTCTTATGTGTTCACAAAGCTTGCCTCAGTTGCAAAACCGTTATCCCAATAATTTGTGGGCGGAGCTGCTGGGAAATGCTGATACCCAAATCATGCTGGGTGCCACAGACGATGTGACGGCGGAATATTTCAGCGCACGCAGCGGAGATATGACGGTAGAGGTTAATTCCACTATGACCACACGTCAGAGCATCGCTCTGGCACAAGTCATTCCACAGTACCGCTACACAGAGGGGATTGGAAGACGACGGGTGTTGACCCCAGACGAGGTGCTCCGGCTGCCCAACGATGACCTGCTGATCATCATCCGCGGCCAGAAGGTTCTCCGAGCGAAGAAGTTTGATTTCACCGAGCACCCGTATGCGAAAGAGTGTGAGCGCACTAGCATTCAGAACTACCATTCTGACCACGTACCGGTCCAGCCACCGGAAGCTCCGGAGCAGTCGGCGCCAATGGCGCCAGGCGTGACCGAACCGCCTGAGCCAGTACCTGCCGCCTCAGAAAAGCTGTCTGCCGAAGAAGAGGCCCCCCCAGCCCCACCAGTAGAGTCCGTTCCAAAGGCACCGCCGAGCAGCAGTCAGCCTGCGGAATTCCCGTCTAAGCCCGCCAGACGGCCTAAGACACTCTATGAGCGATCTCGGCCGCCGGCAGATTTTTAATAAGCAGTACTGTACCCCACATATTCAACCAAAGGAGGATACTATACCATGACAAAAACTAAGAAAGAGATCGAGGAGCAGACTCCTGATGCAGAGCCGGAGACCACTGGTACCGAGTCTGACATCAACTCCCATACTGACTTGGAAACACCGCCCAGTGGGGAGGTCGATGCCGGCATGACGGATCTGGAGCTGGCAGCTGCCAACACCCTGGACCCTGACGCACCCCAGACTGACTTGGAATCACTGGAAGGTACCGATGGCCAGGCTGCTCCGCCCCAGACTGAACCGGAATGGAATCCGGATGGCCAGTTTGAACCTGGTGAGGAGGGATTTGCGTCCCAGACTGACGTGGAATCCGCTGACTCTGATGCCAGCTCCCAGACTGACCTGGACATGGAGACAGCTGATATTGGGGTGGCCCAGAGTGCGGGGGATACTACGGCTGAAGAAGCCCCCGAACCGGCTGTTCCGTCACGGCGCCGGCGCACTTCCCGCAAGAAGACGGAAGAGGTGCAGCATGCGAAGGATGAGGGAGACGATGCGACCGAAGGGGAGGAGCAATCCGATTCTGGGCAGCCCCAAAAACTCCGTATGCCGGGTAGGCGCCGCCAGAGGGTGGTCTCTATCGACGCCGAGCGAACGGTGGAGACGGACGCGGATCGGTTGCGCAACGATTTGCTGGATCTGGTGGAGTCTCTCAAGAGCAAGAAGATCCTCACCGGCACGATCCAGGGCGTGGAGCGCCTGGCGGACAATCCGGAGATGTCCTATGCTGTCATCTACCACGGGGATTTCAAGGTCATCATCCCGGTGCTGGAGGCCATCGAGGAGCCTGCGGACTATCGTGGCCAGCCCAAAGGCGACGTGCTCCACTATCTGCTCAACAAGCGCCTGGGCGCGGAGGTGGATTACATCGTCAAGGGTATCGACCAGGAGCACAATGTGGTAGCGGGCAGCCGGCTGGAGGCTATGGCGCTCAAACGCAGGGAGTACTACTTCCGCACCGACCGGGACGGTAACTACCAGATCTACGAGGGAATCCGCGCTGAGGCTCGGGTCATCTCCGTCATCCGGGCGGGCGTCTTTGTGGATCTGTTTGGTGCGGAGTGCTATATTCCCCTGAGAGAGCTGTCCTACCAGCGCTGGGTAGATGCTGCGCAGCACTACCAGCCTGGCCAGCGCGTGCTGGTACGAGTACTGGAAGTGGACCGTAGCGACCGCAACCACCCCAGGGTGACCGCCTCGGTGAAGCAGGCGATGGAGAACCCCTATGAGAAAGCTCTGAAGAAGTATGTGGTGGGCAACCGCTATGTGGGCACCGTCAGTATGGTCGATCTCAACGGTGTGTTTGTCTCTCTGGATGGTGGTATCGATTGTCTCTGTACCTACCCCAAGCGCGGTCGGCCGCCCCGGGGAGCCAGAGCGACTGTGCGGATCCTGGGAATCAACCATGAAAACAATCGGATCTGGGGTGTGATCACCCACATGTCCACCATGCGCTGAGGGGAGGGAATAGGACTATGACGACCCAACGACGACTCCGGGTGACCCTCCTGACCGCCATGTGTCTGGCCATGTGCCTCTGCACGACTGCCTTTGCAGACACAGACGGTACCGAACCGAAAATTACTCAGCAACCCGACCAACTGGTCCTCCAGCTGGGCACACGCTGGGCAGGTGTAGAGTTTGAACTGCGTACGGACGCTGGCATCTTCCCGGCACCCATCGTAGTGGATGAGTCCGGTGTCCTGACTATGGATTTGGGTGGAAGCACTACCTACACCCTCAGCTGCATCAACTCCACTGTTCCCATCCCTGACCCGCCTTCAGAGCAAGCTCCCGATTCGCAGCAGCAATCGGAGAGTTCCGGACAGGTACAGGAGCCGCAGGAACAAGAGCCTACTGGGGAGTCTGGAGACTCTGGTGTTTCCATCGTCCCTATGGTGGTGTTTTTCGTCGGACTTGCCTGTGGCATTGGCGGCCTTGTGGCTCTCTATTTTGCCAAGCAACGCCGCCAGCAGGAAGACTATGACGAGTGGGCAGACGAGGACGAAGAGGAGTATTGATCGGCAAACCTGTCCCCAGACTGAGATAAAATCTCCCAGACTGAGATTGGGAAAAAAGTAGCGAAATACGCATTGAAATTGTGGTTTTTCGTTGACTATTAGCCGGTATTTTGCTATAATTCACGTATAGCAAGATGCTGCGCACAGGCTCTCGATACGCCGGGGCGCCTTGGCGTCAGACCCACTGAAGAAGGGTGGGGAATCGTGACGGAGCCGCTGTACCGCGGCACCACAAGGCGCAGGTCTTGTTGAAAAAATATGTGGCCGGAAGGCCGCTGAAATACAGTGCAGAGTCAATGGCTGGATGCGACACCAATATTCCAGCGCTTGGCTCTGCATTGTCTTTTTTCAGCGGGCTTCCGGCCTTTTTTGTTTTTCAGCCGGCTGTGACAAAGCCGGTGCGAGTAGGAACTATGGAAGATCTCTTCCGGAAAGGTGGGATACAAGTTGAGCAAGAGATCAAGACGCAGCCGGACAGGGGTGCTGCCCGGCGCCGGACGCCTGCGCTGCCACTGCGGCAGCCCCGCGGTGCTTCGAAGCGCGGATGGCCTTTGCAGGACGCACCGGCCGGGTGCGATGGCCTATGTCTGCTCCCGGTACCCGGCGTGCGATTCCTATGTGATGGCGCACCCGGGTACCTTGGAGCCCATGGGGAGCCTGGCCGGGCCGAAGCTGCGGCAGCTGCGCTATGCCGCGCATCGGGAGTTCAACAAACTGTATCAGTCCGGACTCATGAGCAAGCGGGACGCCTACCAGTGGCTGGCCATGACCGTACAGGCGCCCATGGCCCACGCCCATATCGGGCATCTGGGCGAGTACTACTGTCAGGTGGTCATCGACGAGAGCCGGAAACTGCTCCAGGAGCGGCTGGAGCAGCAAAACAAATTGAAAGAGGTAGCAGGAGGTGCACGATATGCTGTCGCCGCTTACGAAGGAGCAGCGGATGAAGGTAGAAGAGAACATGGGACTGGTGGGCAAGGTGATCCAGGACTGCGTCCATACCCTGGGCGCCGGGAGCATGTTCGACTACGACGACCTGTTCCAGATCGGCTGCCTGGGGCTTTGCAAAGCGGCCCAGACGGATGAACCGGGGCACACGGTGGCCTTTTCCACCTACGCCTACCGGCTCATCCGCAATGAAATCTATACCGAACTGGAGCGCGCCACCCGCCGGGGGCGGGAGGTCGCCACCGATCCTGCCGAGCTGCCCTGCACGGTGCTGGACGATGATACCCCGGAGCAGCGGGAAGCCTGCTCGGCGCTCCTGGTGCGCCTGGAGCGGGCGGAGGCCGGGGCCGCCGGCGTGACGGCCAAGGGGTTCCAGGCCATCCGGATGCTGATGGACGGGTACACCAACCGGGAGATCGGGGAGATGTTCGGCGTGCCGGCAAATCATGTAACGGCGTGGGTGTCCAGGGCCCGCAAGGCCCTCGGCGCTTCAGAGTGATGGGCAGGTGAGAACTCCCTTTTTAAGGAAAGACCTGCTAATAAAAGTCAAGTAGAAATTTCAGATTTTTAGGGAGGCGAAAAAATGCAATACAAAATCAAGCCGCTGAGCATCTCAAAATTAAAACGGCGGCCAGCCAGATGGTA
>NZ_NFHC01000013.1:0-88916 GCF_002161245.1 Flavonifractor sp. An9
ACCCGTTCCCATCCCGAACACGGAAGTTAAGCTCACCTGCGCCGAAAATACTTGTCTGGAGACGGACCGGGAAGATAGGTAACGCCAACACAAAGAGCGGACAGCTTAGGCTGTCCGCTTTTGTTATGTTTGACTTGCTTTTTGAAAGGAATCGGAAGTAGGTTGGTGATAGGCTGGAATGAAGGTCTGCTACAGGTTCCTGACAAAAAAGACTCGGATAGAAGCTGGGAGCAAGCTGCAGAGACACGTAAATGGAAATAGAAAAGGCTCCCGCTTCAGCGGGAGCCTTTTCTATTTCATTATACCCGATAGCGCTTCTGCTTGATATAGGAGCAGTGGAGCAGGGCATGGGCCAGGGGACTGCCGGGCTCGCCCAGATAGCTGTGATAGACGGTCTGAACCACCGGATTCTTGTGGCTGCGGCGGTACTCCATATCCTGATCCTGCTTGTAGAGCGCTGCGGCACGCAGGGCCTTGATATCGGTAAAGTTGCGTACGTCAGCGTGCTGGATGGGCTGTCCGCCGCCGTTGATGCAGCCGCCGGGACAGGCCATAAACTCCACAAAGTCGTAATTCAGAGTGCCGTCCTTAATACCGTCCAGCACCAGCTTCACGTTGTGAAGGCCGGAGGCCACGCACACACGGACGGTGCGGCCGGGCAGCTCATAGCTGGCCTCCTTGACGCCCTCCATACCACGGACCTCGTGGTACTCCAGGGGAGCCATACCGTCGCCGGTCAGCTCCTCCACCACGGTGCGGAGAGCCGCCTCCATGACGCCGCCGGAGGCGCCGAAGATGGTGGCGGCGCCGGTGGAGATGCCAAGCATCTCGTCAAATTCGCCGTCAGGCAGGTGATCGAAGAGCATACCAGCCTGGGTGATCATGCGGCCCAGCTCCCGGGTGGTGAGGGACACGTCCACCGGCATACAGCCATTGGGCAGCCGCTGCTCCTCACGGCGGACCTCGTACTTCTTGGCGGTACAGGGCATGACAGATACCACGAAGATATCGTGGGGATCGATGCCTGCCTGCTCGGCGTAGTAGGTCTTGACCAGTGCGCCGAACATCTGCTGGGGAGAGCGGCAGGTGGATACGTTGCGGATCATCTCAGGGGCGTGCTGCTCCATATACCGGATCCAACCGGGGGAGCAGGAGGTGATGAGGGGGAGTACTCCGTCGCCGCGCAGCCGGTGGAGGAACTCGGTGCCCTCTTCCATGATGGTGAAGTCGGCAGCGGTATCCACGTCGAATACCTTGTCAAAGCCCAGACGGCGCAGGGCGGTGACCATCTTGCCCTCCACGTTGGTGCCGATGGGCAGGCCGAAGCACTCGCCCAGGGTGACTCGGATGGAGGGAGCGGGACCCACCACAACGTGCTTGGTGGGATCGGCCAGGGCGGCCAGCACCTGGGCGGTGTCGTCCTTTTCAGACAGCGCACCGGTGGGGCAGGCCACAATGCACTGGCCGCAGGACACGCAGTCCACCTCGTTCAGGTCACGGTCAAAGGCGCAGCCGATATGGGTGGCAAAACCACGGTCATTGGGGCCGATGACGCCTACCTCCTGGGTGGCCCGGCACACGGCGGTGCAGCGGCGGCAGAGAACGCACTTGGAGTTGTCACGCACCAGATGGGGGGCGGAATCCTCGATCTGAGGATACATATTGTCACTGGCGTAACGCACCGCGTCAATGCTCAGATCAGCGGCCAGCTGGCGCAGCTCGCAGTGGCTGTTGCGGGCGCAGGTCAGGCAGTCCATGCGGTGGTTGGAGAGGATCAGCTCCAGGGTGAGCTGGCGGGATTTGCGGACCCGCTCCGTGTTGGTGTACACCTCCATGCCTTCGGCCACGGGGTAGACACAGGAGGCCACCAGGCTCTTGGCGCCCTTGACCTCCACCACGCAGATGCGGCAGGCACCGATCTCGTTGATGTCCTTCAGAAAGCACAGAGAAGGAATGTTAAAGCCCGCGGAGCGAGCTGCTTCCAGCACCGTGGTCCCGGCGGGAACAGTGACGGGAATATCGTTGATGCGCAGAGATACCATCTTTTCGTCCATGTCCGTTCCCTCCCTTACTGCTTGCTGATGGCGCCAAAGCGGCAGTGATCCATACAGGCGCCGCACTTGATGCACTTGGACTGGTTGATGATATGGGGGGCCCGCACCGCGCCGGAGATGGCGCCAGTGGGACAGCCCTGGGCACAGCGGGTACAGCCCTTACACTTGGCAGGATCCACCACGTACTGGATCAGGGCCTTACATACGCCGGCGGGACAGCGCTTCTCATAGATGTGGGCCTCGTACTCCTCCCGGAAATGCTTCAGGGTGGAGAGTACCGGGTTGGGGGCGGTCTGGCCCAGGCCGCACAGAGCAGACTGCTTGATGTGGTTGCACAGCTCCTCAATGGTGTCCAGATCCTCCGGCTCACCATTGCCCTCGGTGATCTTGGTCAGCAGGCCCAGCAGCCGCTTGGTTCCGATCCGGCAGGGGGCGCACTTGCCGCAGGACTCGTCCACGATGAACTCCAGATAGAACTTGGCGATGTCCACCATGCAGTTGTCCTCATCCATAACGATGAGGCCGCCGGAACCCATCATGGAGCCGATGGAGGCCAGGGACTCGTAGTCGATGGGAGTGTCGATGAGGGAGGCGGGGATACAGCCGCCGGAAGGGCCGCCGGTCTGGGCGGCCTTAAACTTCTTGCCGCCGGGTACGCCGCCGCCGATGTCCTCCACCACGGTACGCAGGGTGGTGCCCATGGGGACCTCCACCAGGCCGGTGTTGGTGATCTTGCCGCCCAGAGCAAAGACCTTGGTGCCCTTGCTCTTCTCGGTGCCGATAGCGGCAAAGGCCTCGGCGCCGTGGTTGAAGATCCAGGTGATGTTGGCGTAGGTTTCCACGTTGTTGAGCAGGGTGGGCCGGTCAAACAGACCCTTTACAGCGGGGAAGGGGGGACGGGTCTTGGGCTCGCCCCGGTGACCCTCGATGGAGCGCATGAGAGCAGTCTCCTCGCCGCAGACGAAGGCACCGGCGCCCAGACGCAGCTCCAGGTCGAAGTCAAAGCCGGAATCAAAGATATTCTTGCCCAGCAGGCCGTACTCCTTGGCCTGACCGATGGCGGTCTCCAGCCGCTTGACGGCGATGGGGTACTCGGCCCGGACATAGATATAGCCCTGGTGAGCGCCCACTGCGTAGCCGGCGATGGTCATGGCCTCAATGATGGTATGGGGATCGCCCTCCAGCACGGAGCGGTCCATAAAGGCGCCGGGGTCACCCTCGTCAGCGTTACAGCAGACGTATTTCACGCCGTCGGGGCTTACTGCGTTGGCGGTGAACTGCCACTTCAGGCCAGTGGGGAAGCCGGCGCCGCCGCGGCCACGGAGGCCGGAGGCCAATACGGTGTCGATGACCTGCTGGGGCGGGATCTGTTCGGTGAGGATCTTGCCCAGGGCGGCGTAGCCGTCCACGCCGATGTACTCGTCGATGCTCTCCGGGTTGATGACGCCACAGTTACGCAGGGCGATGCGCTGCTGGTGCTTGTAGAACTGGGTCTCGGTCAGAGAGGTGACGGCGCCCTCTTCGCCGGCACTCTTGTTGAGCAGACGCTTAACAATGCGGCCTTTGACGATGTGCTCGGAGACGATCTCCTCCACGTCGTCCACGGTGACATGGGTATAGCAGGCACCCTCGGGGTAGATGGTGACGATAGGACCCAGGGCGCACAGGCCGAAGCAGCCGGTGCGGACCACTTTGGCCTCTTTTTCCATACCCTGTGCCACAAGCTGCTTTTCAAATTCCTCAATGATCTTCTGGCTGTTGGAGGAGGAGCAACCGGTGCCGGTACAGACCAGAATGTGGGAACGGATAAAACTCATCTCTTCACCCTCCCTTATTCGGCTGCGCCGATGGTGTAGTCTTCCACCACCCGGCCGTTGACCAGATGCTCACTAACAATGGAGGCTACCTTGTCGGGAGTCATCTTCACATAGGTGACCTTTTCCTGACCAGGCACATAGACCTCCACGATGGGCTCCAGACGGCAGACGCCGATGCAGCCGGTCTGGGACACCGTTACGTTTTTCAGGTCCCGCTTGTTCACTTCCTCCAGCAAAGCGTTGAGGACAGGGCGGGCGCCGGCGGCAATGCCACAGGTAGCCATACCCACCACAACGCGGATGCGGTCGTCTCCGGCGTCCCGCAGATCGATCTGGCTGCGCATCCGATCCCGGATGGCCTGCAGTTCTGCAAGTGTTTTCATGCTTTCATCCCCTTATTTTCTCGTAACAGCATTTCTTGTTCCTGGAGATAATCCCTGATCCAGAGGATGACCTCCGGTTCCGCCAGGGAAATCTCAGGGCCCAGCTGAGCCCGCAGCTCTTCTGTGGTCAGCTGGAAACAGTTGTTGTCAATGGTGTGAGTATAGTGCAGCTCCAGCTGGGGCGCGCCCTGGAGCAGGAGGGTGATGGTACCGGCTATGTCGCCTACCGGCGGACAGTCGATATGCGTGGGGCGGAAAAGAGCGGTGACCGTGGTCCCCACGCCCTCCGTACTGTCAATGGTCAGGCTGCCGCCGGTCTGTTCCACCGCCATACGAAGCAACGGGATTCCCAATCCCATCTTTCTGGTGGTGCGGGTGGTGGTGAAGGGATCGCTGACCTGGGCCAGCAGCTCCGGACTCATGCCCTTGCCGTTGTCCACAATGGTGAAGGTAATGGATTCAGGCGTTTCTGACAGAGTAAGCTCTACCAGAGAGGCCTTGGCGGAAATGGAGTTCTGGGCAATATCCAGAATATGCAGCGCAATTTCTTTCACGTTCATTACCTCCGTGGCCTGACCGACACGCTGTACGGCTGTTCCGCACGTCTCGCGCTTCTTTACTTATACATATCCAGAATGGGGCCTACCTGATCGGGGGTAAGACGGCCGTACACGTCGTTGTTGATCATCATCACCGGGGCCAGACCGCAGGCGCCCACGCAGCGGCAGGAGTCCAGAGAGAACTTGCCGTCGGCGGTGATGGAGCCGGGGACGATGCCCAGTTTCTGCTCCACAGCGTTCAAAATAGCGGCGGCACCCTTGACGTAACAGGCGGTGCCCAGACAGACCGAGATCTGATATTTTCCCTTGGGATTCAGGGTGAACTGAGCATAAAAAGAGGCCACCCCGTACACTTCGGACAGCGGAATCTCCAGACCTTCCGCCACAATGATCTGTACTTCTTCCGGCAGATAGCCGAAAATTTCCTGGGCGGCCTGGAGAACAGGCATAGTAGCGCCTGGCTGTCCCTTGTGCTCGGCGATGACCTTCCGCAGGCGTTCTTCCTGCTCAGGTGTCCCACGGTAGGGGACCACAGTCTTGCAGTTTGGCATAGGTGCGTCCTTCCTTTCTGAAACAATTAGTTTAATTTTACTTTCAAGGCACTATTATAGCGAAAAAAAGCCGTTTGTAAAGACTTTCCATGGTTAAAAATACAAAACCATATAGTTCAATTTGAAGTATTGCACAAAAAAGGCGGAGGTAAAAAACAGCCCTGTTGTTACATCAGTACTTTTTCTGATGAGGAGAAAATACGGATGGGGCCAACAGGGCAGTAGTTACTTTATGGAAAGTATAGCACATTAAAGTGCTCTTGTAAAGAAAGTTGTCCGGAGGCCAGGTTCAGACCCGGCAGGCCAGACGCTGAATGACGGCCTGAGGGGTACACTCTGGGAGGTCCAGCATATGCTCCGCACCCCACACCTGATCCAGATAGTGGGCGTCGGAATTGGTGAGCAGCAAAAGATCCTTCAGGTCGGGTCTTTGTGCCAGCTCCGGGGGACAGCGGTGGGACAGCTCGGCAGCGGAGAATCCCATGTCCGGGTCCCAAAGACCCAGTACCCCCAGCAGGGAGAAAGAGGGGCGGTCGATGTGGGAAGGAAAGGCAGTGCCGCCCCAGTGGGATACCAGGCGGGGAACTTCATAGAGGGGAATATCGGTGCTGCCAGCCAGGAAGGCGGTCTCCACACCCAGAATGCCGTCCCCGTCGTCCATCCGCAGCTGTTTGCCAAACCGGTCGGGATTGTTGCGGATCGGAGGGAGGTGCTTGGCGATCTCACTGGAAAAGTCCTCCGCCCGTTCCGGGTCGGGGAAGAGACAGACCACATGGATTTCCTCCTGGGTGCATAGCTCCATGCCGGCCAGGGCGGTGAGGCCGTGAGACTGGGCGGCCCGGCAGAAGGAGGCGCAGTTGCCGCAGCTGTTGTGGTCAGTGAGGGCTACAATCTCCAGCCCGGCCAGGGCACACATAGCGGCCAGATTGGCGGGGGTCATCTCGTCGCTGCCGCAGGGCGATAAACAAGAATGTAGATGAAGGTCGTAATAAAACTGCAAAGAGATTTCCCCCCTTTCTGGTTAGACTGGTCTTAGGCCAACAGCTGCCCCAAGCGGCAGGCGGCAGCAAAGGTATCCTGGCCCACCCCCAACAGGTTGACCTCTTTTTCCTGGGCACGGCGGAGCAGATCGGCATCAGGCTGGACGCCTTCCGTGAGAATCACACAGGCTACGTCGGCCATCAGAGCCACGGCGGCCACATTCTGGTTGGACATGATAGTGAGCCAGGCGCAGTCCTGACCGGCTCTGCCCATGACCCAGCTGAGCAGGTCGCCTACATAGCCGCCGGTGACTGGCCGCTCCGGCTGAGCCAGGTGGAATACCGTCAGCTCCATGGAATGGATCAATTCCTGTACTGTCATCATCCTATGCCTCCTCTGTTTGGTGAAACAAAAGGGCGCGTCACAGAGAACGACTTCTGCAACGCGCCCAATGGTCTACTTGTTCGACGGTTCCGGTTGACAGCGGCGGAAGGGGGGCGGCAGATAGTCGTCCGCTTCCTCCTTGCCTGCCATGGAGCGCATCCGCTCCCGCACCTTGAAGATACAATCCTCCACCGTAGCCCGGCCCAGGATCACATCCTCAGCAAAGGCGTGGCAGGACGGGGCGCCGCAGGACCCGCAGTGGAGCCCAGGCAGGTGGGATTCCAGTTCCTGAATCCGCAGCTGCTTGTTCAGGGCAGCCCCCAGGTCCTGGTCCAGAACAAATGTGGGTAAGTACTGTAATTCCTTGTCCCGCCGGACAATATCCCGCTCCGCGCCCTCGAACCGGAAGCGGTTCCGGGATACGGGCTGGCCTTTCATCAGGCTTTTCAGGCGCATCTTGGCGGCGTAGGGGTTTTCCACCGTGAAGCAGCCCCCCACGCACCCCTGGGTGCAGGCGGACAGCTCCAGAAAATCGGCTTCCGGCAGGCGCCCGTCCTCGATTTCCTCCAGCATCCGGATCACATTGTTGATGCCGTCCACCGCCACACAGCGCTCCCGCAGCCGGGCGGCGCTTTCGCCGCCGCAGGATGCCCAGCCCATTCCGATGATACCGGCGGAGGTCATGGGCTCTACGGTCTCCAGGTGCTTCATGGGACTGAGCAGCCGCAGGTAGATATCCCGGATGGCAAAGGCACCGTCCAGCACCGGATGGCTCAGACCCTCGGACTCCCGGGCGGCCGTTACCTTGGAGGAGCAGGGGACGATGGCAAAGACGCCGATCCGCTCCGGCGGCAAGCCGGTCTCCTCGGCTGCCTCCCGCCGGGCCAGAATGGCTGCCAGCTCCATGGGCAGGATCGTGCAGGCCACATGACCCATCAGCTTGGGAAAGCGCATCCGGATGAGCCGGAGCACCGTGGGGCAGGAGGAGGAGATCAGCGGCGTAACAGAAGCCGGACCTTCACAGATACACTGACGCTCAAAGTCAGAGAGCATCTCGGCGGCCTTGGCTACCTCATATACCTTGTGAAAGCCGATCTTTAAAAGCGCGTTGAGCACAATATCGATGTTGTCCAAATTGTGGAACTGCCCGTAGAGGGCAGGCTCCGGCAGGGCAACGCAGTATTCATACTGGGACAGCACGTCCAAACTGTCGCCCACCGACTTGATGGCCTTGTGGGGACAGATACGAATGCACTCGCCGCAGTCGATGCAGCGGTCGGGCAAAATGGTGGCCTTACGGCCCCGGACGCGGATGGCCTCGGTGGGGCAGCCTTTGATGCAGGAGGTACAGCCCCGGCAACGGCGGCTGTCCAGTACCACGGAATGCTTCATAGCCATGGCACTGCCTTACCTCCCTTCGCCAGAGACATGATTCACTGGGGGATCTTAATTTTGACCGTGACGGTGGTGCCCTTGCCCACCTCAGTGTCAATGGTCATCTCATCGGAATAACGCTTCATGTTGGGCAGACCCATACCGGCGCCGAAGCCCAGCTCCCGGGCGGTGGAACCGGCGGTGGAGTAGCCCTCCTGCATAGCCTGCTCTACATCGGGAATACCGGGGCCGGAATCGATCATGCGGATCACGATCTGGTCCATCTCCACCTCGACTTCAGCCTGGCCGCCGTCAGCGTGGATGACCATGTTGATCTCGCCCTCGTACATACAGATGGAGGCCCTGCGGATCACGTCCTGGGGCAGACCCAGCTTCTTCAGGGTCAGCTTCATTTTGCTGGAGGCCTCGCCGGCTTCAATGAGGTCGCCGCCCTCCACGGGGTACACAAGTCTAATCGTTTCCATCGCAATTCCCTCGCAATCCATTGTAGTAAAGCAGGCCGCAGGCCTCGTACATCCGCTTGGGACAGGTCATAACCACGATGTCCCGTTCCTCGGCCAGACTGAGGATATCCTTGCCCGGTACCTTACCCCGGACAAAGACGATGCACTTCATCTCCACCATGTCTGCCGTACGGACCACCTGCGGATTGACCAGGCCGGTGAGCAAAAGAGCCTGATTTTTGACAAAAGCAAGCACATCGCTCATAAAATCGCTGCCGCAGGCGGACATGACCTCCCGGTCCAGATGATCCTCGCCGCACAATACAGTGGCATTCAGGATCTGTTTGATGTCGGAAAGCAGCATTGCCTTCTCCCCTTCCGTGGGAAAACTAAACTCTCAGTTCATGGGCATTGTACCACAAAACAACTGGAAGTGCAAAGGGTTCGTTGAAACTTTCACAAAGTTTTTGTAATAGACTGCTTGGTTTTGGTGATTCCACGGTATTGACATTGCAGCAGGTTGATGTCTATAATATGCTTTATCAAGATAAAGCGGTCAACTGTATCGCTGCAGAAATACCGCGATCTTGGAGTTTATTTTGAAATTTGGAATCAAGGAGGCCATCTATCATGGGTAACGAGCGAGTGTACAATTTCTCCGCGGGCCCGTCCATGCTGCCGCTGGAAGTACTGGAGCGCGCCGGATCTGAAATCACCAATTATCAGGGTTCCGGTATGTCAGTCATGGAGATGAGTCACCGTTCCAAGGTGTTTCAGAAGATTTTTGACGACACCCAGGCTAAGTTCCGCAAGCTGATGAACGTGCCTGAGGGATATAAGGTGCTGTTCCTGCAGGGCGGCGCATCTTCCCAGTTTTCCATGGCGCCCCTGAACCTGATCGGTAAAACCGGTAAGGCTGACTACGCTGTCACCGGCAACTTCTCCAACATTGCCTATAAGGAGGCCAAGAAGTACGGCGAGATCAATCTGGCCGCCTCCTCTGCCGACAAGAACCATACTTACATCCCCACCCAGGACCAGCTGAAGCTGGACCCTGAGGCCAGCTATTTCTATTACTGCGCCAACAATACCATCTACGGCACCGAGTGGCAGTATGTCCCCGAGACCAATGGGGTGCCCATCGTGTGCGATATGTCCTCTGACATTCTGTCCCGTCCGGTGGATGTGAGCAAGTACGGCATTATCTTTGCCGGTGCTCAGAAGAACATGGCTCCCGCCGGTCTGACAGTGGTCATCATCAAGGAGGATCTGGCCGGCAACGAGCTGCCCTACACCCCCCTGATGATGAACTATAAGACCATGATCGACAAGGATTCCATGTACAACACCCCGCCCTGCTGGTGCATCTACATCCTGGGCCTGGTGCTGGACTGGCTGGAGTCCAAGGGCGGCATCCCCGGCATGGAGGCCATCAAGCACTCCAAGGCCCAGATGCTGTACGATGTGATCGATAACTCCAAGCTGTTCACCTGCGCTGTGGAGCCTGGCTCCCGGTCCGACATGAACGTGGTGTTCCGCACCGGCAATGACGAGCTGGACGCCAAGTTTGTCAAGGAGAGCGTGGAGGCCGGCTTCACCAACCTGAAGGGTCACCGCTCCGTAGGCGGTATGCGCGCTTCCATTTACAACGCCATGCCCACCGAGGGTGTGGAGAAGCTGTGCGACTTCATCAAGGCCTTTGACAAGAACAACTGACGGGAGGTAATGTCATCATGTTTCGCATCAAAACATTGAATAAAATTTCCCCTGCCGGCCTGTCTGTGCTGGATCAGACCCGCTTCTCCGTCAGCGACGACGTGGAGAATGAGGACGGTATTCTGGTCCGCTCCGCCGATATGCACGAGTATCAGTTCCCCGACTCCCTGCGGGCCATTGCCCGTGCTGGCGCCGGTACCAACAATATCCCCATTGACCGCTGCTCCGAGGCGGGCATCGTGGTGTTCAACACCCCCGGCGCCAACGCCAACGCGGTGAAGGAGCTGGCCCTGTGCGCCCTGTTGCTGGCTTCTCGCAAGATCACCGCCGGTGCTGAGTGGGTCAAGGCCCAGGCTGGTGCCGGAGCCGACGTAGAGAAGGTGGTGGAGAAGGGAAAGAGCCAGTTTGTGGGCCCCGAGATCGCCGGCAAGACCTTAGGCGTCATCGGCCTGGGCGCTATCGGCGTGCAGGTGGCCAACATCGCCACCAAGCTGGGCATGACGGTGTTCGGCTATGATCCCTTCCTCAGCGTGGACGCAGCCCTGTCCCTGTCCCGGATGGTCCACCGTGCCATGGATCTGGAGACCATCTATAAAAACTGCGATTACATCACCCTCCATGTGCCTCAGACCTCTGAGACCAAGGGTATGATCAATGAGGACGCCTTCCATATGATGAAGGGCGGCGTGCGTATTCTCAACCTGGCCCGCGGCGGTCTGGTCAACGACGACGATATGCTGGCGGCTCTGGATTCCGGCAAGGTGGCCGCTTACGTCACCGACTTCCCCAACAACAAGATCCTCCAGGGCAAGAACGTCATTGCCATCCCCCACCTGGGCGCCTCTACCCCAGAGAGCGAGGAGAACTGCGCTGTCATGGCCGCTCAGGAGCTGAAGGATTACCTGGAAAACGGCAACATCAAGAACTCCGTCAATCTGCCTACCCTGGTGCAGGAGTGGAGCGGTGTGGCCCGGCTGTGCATCATTCACCGGAATATCCCCGGCGCCATCGCCAACATCACCGGCCTGCTGTCCCGGGACGGGGTCAACGTGGAGAACATGACCAACAAGTCCAAGAAGGACTATGCCTACACCGTGGTGGATCTGGGCAGCCGCATCAGCGAGGCGGTGGCCGACGAGATCCGCGCCCTGGAGGGCGTGTTCCGCGTCCGGGTGCTCAATCATTAAGGATTGACAAAAAAGGCGAAACAAGTTAAAATCTTGCGTGCAAGGGAGCTTCCGCGAGGAGGCTGAGAGGAGGGGACAGTCCCTCGACCTGACCTGATTTGGGTAATGCCAACGTAGGGACGCAGCACTATTTCCGTGCGGAGTCTCCTCCGTCCGGAGGAGTTTATTTCACGTACAGAGAAGCGGCAGGTCCCAACGGGACCTGCCGCTTTTTTCGTGCCCTTGCCTACTAAGAGAAAGAAGGAACAATCATGAAATGTGTGCTTACCATTGCCGGCAGCGATTCCAGCGGAGGCGCCGGCGTCCAGGCGGATCTCAAAACCATAACCTGCCTGGGGGTGTACGGTATGAGCGCCATCACCGCCCTTACCGCTCAGAATACCACCGGCGTCCGGGATGTGCTGGAGGCAACCCCGGAGTTTGTGGCGGAGCAGTTGGATTGCATTTTTGAGGATATCCGGCCCCAGGCGGTAAAGATCGGCATGGTGTCCTCCGCCCCCATCATCCGGGCTATCGGCGCCAAGCTGCGGCAGTATGGTGCAGAGAATATCGTGGTAGACCCGGTGATGGTATCCACCAGCGGCTCCGCCCTCATGCAGGACAGCGCCCTCACCGCCCTGATGGAGGAGCTTTTCCCTCTGGCAGCCATCATCACGCCCAACATCCCCGAGGCCCAGCGGCTGTGCGGCTTCGCCATTGAGAGCGAGGCGGATATGATGCGGGCCGCTGAGACCATTGGCAAGACCATGCAGGGTGCGGTATTGGTGAAGGGTGGCCACCGGAGCGACAGTGCCGATGATCTGCTGTGGCAGAACGGTCAGGCCCACTGGTTCCGCTCTCCCAGGGTGGACAATCCCAATAACCACGGCTCTGGCTGCACCTTGTCCTCCGCCATCGCCTCCTTCCTGGCCCTGGGTGAGGACCTGCCCGGTGCGGTACAGAAGGCCAAAGCCTACATTACCGCTGCCATGGAGGCCAAGCTGAATCTGGGCCAGGGCAGCGGCCCCCTGTGGCACAACTATGCCGTTCCGGCGGGCGGTGGCTTCCAACAGGGGAGGGGAGAGGCGTGAGACAGCAGACGGCAGTCAAAAAGCTGGCGATCGCCAGCCTGCTTACCGCTGTGGCAGTGGTAGGCAGCCTGGTCTCCTTCCCGGTGCTGGGCTCCCGGTGCTCCCCGGTGCAGCACATGGTCAACATCCTGTGCGCCGTGTTTCTGGGCCCCTGGTATGGTGTGGCGTGTACCTTTGCTGCCAGTTTCCTGCGTAACCTGCTGGGCTTGGGCACCCTGCTGGCCTTCCCCGGCAGCATGGTGGGGGCTCTGGTGTGCGGCCTGACCTATTGGGGCACCCGTAATCTGGGGGCCACCTGTGTGGGCGAGGTCTTTGGCACCGGTATTCTGGGCGGCCTGGCCGCCTGGCCCATTGCCACCCTGATTTTGGGCCAGAGCGTGGCGGTCTACGGCTATATGGGCCCCTTCCTGATTTCCACTGTGGGCGGCTCCATCATTGCCGGGGCAGTACTCTTTGCCCTGAAGCGCTCCGGTGGTCTGGACGTCATGCAGACCCTGGTCAGGCGGTGAGGGGCATGGAACGAATGGATTTTGCCGCCATGCTGGCGGCGGTACGGAAAAAAGCCCCTCTGGTCCAGTGTATCACCAATATCGTCACCGTCAACGACTGCGCCAATATTTTGCTGGCGGCGGGGGCCTCGGCCACCATGGCCCACCACCCTCTGGAGGTGGCGGACGCAGTAGCCGGTGTCCAGACCCTGGTTCTCAACCTGGGGGCCGTGGGGGACCGGGAGGCCATGCTCATCGCCGGAAAAGAGGCCAACCGGCTGGGCGTACCGGTGATCTTCGACCCGGTGGCTGCCGGTTTTACCGGCCTGCGGCGGGAAACCGCCCGCAAATTGCTGGAGGAAGTACAGTTTGCTGTCATCCGGGGCAACGCCTCGGAGATTCGCTCACTTACCGAGGATAAAGAGGGAGGCAGCGGGGTGGACGTAGCCCAGGCTGACGCAGTGACCGAGTCCGGCCTGCCCCGGGCCGCGGAATTGGCACGCACCCTGTCCAAGCGGACCGGGGCGGCGGTGACCCTCTCCGGGGCGGTGGATGTGATTGCCCAGGGAGAGCGGGTGCTCTTCCTCCGCAACGGCAGCCCCACCATGGCCCGCATCACCGGCAGCGGATGTATGCTGTCCGCCCTCACAGGGGCCTTCTGCGGGGCCAGCCCGGACAAGCCCTTTGAGGCTGCGGCGGCCGCTGCCGCGTCCATTGCTCTGGCAGGCGAGCGGGCGGAGGAACTGCGGCTCAAAAAGGAAACGGGAAACGCCACCTTCCGCATTGATCTCATCGACAGCGTGTTCAACCTGACGGAAGAACAGCTGATACAAGGAGTGCGCTATGAAGTTTACCAAGGATGAAATTCGACAGGGAATGACCCTTTACGCCGTTACCGATCGGAGCTGGCTGGGGGAGCGTACCCTGGCACAGGTGGTGGAGGAGGTACTGAAGGGGGGCGCAACCTTCCTCCAGCTGAGAGAGAAGGAGCTGGATCAGGCCACTATTCTGGCGGAGGCCAGGGAGATCCAGGCCATCGCTGCCCGGTATCATGTGCCCTTTGTCATTAACGACAGCGTGGACATTGCCTTGGCCTGTGATGCAGACGGGGTCCATGTGGGCCAGGCCGATTTGATGGGCCGGGACGTACGGGCCCTCATCGGTCCGGACAAGATTTTGGGTATCACCGCCAACACCGTGGAGCTGGCGGTGGCGGCCGAGCAGGCCGGAGCTGACTACATCGGTGCCGGGGCGGTGTTCGGCACCACCACCAAGCAGAACGCTAAGAATCTGAGCCTGGACACCCTGAAAGCCATTTGCCAGGCGGTGTCCATCCCGGTGGTGGCCATCGGCGGCATCAACGCCCACAACCTGCCCAACCTGACGGGAACCGGGGCGGCAGGGGCCGCTGTGGTGTCCGCCCTCTTCGCCCAGAAGGATCCGGAGGCGGCTGCTCAAAATCTGCGTACCCTGGCAGACAAGATGGTGGCAGGGCATGGATAAGCAGTTCTGCATTTTTGACATGGACGGTACCCTGGTGGACTCCATGCCCATCTGGAAGTCCTTGGGGAAGGACTATCTGAAGGCCAGGGGCCATAGTCCCACCCCGGATCAGCTGGCTGCCCTGGGGCCCATGACCATGCTGGAGGGGGCAACTTTTCTCATGGAGACCTTTGGGATTGAAGGGCCGCCGGAGCACATTATTGAAGAGATGCACGCCGTTATGGAGGCCCACTACCGCACTGACATCCCTCTGAAGGCTGGTATCCAGGACTATCTGGTACAGCTGAAACAGCAGGGGGCCAAGCTGTGTGTGGCCACCGCCACGGCGGAGCCGTTGGCCCGGGCCTGCCTGGAGCGGTTGGGGGTGGCTCACCATTTTGATTTCATCCTCAGCTGCGAGGCGGTGGGGAAGGGCAAGACCCAGCCAGACGTCTATCTGGAGGCAGCCCGCCGTATGGGAAGTGCCCCAAGGGATACCGCCGTCTTTGAGGATGCTCTTTACGCCGCACAAACGGCGAAAGAAGCTGGATTTTACACCGTTGGAGTGCCGGAGGCGTCCTATGAACAGGATTGGCCCGCCCTGGCTGCTCTGGCGGACGAGACCATCATGGATTGGAGGAAGGCGCTATGACGGTAACACAACGGTTGTATGAGGCAGCAAAGCCTATCTGGCAGGCCTGCCACGACCACCCATTTGTGAAAGGCATTGGGGACGGCACCCTGGACCAGGAGAAGTTTCGATATTTTCTGCTCCAGGATTATCTCTACCTTTTTGACTACGCCAAGGTGTTTGCCTGGGGCGTGGTGAAGGCCAAGGACCCTGAGCTGATGCGCTTCTTCTCCGCCAACGTGGACGCCATCCTGGGCGGCGAGATGAAGACCCACCGGGCCTATATGTCAAAACTGGGCATCACCGAGGAGCAGGTCTTTCAGGTGAAGCCTGCCTTGCCCAACTTGTCCTATACCAGCTATATGCTGGCGGTGGCTGCCGCCGGCGGCCCGGCGGAGATCGTGGCCTCCATTCTGGCCTGCTCCTGGAGCTACGCCGAGATCGGCGCCCGGCTGGCCCAGATCCCCGGCGCGGCGGACCACCCCTTCTACGGCGAGTGGGTGCGGGGCTATTCCAGTGAGGAGTACCAGCAAACCAACGACGCTCTGGTGGAGCGGATGGATGCTCTGGCTCAGAATTGCAGCGAGGAGGAGTACCGGCAGCTGGAGGACATCTTCGTGGCCTGCAGCCGGTACGAGCTTGGCTTCTGGGAGATGTCGTGGAGGCTGGAACAGTGAGCGCGCTGGAATTCCGTCAGGTGTCCTATCAGTATCCCTCGGAGGACTTCGATATCATTGACAGGCTGTCCTTTCAGGTGGAGCCGGGGTCCTTCCACTGCGTTCTGGGTGTAAGCGGCTGTGGTAAAAGCACCATCTTTCGCATGACCAACGGCCTGCTCCAGCCCAAGGGCGGGGAGATCCTGGTGGACGGGCAGCCCATTGGAGGGCGGAAGCGGTATTGTGGCTATATGCCTCAGAAGGACCTGCTCTTCCCCTGGCGTACGGTGGGGGAGAATGTGGCCCTGCCTCTGGAGATCGCCGGAGGCCTGTCCAAGGCCCAGCGGCGGCAGAAGGTAGAGGAGGCCCTAGCCGACGTTGGGCTGGAGGGCTGCTGCGACAAGATGCCGGACGAGTTGTCCGGCGGAATGCGGCAGCGGGCTGCCTTTGCCCGTACCATGCTGACGGGCAGCGACCTGCTGCTGCTGGACGAGCCCTTCTCCGCCCTGGACTTCCTTACCCGCATCTCCATGCAGGAGTGGCTGCTGGACCAGTGGCAGCGGCACAAAAAGACCATCCTCTTTATCACCCACGACGTGGAAGAGGCGGTGTTTCTCTCCTCAAGTGTGCTGGTGGTGGAGTCCACTCCCATCCATACCCTGACGGAGATCCCGGTACCTGCCGCGTTTCCCAGGGACCGGTCCTGTCTTAAGAACCCGGAGATGGTGGAATTGAAAGAGCGGTTGATTACGCTGCTGAGAAAGCAGGTGAGCGTATGAAGAAAGCCTGCAAAGCCAATCTGCCCGCCCTCATTTTCCTGCTGGCCCTGCTGATGATTTGGCAGGCGGGGGCCATGGGTATGAATGCCTCCTACATTCTACCCACCCCCCTTGAAATCCTCCAGCGGCTGTGGGAGCTGCGGGAGCCCCTCTTTACCGTCCATCTGCCCGCCACCATGACGGTGACTGCCATCGGTCTGGCCATCTCCCTGGTGCTGGGGCTGGCTCTGGCGGTGGCCATGGATGCCAGCGACATGGTGCGGCGGATGCTCTATCCCGTGGTGGTGGTATCCCAGACCATTCCCACCACCGCCATTGCGCCGTTGTTTGTGCTGTGGTTCGGCTACGGCATCTGGAGCAAGGTGCTGGTGACGGTGCTCATCACCTTTTTCCCCATCACCATTACGGTGTACGACGGTCTGCGTTCGGCCAAGACAGAAATGGCGGAGCTGCTCCAGACCTACGGCGCTACCCGCCGGGAGATCTTCTGGAAGATCAAAGCCCCCTGCGCGCTGCCCTACTTTTTCTCGGCCATCAAAATGGCGGTGCCCATGAGTATTATTGGCGCGGCCATTGGCGAGTGGCTGGGGGCCCAGAGCGGTCTGGGCTACTTCTCCCGCCGGATGATGACTCAGTTGGATGGAGCGGGGGTATTTGCACCCATTGTGATCTTGTCGGTTACCGCCATGGTGGCGGTGGGAATCGTGGCCCTGCTGGAACGAAAGTTTGTCCGCTGGAGGGGCGAATCCTCCTAATCACAAAGAGAAAGGAAAGATGGATATGAAACAAATTGCAACCCTTGCCCTGGCTGGGGCGCTCCTCCTGGCCGGCTGTTCCGCCCCCACCGACGGCGGTCAGGAAACCGGCGGACAGGACGACCTGCGGGAGATCAGCGTGGTGTTGGACTGGTATCCCAATGCCCTCCATGCCTTCCTCTATGACACCATTGAGAAGGGCTACTTCGAGGAGGAGGGGCTGAAGGTCAACATCCAGTTCCCCTCCAATGCCAACGACGCCATCTCCCTGGTGGCCGCCGGCCAGGCGGAGATCGGCCTGTACTACCAGCAGGACGTGATCATCGCCCGGGCCAATCAGGACGTGCCGGTGAAGTCCATCGGCGCGGTGGTTCAGGGCCCCCTGAACATCGTCCTCTCCCTGAAGGACAAGAACATCACCTCTCCGGAGGATCTGGTGGGCAAGACCGTGGGCTATGCGGGCACCGAGCTGTCCGAGGCCCTGATCCACTCCATCATGGCCTATGTTGGAGCCGATTCCAGCGACGTGACCCTCATCGACGTGGGATTTGACCTGATGAGCTCCATGACCACCGGTAATGTGGATGCCACCATCGGCTGCCTGGTCAACCATGAGGTACCCCAGTTGGAGGAGGAGGGGTTCGAGGTCAACTACTTCGATCTGGACGACTACGGCGTGCCCACCTACTATGAGGGCGTGTTCCTGGCCAGCGATACTATGATCGAAGAGGAGCCCGAGGTGCTCCAGGGCTTCCTGCGGGCCTGCCAGAAGGGCTTTGAGGATATGCAGGCCGACCCGGACGGTGTGCTCCAGATCCTGCTGGACAACCAGAATGAAGAGAACTTCCCCCTGTCCAAGACGGTGGAGCAGAAGAGCATGGAAACCCTGCTGCCCATGATGGAGACGGCGGATGCCCCCTTCCTGACCCAGAGCGCGGAGTGCTGGCAGGAAAACGTGGATTGGCTGCTCAGCGAGGGCCTGATTGACGAGGCTCCGGCGCTGGATGAGCTGTATGTGGACCTGCTGAGTGAATAAGAAAAGAAATCGCCTGCCGTTTCAACGGCAGGCGATTTTTTGTTATCTTCTTCTGCGGCGTCCGCTGTAGTGAGAGCCGCCGCTATAGGAGTAGCCGCCCCGGCGTCCGCCCCGCCGGCCCCGGAAGAAGAGGAGACGGATGATGAGAAACACGATAAAGATAAGCAGGATCACCAAAATGATCTTCACCCACAGCTGGGAGAAGAAGCGCTGGATGCGGTCCAGATTGTAGAGCAGGGGATCGGCATCAACGGCAATGCTGGCCACCAGGGGGAGGGAGCCGTATTCCTTGCCGTTGAAGGAGGCAGTGATAGTGCCCAGTACCTGGCCCTTTTCCACGGGAGCCTCCACAGTTTTGGCATTGAGGGTATAGTTATATTTGAAGTCCTCGGTGGAGACGTCCTTGGGCAGCAGGGCGGTGATCTCGCCCTGGGGCTCCAGGGTCACATAGTTGGTGCCCTTGCCCAGAGTGACCTCCACCTCGGGGATGTCCCGCTTGGTGGCGTCCAGAATGGTCTGGGTGGAGAAGTTATTGAAGCCCCACTCAAACAGCCGGATGGTTTCGGAGAAGTCGGTGCGGCCCTTGCTGCCGGTGGAGCCCGGCTCCCGCTCGCAGCCCATAACCACCGAGATCAGGCTCCGGTCCTCCTTGGTGGCGGCAGCGGCCAGGCAGTAGCCCGATTCATTGGTGTGGCCGGTCTTGATGCCGGTGGCGTAGGAGTAGAGGTAGCCGGTCACATTCCAGTTGGAGATCAGGGCGTTGGTGGAGTGGACGGTGCGGGCCTCAGGGTGGATGTTGGTGGCGGGCATATCGTAGCGCTTGGTGGTGACAATGGTGCGGAAGGTCTCGTGCTTCATGGCCTCCTGACACATGAGGAAGACGTCGTAGGCGGAGGTATAGTGGTTGTCGTCGTGGTAGCCGTGGGTGTTGGCGAAATGGGTGTCCGTCATACCCAGCTCGGCGGCCCGCTGATTCATCAGGTCCACAAAGCTGGCCACGTCGCCGGCCACCGCTTCGGCCATCACATTACAGGCCTCGTTGGCGGAGGGGATCAGGGCGGCGTACAGCAGGTCGATGATCCGGATCTCCTCGCCCTCCTTGATGTCGGCGGTAGAGGCGCCAGCGCCGATGCCGGTGTGGATGCTGGCACTGGCGGTGACGGTCTGGTCCAGGGAGAGCTTGCCCTCATCCACCGCCTCCAGGGTGAGCAGGCAGGTCATCACCTTGGTGATGGAGGCGGGATACATCTTCTCGTGGGCGTTTTTCTCGTAGAGGACCTCATTGGTATTGGGGTCCACCAAAACGGCAGCTTTGGCGTTGACATCCATCTCGTCCAGAATGGCGCTGCCGCTGCTGGCGGAGGCAAAGGTGGTAAGTAGTCCGGTGATCAGGACCAGGGAAAGAAACAGGGAGAGCAGTCTTGATTTTTTCATAGGAAACTCCATTTGTGTATGATATAATAAGGTCAAAGTATTCTTATCCATTATAGCAAACCCTGGACCTGGAAGCAACGGGAAGGCGGTTACAAAATATGAAGATTTCCAAACTGGAACTAATTTCCCTCCTGTTGGCCGCCGCCTTTGCGGCGTTTGCGGCGGGCTGGTTTCTGCGGGGCGCTTCCAGCGCTCAACCTGTACGGGTGGAGACAGAGAACTTGCTGGCGAAACCTACCGCCGTCACAGTTCCAGTCACCTCTGCCCAGCCGTCAGCTGTCCCGGTAGCTACCGGTACTCCGGCACCGGAAAGTGAGAACCCTGCGGCCTCGCCCTCCGGCAAAATTAATTTAAACACCGCCACAATGGAGGAATTGATGACACTGCCCGGCATTGGCGAGAAGCGGGCGGCTGCCATCGTCGCCGACCGGGAGGCCAACGGCCCCTTCCGGGTGCCGGAGGACCTGACCCGGGTAGACGGCATCGGCGAGGGCATTTTAGGCGGACTGATTGATATGGTTACCGTTTCTTAATAAAAAAGGAGGAACTGCCTTGAAAATATTGGTTGTGGACGATGAAAAGGTGCTGGTCAAGGGCATCAAGTTCAACCTGGAGAGCGAAGGCTACCAAGTGGAAGTGGGCTACGACGGGGAAGAGGCGGTGGAGCTGGCCCGGGGAGGCGGCTTCGACCTCATCATCCTGGACCTGATGATGCCCAAAATCGACGGACTTCAGGCCTGTATGCGGATTCGGGAGTTTTCCAATGTGCCCATCATCATGCTCACCGCCCGCAGCGAGGACACCGACAAGATCATCGGCTTTGAATGTGGGGCGGATGACTATATTACCAAGCCGTTCAACATCCTGGAGCTGAAAGCCCGTGTGCGGGCCCTGCTCCGCCGGGCAGGCATGGCTGCCCAGCAGATGGGCGGTGGCCGCAAGCTGGTCATCGGGCACATCACCCTGGACCCGGATGCCCGGGCGGCCTGGAAGGACGGCAAGAGCGTGGATCTGACCGCCAAGGAGTTTGACCTGATGGAGCTGTTGATGCGCAATCCAGGCCGGGTGTACAGCCGGGAGAATCTGCTCAACGTGGTGTGGGGCTATGAGTACGCCGGTGACTACCGGACGGTGGATGTGCACGTCCGCCGCCTGCGGGAGAAGCTGGAGCTGGACCCTGCCAATCCGACCTACATCCTCACCAAGTGGGGCGTGGGCTATTATTTGAAGAATGGATAATCAGAAGAGAGAAGGGGGGGCCAGACGAGTGCCCTTCTGGCGATCCCTCCGGGTTAAGTACGCCATGACCTATCTGGTCATTGTGGCGGCGGTGGTGGTACTGCTCAACACCTATCCGGTGATGGTGACCCAGACTCTGGCCTACCAGTCCAAGCAGACCTCCCTGCAGAACCAGGCCTCGGTGCTGGCTTCCGCCCTGGCTACCGGGCCGGAGGCCCTGACACAGGAGGGAGCCACCAAGACGGTCAGCCTGCTGCTGGGCAGCCTGGGGGTGACCCGGGTGGTGGTCACCGATCCCAACGGCTTGGTACTGTGTGACTTTCAGGAGGGCAGCCAGCGGTCGGATACCGCTGGCCAGTATGCCATGATCTGGGAAATTGTCACGGCCTTGCAGGGCAATGATGTGTTCCGATCGGAGTATGAGGACGGGGCGCTGTGCAGCCGGGCGGCGGTTCCGGTGACCTACCGTTCCATGACCCAGGGAGCGGTTTACCTCTATGAGTACGACGCCCAGCAGGGGGCCCTGCTCCAGGGCATTCAGAATAACCTGCGGACCATTTCCATTGTAATCTGCGTGGTGACGGCGGCGATGGGCGTGGTGTTCTCCAAAGCCCTGACCCGGCGGATCGCCCTGCTGCTGCGGGGTATCCACACGGTGCGCCAGGGCGAGTACAGCCACCGGGTCACCGTCAGGGGCGGGGACGAGCTCAGCCGTCTGGCCGATGAATTCAACGAGCTGACCGGGCGGCTCCAGACCACGGAGGAGGTGCGTCGGCGCTTTGTCTCCGACGCCTCCCACGAGCTGAAAACCCCGCTGGCCTCCATCCGTCTGCTGACCGACTCTATCCTCCAGGCGGATAACATGGATGGCGATACCGCCCGGGAATTTCTCATTGATATTGGGGATGAGGCCGAGCGCCTTACCCGTATTACCGAAAAGCTGCTTACCCTTACCCGTTTGGACACCGCCCATGAGATCCATACCGGACCGGTGGACGTCAAGACGGTGGTGGAGCGGGTGGAGCATATGCTCACCCCCCTGGCCCGAGCGGCAGAAGTGGAGCTGAAGCTGTCGCTCCAGAGTGGATGTATCATTCGGGCCACCGAGGACGATCTGTATCAGGTGGCATTTAACCTGATGGAGAACGCCGTGAAATACAACCTGCCCGGCGGCACCGTGACCGTGACCCTGAAGCAGGAGGAAGATCAGGTGATCCTGCTGGTAGAGGACACCGGCGTGGGTATTCCGGAGGCTGATCTGCCCAAGATTTTTGACCGGTTTTACCGGGTGGACAAGGCTCGTTCCCGGGCTGCGGGCGGTACCGGCCTTGGCCTGTCCATTGTCCGGGACACGGTGCGCCAGCACGGTGGTACCGTGACCGCCCGGCGGCGGGAGCCGGAAGGCACCTGCTTTGAAGTGCGATTTTCCTGCTGGACAGAGAAGGGAGGGGAGGAACCGTGAGCAAGCGAGGCATATCGGTGCTGCTCTGTGCCGCCCTTTTGACCGCCAGTGGATGTGCTGCCCAGGAGGCCGGATCCGGCAAGCAGGATGGCCAGAGCTATGTGATCTATTACTCCGCCCTGTCCAATGAGGAGGGAGAATCAGCGGTAGAGGGGGAGCGCCGGGTTCTTTCTCAGGGACAGGAGACCATTCCCGGCCTGATGGAACTGCTGCTGGAGCAGCCCCAGTCGCCGGAACTGACCACCCCCTTCCCCAGCGGGCTTCAACTGCTGGATTGGCAGTTGAAGGAGGGGGTACTCCATCTGGACCTGTCCGACCAATATTACAGCCTCTCCGGGGTCAACCTGACCCTGGCTGACGCCTGCCTGACCCTGACCCTCTGTCAGCTGGAGGAGGTGGACTCTGTCTATGTGACCGTGGAGGGCCATGAACTGCCCTATCGCTCTATTCAACAGCTGTCCGCGGAAGATATTCTGTTGGCCGGCGGTGCGGATGAGCCCATGTCCCTGGGTGTGGATCTGTGGTATCTGCGGCAGGGAGGACAGAATTTGGGCGTGGAACGGCGCCAGATCATCAAGGATGTGGACCAGACCGTGGTGGAGGCGGTGCTGTCTGCCTGGGCCGAGGGTCCGGAAGAGGCAGGACTGAGTCCCTGCCTGCCCCAGGGAAGCCAGATCCTGTCGGCTCAGGTAGAGGACGGCGTTTGTCTGGTGGATCTGTCTCCTGAGTTTATCCAGGGGCTGCCCGGCAGTGAAACAACGGCGGCCCTGATGGTGTATGCCATGGTCAATACCCTGTGCGAACTGGATGGGGTGGAGGCGGTACAGCTCTACATCGATGGAGAGCCGGCACCTGCTGTAGGCAGCCTGCCTCTGGACCGGGCCCTGATCCCGGACACCACCCTGGGCACGGAAGGGTAAGTATTGACAACCGGCGTTGCCGGGTGTACCATACCACATATTATTTGATGCTTCATAGCATTAGTGTGTGATGAGATCCAGCACTGTAACCCACGCAAAGAAAGGAAGAATCAGCCCATGAGCCAGCACCGTATCAGTACTCAGTGTATCCACGCGGGCTACACCCCCGGCAACGGAGAGCCCCGAAACATCCCCATTGTTCAGTCCACCACCTTCCGGTATGCCACCGGAGAGCAGATGGGGGCCCTCTTTGATCTGGAGGCCAGCGGTTATTTTTATACCCGGCTGCAAAACCCCACCAATGACCATGTGGCTGCCAAGATCTGCGCCCTGGAGGGGGGCACTGCGGCTATGCTCACTTCCTCTGGTCAGGCTGCTTCTTTCTATGCCATTTTCAATATCGTCTCCTGTGGAGAGCACGTGGTTTGCTCCTCCTCCATCTACGGCGGTACCTATAACCTTTTCGCCGTGACCATGAAGCGGATGGGCATTGACTTTACCTTTGTGGACCCGGACTGCACCGAGGAGGAGTTGAATGCCGCTTTCCGGCCGGAGACCCGGGCGGTGTTCGGCGAGACCATCGCCAACCCGGCTCTCACCGTGCTGGACATTGAGAAGTTTGCCAAGGCGGCCCATGCCCATGGCGTGCCTCTCATCATCGACAATACCTTTGCCACCCCGGTGAACTGCCGTCCCTTTGAGTGGGGGGCCGACATTGTCACTCACTCCACCACCAAGTACATGGACGGCCACGCCAACGCGGTGGGAGGCGCCATTGTGGACTCCGGTAAGTTTGACTGGACCGCCCACGCCGATAAGTTCCCCGGTCTGACCACCCCCGACGAGAGCTATCACGGCATTACTTACACCGAACGTTTTGGTCTGGAGGGGGCCTACATCACCAAGGCCACCGCTCAGCTCATGCGGGACCTGGGCGCCATTCCCTCTCCCCAGAACTGCTACTATCTGAACATCGGCCTGGAGACTCTGCCTCTGCGGGTGGCAAAGCACTGTGAGAACGGTCTGGCCGTGGCCAAATTCCTGAAGGACCATCCCAAGGTGGCCTGGGTGCGTTACCCCGGCCTGGAGGGGGACCCCTACTACGAGCGGGCTCAGAAGTATATGCCTAATGGTACCTGCGGCGTGGTGTCCTTCGGCGTGAAGGGCGGCCGTGAGGCGGCTTCCAAGTTCATGGCAGGTCTGAAGCTGGCCTCCATCGCCACCCATGTGGCCGATGCCAAGACCTGCACCCTGCATCCCGCCTCCACTACCCACCGCCAGATGACCGATGAGGAGCTGGCCGCCGCCGGCGTCTCCCCCGACCTGGTGCGCCTCAGCGTGGGCATCGAGGATATCAACGATATTCTGGAGGACGTGGCCCACGCCCTGGAGCAGGTGTAAGCCATGGTAGTAGATCCCAACGTATACAGCGGCCCGCCCGCGGAGGAGCGCCATCCCAACGAGATGGCAGTGTATGCCTATCTGGACAAGCTGGGTATCTCCTATCAGCGGTGCGACCATGACTATGCCAACACCATGGAGGACTGTAAGGCGGTGGAGCAGGTGCTGGGGGCTCCCATTTGCAAAAACCTGCTGCTCACCAACCGGAAGCAGACCGACTTCTACCTGTTGATGATGCCGGGGGACAAGCCCTTCAAAACCAAGGATGTTACCGCACAGTTGGGCTGTGCCCGGCTGTCCTTTGCCACGCCGGAGCATATGATGGACCTGCTGGGGGCTGCCCCTGGCTCTGCCAGCGCTTTTGAGCTGGTGCATGACAAGGAGGGGAAGGTGCAGTTGGTGATAGACCGGGAGCTGATGGAAGGGGACTTTATCAGCGGTCATCCCTGCTTTTCCACCTCTACCCTCAAGCTGACCCGGTCCGATTTTCTGGACCGCTTTCTGCCGGCGGTGGGCCACAAGCCCATCCTGGTGGATTTGCCCTGGCCGGAGCCGGAAACAGAAGTATGATATTGGGCGTGCCGCATTTGCGGCACGCCCTTTTGCATCATGGCTGGGAATATGGTATACTGTGGCAAAAAGGAGGGGGAGTCATGCTGGCCTATACTTATGTGGAGCGGGGGAAATTTGCCCTGCTGAACAAGCCAAAACCCCAGCTGATGGAGGACGGGGATGCCATTGTAAAGGTTACCCTGTCCAGCATCTGCACCAGTGATCTGCATATCAAGCACGGCTCGGTGCCCCGGGCGGTGCCCGGTATCACGGTGGGCCACGAGATGGTGGGTATCGTGGAGCAGATAGGCGCCGGGGTGTCCACGGTAAAACCCGGCGACCGGGTGACCGTGAACGTGGAGACCTTCTGCGGCCAGTGCTACTTTTGCCGCCACGGCTGGGTCAATAACTGCACCGATCCTAACGGCGGCTGGGCCTTGGGCTGCCGCATCGACGGCGGTCAGGCCGAGTATGTCCGGGTACCCTATGCAGACCAGGGACTGAACAAGATCCCGGACGAGGTATCCGACCGGCAGGCCCTCTTTGTGGGGGATATCCTGGCTACCGGGTACTGGGCGGCGGATATTTCAGAGATCAGCCCGGAGGACACGGTGCTCATCATCGGCGGCGGCCCCACCGGCCTGTGTACCCTCCAGTGCGTCCAACTTCAAAGTCCCAGACAGATCATTCTGTGCGAGCGGGACCCTCTGCGCCGGGCCTTTGTGGAGGCACATTATCCCGGTGTGCTGACGGTAGGACCGGAGGAGGCGGAGGCCTTTGTGCAGGCTCACAGCGACCATGGCGGCGCAGATGTGGTGCTGGAGGTGGCGGGCGGACCGGATACCTTCCGCCTGGCCTGGCAGTGCGCCCGGCCCAATGCCGTAGTGACGGTGGTGGCCCTGTATGACAAGGACCAGGTGCTGCCCCTGCCCGAGATGTATGGTAAAAACCTGACCTTCAAGACCGGCGGGGTGGACGGCTGCAACTGTGCCCAAACGCTGGATCTGATCGCGCAGGGGAAACTGGATACCACCGCCCTTATCACCCATACCTATCCTCTCAGCCGTATTGAGGAGGCTTATGAGCTTTTTGAGAACCGGCGGGACGGCGTAATCAAGGTAGCCGTGACAGCGGACGAGACAGATGGATAAGGCTGGAGAATTTGTGAAAGATATGGGTTTACAAACGTCGAAAGATGACATAAAATAAGATATCCCAGCAACCGCAAGAGAGTGTAGAGGAGAGTAAAAGCATATGTATTGTGAACACTGTGGGACTCAGATCCCGGACGGCAGCATATTCTGTGTTGCCTGTGGAAAGAAGCAGTCCGGCGGCGTTGTCACGGAGGAGCCTCGGCAGGATATGACCCCGCCCCAGGAGCCTGAGACTGTCGTGCCCCAGGCGGAGCCGGAGAACACCCCGTCCAACGATGAATTTGACTGGAGTACCTTTAACCCCGTGCCGGAGGAGCCGCTGGAGCAGGTAAAGGCCGAGCCGGAACCTGTTCAGCAGGAGCCTCAGAGCCCCTGGCGGGCAACCAGCGCGCCCCAGCAGGAAGCCCAGAGTCCTTGGCAGGCCAGTGCCCCGCAGCAGGAAGCCCAGAGTCCCTGGCAGGCTTCCGCTCCGCAGCAGGAGACTCAGAGTCCCTGGCAAGCCAGTGCCTCTCAGCAGGAGCCCCAGCAGAATTCCTGGCAGGGCAGCCAGCAGAACGCTCAGTCTGGCGGCTGGCAGCAGAGTGGTTGGCAAAGCAGCACTCAGCAGTCTGCTCCCGGCTGGCAGCAGAATAGCTGGCAGAACGGCGCACAGCAGAGTGCACCCGGTTGGCAGCAGCAGAATAACTGGCAGCAGAGCGGCTGGCAGAATAACCAGCAGCCCGGCGGCTGGCAGAGTGCTCCTCAGCAGGGCTATCAGGGCGGCTGGCAGTCTGCGCCCCAGCAGAGTGCCTACAGTTCCTCCTATGAGGAGCGGAGACAGCCCACCTACAGCAACGGTCGAATTGATTACGGCTGCCCCATGAACTGGTACAAATTCCAGATCTATTTCAATATGATCCCGACTGCCCTGCTCTATCTGGCCTTTGGCGTTGTGCTGATGGTGATGGCGGGGATCGAGGGCGATATGGGGAGCAGTGTGGAGTACTATTATCGCAGTTTCCAGGCTCTGCTGATGGATGGGAGAGGGATGGCTATTCTGTACCTGCCACTCTTTGTTCCTAATCCCATGATCATCGGCCTTGCCTGTGCGGTCTATGGTGTTCTGATGCTGGTGGCCTGGGTGAAGATGATCCGGCTCCAGTCGGGCGGCAACACCCTCTTCCTGGTCCTGGCCATTCTGCCCACGGTATTTTTTGCCGTCAACCTGCTGATCGCCTACACCCAGCTGAGCAACTATGTGCCCGGCCAGTATCTGATGGAGTACATGGCAATTCCCCTGGTCAGCCTGGGGCTGTGCGTGCTGGTCTACATCCTGCAGGTGGTCTATTTCAGAAAGCGGGCCTATCTATTTGTCAATCACTAAGATCGCGCCATCAACTAAAAAAGAGTTCCGCGCCACTGGCGCGGAACTCTTTTTTTACATTTCCCGGCGGCCCTCCAGGGCACGCATAAGGGTGGCGTCGTCGGCATATTCCAGGTGGCTGCCTACCGGGATGCCGTAGGCCAGCCGGGTCACCCTGACCCCGAAGGGGCGCAGCAGACGGGAGAGATACATAGCTGTGGCCTCTCCCTCAGTGTCCGGGTTGGTGGCCATAATGACCTCGCTGACCCCGCCTTCGGCCACCCGGTTTACCAGCTCCTTTACCCGCAGCTCATCGGGCCCCACATGGTTCATGGGGGAGATGACGCCGTGAAGGACGTGGTACACGCCGGGATACTCCCGGGAGCGCTCCATAGCGGCCACATCTTTGGGGTCTGCCACCACGCAGATCACAGATGGGTCCCGCTTGGGGTCCTGGCAGATGGGACACAGGCCGTCTCCCTGGGAAAAATTCTGACAGACCGGGCAGCAGTGGATGGCGGCCTTTGCCTCGGTGATGGCCTGAGCGAAGGCGGCGGCGTCCTCCTCCGGCAGGGAGAGGACATAGAAGGCCAGCCGCTGAGCGCTCTTCCGGCCAATGCCGGGCAGCCGGGCGAACTGCTCCACCAGCTGCTCCAGCGCGGGGGGAAAATACTGCATAGATGAAAACATCCCTTCTTAGAGATCGGGTTTGCCGGGCGGGGAGGGGGAACTTGCCCGGACAAGGGCGTCCACGTCCAGGGCCCGGCAGCGGGGGTCCAGCCAGGGACAGGCCACCCAGTCCACGTCGGGCAGGTCCTGGCCGTACTTCACCGTGTGGGCCACCGTGCCCGGCAGCATATAGGAGTTGTGGGGCACGTTCAGCGGGCAGAGGTAGAAGTCGCCGGCGCGGAGCACCCGGTGTACAAGAAGCCCGTCGTGCTCCTCCACCACCAGCATGACGCCCTGCTGAATCACATTCAGCTCATGGACATACCGGTGGAGGTGGCTGTTCTGCCAGCCGCTCTGGTCGCTGGCCTCGGTACGGATGTAGGAACTTCCGTCACAGGCGCACAGACGGAACCGCAGCTCGCCGTTGTCCATCCGCTCATGACGGGTGGTGATGCCCAGGCCTTTGGCCTGCCGGTCGGTCAGGGGCGCAGGCATGGTCAGCCCTCCCGCAGGGCGGCGATGGCGGCGGCGGGGTCCACCGCTCCGTACACCGCGGAACCGGCTACCAGGGTATCGGCGCCGGCGGAGATCACCTTCCCGGCAGTTTTGGGGCTGATGCCGCCGTCTACCTCCAGACGGCAGGCGGGATTATAGCGATCGATGAGGGTACGGACCTGGTGGATGGTGTCCAGCTGGTGTTCCATAAAGGCCTGGCCGCCGAAGCCAGGCTCCACCGTCATGACCAGCACCATATCCAGGTTCTCCAGATAGGGGAGGATGGCGCTGGCGGCAGTAATGGGCCGCAGTGCTACCGCCTTTTTCACCCCGAACTCGTCCATGAGTCGGAGCGCCTCGGCGATACGGGTGGGGTGGTCGGCCTCCAGGTGGACCGACAGCAGGTCGGCGCCTGCCTTGGCAAAGGCCTCAATGTAGCGCACCGGCTTGTCGATCATCAGGTGCACGTCCAGGAACATATCGGTGCACTTGCGGATGGACTGGACCACCGGTACGCCGATGGTGATGTTGGGGACAAAGCAGCCGTCCATGACGTCCACGTGGAGCCAGTCGGCGGAGGATACCCGCTGGATATCCCGCTCCAGGTTTACAAAATCGGCGGAGAGGATGGAAGGGGCGATCTTGATCATCATTTACCACTCCATTATCAAAAAAGATGGGGAGAACGGGCAAAGAGCCTGTCCCTCGTTGGCGGATGGGCCGGGGCAAAGGGAAAGTTGGGAACATAAGATACAGCAAGCGGATGACGCCCGGGGCCCCGCCGCTCCCCCGCGTACCCACGGGTTGCCGGCCCGGCGGTCCATGCTCCGGAATCGCGCGCCGCATCATATAGTGTCCGGGGGAGTATACTCCCCCGGACACAGTTGGCTTGCGGGGGCCGGTCCGCTTAATTATAGAAGTCGTTGGTGTGGCACTCCCGGGCCTGATAGCCGGCAGCACACATGGCGTCCAAAATGGCCCGCTTGTGGGTGTGGCCAAAGGCCTCCAGGGTAACCCGCAGCTCCACGCCGCTCTGGCGATTGATGTTGATAAACTGGTTGTGCTCCAGCTTGATGATGTTGCCGTTGGCCTCGGCCACGATCTGGGCCACCCGCAGCAGCTCGCCGGGACGGTCGGGCAGCTGCACCGAGAAGGTGAAGACCCGGCCCCGGTTGATCAGGCCGTGCTGTACCAGGCTGGCCACGGTGATCACGTCCATGTTGCCGCCGGAGAGGACAGGCACCACGTTCTTGCCCTTGCACTTGAGGTGATTCAGGGCGGCAATGGGCAGCAGACCGGCATTTTCCACGATCATCTTGTGCTTTTCCATCATATCCAGGAAGGCATCCACCAGCTCGTCGTCGTCGATGGTGATGATGTCGTCAATGTTCTGCTGGATGTAAGGGAAGATCTGGTCGCCGGGGGTCTTGACCGCCACGCCGTCGGCAATGGTCTCCACCTTGTCCAGGGTGACCACATGACCGGCATCCAGGCTGGCCTTCATGGAGGCGGCCCCGGTGGGCTCCACGCCGATGACGGTGACGTTGGGATTGAGCAGCTTGGCCAGGGTGGACACGCCGGTGGCCAGTCCGCCGCCGCCGATGGGCACCAGGATCACGTCCACGTCGGGCAGGTCCTGGAAGATTTCGTAAGAGATGGTGCCCTGGCCGGTGGCGATGGCGGGATCGTTGAAGGGGTGGACGTAGGTCAGGCCCTCCTCTGCGGACAGCTTGGCGGCCAGCTCGGCGGCATCGTCAAAGGTTTCGCCGTGGAGCACCACCTTGGCGCCGTAATCCTTGGTGTTGTTCACCTTCACCAGGGGAGTGGTGGTGGGCATGACGATGGTGGCGCTCACGCCGGCCTGCTGGGCGGCGTAGGCCACACCCTGGGCGTGGTTGCCGGCGGAGGCGGTGACCAGACCCTTGGCCTTTTCTTCCTCGGTCAAGGTGCTGATTTTATAGTAGGCGCCCCGGATCTTGTAGGCGCCGGTAACCTGCATATTTTCCGGCTTGATGTACACATGGTTGCCGGTGGCCTTGGAAAAGGCAGTGCTGTAGACCAGACTGGTGTTCCGGATGACCCCGGAGAGCACGCTGCGGGCCTCCTTAAATTCTTTCAGGGTGAGCATGGGGCAAGACTTCCTCTCTCAAAACGGAATATCGGAATATGTTTTTAATGATACTGACTTTTTGAGGGAAAGTCAACGTGTTCTTGACAGGGGAATGGGGGAACGGTACAATGATTTGGAAGAACAAGCCGGCGCTGCCGGTATGGAATATGGAGGGACGCAGTCATGGCTGACAACATGGATTTTACCCCGGAGCTGACGCTGACCCCGGATCTGGGTACCGCCGCAGCGGAAGCGCCTGCCGCGCCTCAGTTGAGCCTGGACCCCAACGCCAGTGAGGAGGCCAAGGCCATTCAGTTGGACGAAAGCCAGCTCACCGAAGCTGAGCGCAAGATGGTGGATGACTTTGCCCAGAAGATCGATCTGACCGATACCAATCTGGTGCTCCAGTACGGCGCTGCGGCCCAGAAGAACATTGCCGGTTTCTCTGAAAATACCCTCAACTCGGTGCGTACCAAGGATCTGGGCGAGGTGGGACAGGCCCTGTCCTCTCTGGTGGTGGAGCTGAAGGGCTTCGGTGGCGAGGAGGACGAGAAGGGCTTCTTCGGCTTCTTCAAGAAGAAGCGCAACCAACTGGAGGCCATGAAGGCTTCCTACTCCAAGGCGGAGACCAACGTGAATAAGATCGTGGAGGTGCTGGAGGCCCACCAGGTGACCCTGATGAAGGACATCGCCATGCTGGACCAGATGTACGACCTCAACACCAAATATTATAAGGAACTGACCATGTATATCCTGGCGGGCAAGAAGCGCCTGGCCCAGGTGCGGGCCGGAGAGCTGGAGCAGCTGCGTCAGAAGGCGGCCCAGAGCGGCGCCCAGGAGGACGCCCAGGCCTATAACGACCTGGCCAATATGTGCACCCGCTTTGAGAAGAAGATCCACGACCTGGAGCTGACCCGGATGATTTCCATCCAGATGGGGCCCCAGACCCGGCTGATCCAGAACAACGACACCCTGATGCTGGAGAAGATCCAGTCCTCTCTGGTGAACACCATCCCCCTTTGGAAGAGCCAGATGGTGCTGGCCCTGGGGCTGGAGCACTCCCGTCAGGCCACCGCCGCCCAGAGCGCGGTGACCAACATGACCAACGAACTGCTGCAAAAGAACGCCGATATGCTGAAAATGGGCACTTTGGAGACCGCCAAGGAGGCCGAGCGCTCCGTGGTGGACCTGGAGACCCTCCAGCATACCAACCAGCAGCTCATCTCCACCCTGGATGAGGTCATGAACATCCAGCAGGAGGGCGCCCAGAAGCGCCGGGAGGCCGAAGCGGAGCTGGGCCGTATCGAAGGCGAGCTGAAGCAGAAGCTTCTGGAATTGAGAGGCTAAGCAGGAACAATTAAAAGGCGCTGCAATATCATTGCAGCGCCTTTTTTGACATCAGATGGACACATCTTTTTGCTATCCTGTGGATGAAAGGAGAGGGGAGCCATGGCGGACCATATTCTGGTGGTGGAGGACGAGGCCCGTATCCGTGATATTATCCGGGACTACTTTACTGCTCACGGTCTGGACTGCGATCTGGCCCGGGATGGGGAGGAGGCCCTGGACCTGCTGCGGGACCACGACTACGATGCCATGCTGCTGGACGTGCTCATGCCAAACCTGGACGGCTTTTCGGTCTGCCGGGTGGTACGGGCCAAGAGCCGGATGCCCATCCTCTTCCTCACCGCCCTGGGGACCGAGCCCGACGTGCTCCGGGGCTACGCCCTGGGGGCGGACGACTATGTGACCAAGCCCTTTTCCCTGGCGGTGCTGCTGGCCAAGGCCCGGGCGGTGATCCGCCGCAGCCGGGGAGAGGGGGGCGGCGAGAGCCTAAGCTGCGGGGCCATCACCCTGGACCTGGCGGGGCGCACCTGTACGGTGGAGGGGAGGCCGGTGGCCCTCACCCCCAGGGAGTACGAGCTGCTCCTCTGCCTCATGTGCCACCGGGGCCAGGTGCTCAGCCGGGACCAGCTGCTGGACAAGGTGTGGGGCATCGACTTTGAGGGGGGGCAGCGGGCGGTGGACGTGCGCGTCAAACGCCTGCGGGCCGCCCTGGGCAGCGGGGGCAAACAGATCAAGACGGTGTTCAAAGCGGGGTATCGACTGGAGGGCGGCTGATATGAAGGATAAACGGCTGTTTTTCAAGTGCTTTGCCAGGAGTCTGGGCATTTTCCTGCTGCTGTGGGGGGCGGCCATGGCGGCCCTGATCTGGGTCAACTATCAATGGTGCCGGGAGGATGTGGCGGTACAGAGCAACGAGCTGTCCATGCGCATCAGAAGCGGGGAGATCATCCTGACCGCCCAGCCGGACAACCTGGGCATCGTCCGGTTTCTTCCCTGGGAGGACGGCTATTGTTCCGCCATCCTCACCATGAGCGGGGGGTGGCTGCTCCGGGACTACGGGGGGCAGCTCTTTCTCCGGGCGTACACGGAGGACGGGGACCGGCTGGGCCAGACACAGATGCTGATGGGCTATACCGCGATGGTAGAGGATGCTGATCCAGAGGAGGAGCCGGTCCTGTACCTGGTCCTTGATCCGGTCCTGTCCCAGGAGCAGATGCTGGCGGCACTGGACACCCTGGAGGGCTACCGGGAACCGGTCTTGTACCAGGGGGATGCCGGCGCGGCTGGGACGGAGTTTACCGGCCTCCGGGCGGTGGGCTGGCGTGAGGGCCAGGTGCTGTATGTGCAGAAGCTGACTCTCTGCTTTGAAACGGGGGAAGTGGTGTTGGCCGATACGCAGGCCGACCTGTTCCCCGGCCAGGCGCCGCAGTCCTATTCCGGTACCTGGGTGGAGTTTTATTCCCCCCTGCTGGGCCGGGGGGATCCGGAGCCCCAGCTGGAGCGGTACCAGGCTCTGGCGGCAGAGGTGGACGAGCTGGAGGAGAGGATTCCCCAGACTGCCCAGGGAGGGCTGGCCTTTGGCGGCGGCCAGTATTCCAACGCCTATCTGGATGTCGGCGCCGTGAGACCTCTCGCGTCAAACTATTACCTGCCTGAGCTGTACGCCCTCACCGGGCTGAAACCGGTGCTCCTGCTCACCCTGGGAGCGGCGGCGGCCCTGGCCCTGTTCACAGCCTGGCTGGAGTACCGGGCCATCCGGCGGGAGCGGGCCTTCGTCCGGGGGGCGGCCCATGAACTCAAGACTCCTCTGGCGGTGCTGCGCACCCATGCCGAGGCCCTGCGGGAGGACATCGACCCCGCCAAGCGGGGCCAGTATCTGGACACCGTGGTGGCTGAGAGCGACCGGATGGCGGCCCTGGTGGGGAGCCTGATGGACCTGGCCCGGCTGGAGAGCGGCGGCAAGGTGGAACGGGAACCCCTGGATCTGGATGCTCTGGTGGAGAATGGTGCTGCACGGCTGTCCCTGCTGGCAGAGGAAAAGAACATTGAACTGCGTACTCAACTGGCCCCGGCATCCATGCTGGGGGACCGGCTGCGGTTGGAGGAAATGGTGGACAATCTGGCGGACAATGCCCTGCGCCACTGCACCCCCGGCGGCGCGGTGACCATTTCCCTGGCCCAAAAGGGACGGCGGATCACGCTGACCGTGGACAACGACGGCCCCGTCATCCCGCAAAAACATCTGGACCGCCTGTTTGAGCCCTTCTACCGGGGGGATGAGGGCCGCAGCCGGGCGGACGGAGGTACCGGTTTGGGCCTGGCCATTGTCCGGGCGGCGGTGGAGGCCCATGGAGGACGCTGCTGGGCGGTCAACCGGACGGGGGGCGTGACCTTTACGGTGGTGCTGCCCGGGTTGCAATCGAAAACATGATGTGGTATCATTTCCTCAACAAGGTAGAAACGATTGTGAGGGAGTACCATGGGATATAACCGTCCTGAGTCCAAGTGGCTGGCACGGGATGCCATGCGGGGGGCCTATCCCCACCCCATGCTGGTAACGCTGGTGTATGTGCTGCTGACCGGTGTACTGAGCAGTGTGGTGCTGAATTTTGTATCTGAGCCTTTTCAGGCTGCCTATTTTTATCTAACAGAGACCAACTATGAAGTGGAAGAGATCCTGACCGCCATTTTTACCCCCCAGCGTATTACAGTGATTCTGGTCATGGAGCTGCTGCTGGCGCTCTATAGCTGGGTGATGGATTACGGATATACCTCCTATAGCCTGCGATTGGCCCGGCGGGAAGGGCCCAGCTACCGCAATCTGCTGGATGGCTTTTATACGATAGGACGGGCACTGGCTGTGAATTTCCTGTCGGCCCTGTTTGTGTTCCTGTGGGGGCTCATCGGTATGGCGGTCTATGTGGGCTTTGTGTTCCTGGCCTATCTAATGCACAGCGTCACCCTGATCCTTGTTGGCGCTTTGATCATGCTGGTTTGGATGATTGCCATATCCTATCGTTACCGGCTGGCGGTCTACTTTCTGCTGGACCACCCGGAGATGGGCGCCCTGGAGGCCATTGGCCACAGCCGCAGCGCCATGCGGGGCAATATCATGGCACTGTTCGTACAGGACCTGTCCTTCCTGGGATGGCTGATTTTGTCTCCCTTCACCCTGGGTATTCTGAGCCTGTGGATCGGCCCCTATATGGGGGCGGCCAATGCCAATTTTTATAACTGGGTGGTGTATGGAGCCTTTCCTCAGCGTCCTCAGCCCGGCGGGTGGAACGGACCTTACGGCGGGATGTAACCAAAGTAGGCATTGTATTTTCGGACGAAGATGATATAATAGAAACAACAACTGAATCCAATCAGCGGTTGGTAGCTATCCGTCCTCAGAGGCGGAGCTTTCAATGGGAATGCGGTGCAAGTCCGCAGCAGCCCTCTCTACTGTAAGGATGACGAGCGCTCATAAGGTCACTGTCCGGGTACGGATGGGAAGACGGGCGTAAGGTTGAATCCAAGCCAGGAGACCAGCCAGCCGCGACGGTAACGCGCATATTCGGCGGGGAAATGGCGCGTGACAGCACAGGCGTTTGAGCTGATGAAAAAAGAGTTTCCCGTCCGGGAAACTCTTTTCTTTTGCTATGGTCTGGGCCATAGATGTCCCCGCCGGAATCCATTTGCAGCGGCAGGGAGGTAGTAAAGCTATGGAACGGACCGGAAAGAACAGATTGTCCCAGCGGGAATTGAATGGATATCGTCAGTGGCTGGCGGAACTGGAGGAGGAAATGGCCGATACGCCCGGATTATCTCAGCAGCTGGATGGAGATCTTACCCTCTATTTTTCCCCGGAATGTCCCATTGGCAGACAGGTGTATACCAGCTTTTCCGACGAAGAACTATTGGAGTCACTGGTGGAGACCATGGAGGGGCGCAATGGTTCGCCCCGTCCGGAGCGGTTGCTGTGCGTCTACCGCTGGTATCTGGAAAAGCGCTTTGGTTCCCTCCATCATGCCTGTTGGCGGGCACGGGGCCGGAGCCGCCAGCAGGCGGCAGAGCGCATGTGGCCGGCGGACTGGCCCGAGCGGGTGGACACCCTGCCCTTCCTGAAGCGGTGCGCGTCCCGGGGTATATGCTTGGATGAGGATGCCCGACAAACACTGGGGGAGTACTGCGCGGCGGTCCGACGGACAGGTCAGCCTCCCTGCCGGGAGGAGCTGCCCGGGGAGCTGGATGTATTGTTCAGACAAGTGGGCTGCACCTGGCAGACCGGACTGGAACTGCTGGGTATTCCTGCGCTGAGCAAGTCCGTGCGCCGACATATGCGGCGCTATTGGGCGCGGAATGTTAGCCATGCCTGAAGCCGGAGGGGAAGGACCTTCCTAATACCGCCGTCTCAGAAGGATCTATATCCTGCTGGCTTCTGCCGAGGGGTATTTGACCTCGGCGCACATAGCGGTCACCATTGTGAGGTGACCCGGCGGGCTTTTCTCTTGTATGGGACGGAGAAAGCTGGTATACTATATCCTGAGATTTTATGTCCGGGAGTACCGGACAGCAGGAGGTCCTTTCATGAAGCTCATGGTCATTGACGGCAATTCCATCATCAACCGGGCCTTTTACGGAATCCGGTTGCTTACCACCAAGGACGGCACCCCCACCAACGCCGTCTATGGCTTCGTGAACATCCTGCTCAAGCTGATAGACGAGGAACAGCCCGACGCCCTGTGCGTCACCTTTGACCGAAAGGCCCCCACCTTCCGCCACCTGGCCTATGAAGGCTATAAGGCCCAGCGGAAGGGGATGCCGGAGGAGTTGGCGGCTCAATTGCCTATCCTGAAGCAGGTACTGGAGGCCATGAACATCCCTCGCTATGAGATGGATGGCTGGGAGGCCGACGACCTCATCGGTACCATCTCGGTGAAGGATACCGCCGCCGGGTGGAATACCGTCATCGTCACCGGCGACAAGGACTCCCTCCAGCTGGTCACCGATACCACCCGGGTGAAGCTGGTGTCCACCCGTATGGGCCAGACCACCACCAAGGAGATGACCCCCGAGGCCTTCCGGGAGGCCTACGGCTTTGATCCCATCCACATGGTGGACCTGAAGGCACTGATGGGGGATACCAGCGATAACATCCCCGGTGTCAAGGGGATCGGTGAAAAGACCGCCATGGACCTGATCCAGCGCTACCACAGCGTGGAAGCCATTTATCAGGATCTGGACAGCGTAGAGGCCAAGCCTGCCGTGCTTAAGAAACTGACCGAAGGGGCAGACCAGGCTAAAATGTCCTACGACCTGGCCCTCATCCACTGCGATGCCCCCATCGACTTCACCCCCGAGGCCAACCTGCGGAAGGAACCCAATGCCGCCGTCCTGTACGAGCTTTTCCTCAAGCTGGAGTTCAATAAGCTGATCGACAAGCTGGGCCTCAGCGCTCCTCAGGGGGAGGTGCAGCAGGAGGAACAGTTTACCGGCACCTGCACCAGCGAAGATGTCACCGATTTGAACCGGGCAGAGGAGCTGTTGTCTATCTGGCGGCAGAAGGACAGCGTGGATGTGCTGGCCCTGCCCTCTCTGGACGTGGTTGTGGTGGAGCACTGGGAGAGTGAGCAGGATAGCCACGCCGCCATTCTCCGGGCTGACCAGATGGAGGGATATAACGACGTTCTCAAGGCCCTCTTTGCTCCTGACATCAAGAAGAACACCCACGATGTGAAAACCCTGCTGTCCAGACTGCTGAACGAGGGCATCGAGGGAGGCGGCTTCGTTTTTGATACGGCTCTGGCGGCCTATCTGCTGGCTCCCACCGACGGCAGTTACGAGCTGGAGACTTTGGGTATGCGGTGGTTCAACCATGAGTATGCCAAGGCCAAGGATACCTACCTGGCCAAGGATGCCTTTACCCCTCTGGCCGATCAGGCAACGGTGCTGGGTGCCTTGTTCTCCCACTGCGCCCTTATCGGCGCGTTGAAGGAGGCTATGGCCCCCCGGCTCACGGAGCTGGGTATGGATAAGCTGTACTATGAGGTGGAGCTCCCCCTGTGCCCGGTGCTGGCGGAGATGGAACACGCCGGGGTGCTGGTGGATCGGAACGCCCTCACCGCCTTTGGCCAGATGCTGGATGAGCGGATTCAGGCCGATGAGGCCCTGATCTACGAACTGGCGGGGGAGCAGTTCAACATCAATTCCACTCAGCAGTTCGGCAAGATCCTTTTTGACAAGCTGGGCCTGCCCCCGGTGAAAAAGACCAAGACCGGCTACTCCACCAACGCCGAGGTGCTGGAAAAGCTGCGGGACAAGCACCCCATTGTGGAGGCGGTGCTGGACTACCGTCAGCTGGCCAAGCTGAAATCCACCTATGTGGACGGGCTCACCAAGGTGATCGCCGCCGATGGGCGCATCCACACCTCCTTCCAGAACACCGTCACTGCCACCGGGCGTCTCAGTTCCACCGAGCCCAACCTGCAAAACATCCCCGTCCGCACCGAACTGGGGGCGGAGCTGCGGAAGATGTTTGTGGCCCCGGCGGGGAAGATGCTGGTGGACGCCGACTACTCCCAGATCGAGCTGCGGTTGCTGGCCCACATCGCAGGAGACGAACATATGATATCCGCCTTCCGCTCCGGGGAGGACATCCACACCGTTACCGCTTCCCAGGTGTTTGGGGTGGCTCCTGGAGATGTGACCCATGAGATGCGCCGCCGGGCCAAGGCGGTGAACTTCGGCATTGTCTACGGTATCTCCGACTTCTCCCTGTCCCAGGACATCGGGGTCACCCGGGCGGAGGCCAAGGAGTATATGGAGAAGTACTTTGAGAAGTACTCCGGCGTCCACGCCTATATGACCCAGGTGGTGGAGCAGGCCAAGGCAGACGGCTATGTGTCTACCCTCATGGGCCGCCGCCGTTGGCTGCCCGAGCTGAAATCCTCCAACTTCAATCTGCGCTCCTTCGGGGAGCGGGTGGCCCTGAATATGCCCATCCAGGGTACCGCCGCCGATATCATCAAGCTGGCCATGATCCGGGTGCGTGACAAGCTGCGGGTCGAGGGGTTGGAGGCAAAACTGATTCTTCAAGTCCACGATGAACTGATCGTTGAGTGCCCCGAGGGGGAGACCGAGCGGGTCAAGACCCTGCTGGAGAACGAGATGGAGCAGGTGGTGCAGCTGGCCCTGCCCCTCATTGCCGAGGCTCATGCTGGGAAGAGTTGGGCGGAGGCCAAGGGCTGAAAGGAGCAGTTATGGAATTGCGTCCTGTGACCGGCGGCGCACTGCGAGACTGGTATGACCAGGAACTGACCCAGGCCTTTCCACCCAATGAGTGTAAGCCTTTGGCGGACATCAAGGCCCTGATGGACCAGGGGCGGTATGAGGTGTGGGGCCTCTTTGAGGGGGAGGCCCTGCTGGGTTACGCCACCCTCTGGATGGAACCCGCCGATAAAAGCTGCATTTTGTTGGACTATCTGGGGGTCACCGCCGCCCGGCGGAACGGGGGCCTGGGGCGTAGGATCGTCACCATGCTGGCGGAGCAGCTGGCGGGGAAGTCTCTGCTGCTCATTGAGGCGGAGCGGCCAGTGGAAGGGGACGATCTGGCGGAGAATGCGCTACGGCAGCGGCGGCTTCGGTTTTATGAGCGGTGCGGTTTTGTGCCTGCCTACGATATGGCCACCTGTGGGATGAGGTTTACCACCTTTCTGCCGGAACTGCCCGCGGATCTGGCCCCGGTGATGGCCCTGCACAGGGCTATTTACGGCCCTGACCGCACCGATGTGAAGGTGCCTCTGGGGCCGGATGAGCTGCCGCCCGGCCCACCGGCGTGGATGGAGAAAGGAGAGACGGAATGGAGCGTTTGCTGATGTGCCTGGCTGCGTTGGCCTGCATTGCCCTGGGTATTTTTATGCTGGCCAAGCCGGAACTCTGCTGGAAGCTGGAACATTTTCTGGATACCATAGGCGGAGAGCCATCTGACTGGTATCTCACGGTGACACGACTGGCGGGCGTGCTGTTTCTCCTGCTGGGTGTTGGAATCCTGCTGTTTCTGCTGGTTGAACTGATCTGCAGTTTGGCGTTTTAAGGAGCGGATACTGTGAATTATAAACTGGTCCCTATGGACAAGTCCCACCTGAGCCAGGTGGCGGCCATCGAGCGGGAGTGCTTTTCCCACCCCTGGTCGGAGGTCCTGCTGGAGCAGGAACTGTATAACGATATGATCTCCCTGGTGGTGGCCGAGGGGGAGGACGGTACCGTGCTGGGCTACGGAGAGGTGCGGGCCGTGCTGGACGAGGGTACCCTGGAGAAGATCGCGGTGGCTCCGGCTTACCGCCGCCAGGGGGTGGCAGAGGCCATCCTGGGTGCTTACATCCGGTTTGGGCAGGCCCACCTGGCCTTCCTCACTCTGGAGGTGCGGGAGAGCAACGCCCCCGCCATTGCCCTGTATGAAAAGCTGGGCTTTCAGACGGTGGGTCGCCGGAAGAACTACTACCGGGAGGAGCATGAGGACGCCCTGCTGATGACGGTGGAGTTTGGAGACCATGCCTGAGCTGCGGCTGCTCACCGACAGCCAGCTGCGGCAGGTTTACCGGATCCATGTGAAGCGGGATTTTCCCCGTAGCGAGCGGCGGCCTTTTACCTCCATCCGTAGCCTGCGCCGGGCTGGACGCTATGATACCTGGGGTGTCTTTGAGGGGGATGCGCTGCTGGCCTATGCCTTTTTATGGCGGACGGCGGAGGGTAACTGTGCCCTGCTGGATTATCTGGCTGTGTGTCCTGAGGGACGGGGCCAGGGATTGGGCACCCAGGCACTGGAACTGCTGAAAGCCCGGTATGGACCGGCGTGTACCCTGCTGGCAGAGGCGGAGGCGCCGGAGCCGGGGATTTCTCCAGAGGAGGACCAGGTGCGCCGCCGCCGATTGGCCTTTTACCAGCGGGCGGGGTTCCGGCTGATGACTTATCAGGCGGATATTTTCCACGTGCGCTATGCCATGTTGGTGTGGTCGGAGTCCTGTGTACTGGACGAAGAGACCCTTCAGAATACCCACCGGGGGCTGTATCAGAGTCAGATGCCCCCTGTTCTGTTTTGCCGGATGATCCATATTCCGGCGGCTCACTGCGGAAAGAAGGAATGAACCATGAATATTCTTGCCATTGAATCCTCCTGCGACGAGACTGCCGTGGCAGTGGTGCGGGACGGCCGCACCGTCCTGTCTGACGCCATCGCCTCCCAGGCGGATATGCACGCCATTTACGGCGGCGTGGTGCCTGAGATTGCCTCCCGCAAGCACATCGAGGCCATCGCCGGGCTGGCCGATCAGGCCCTCCAGCAGGCGGGGATCACCCGGAGCGACATCGACGCTGTGGCGGTGACCTACGCCCCCGGCCTCATTGGCGCCCTGCTGGTGGGCGTGAACTTTGCTAAGTCGGTGGCCTACGGCCTCAATGTGCCCATCATCCCGGTCCATCATGTCCGGGGCCATATCGCCGCCAACTACATCGCCCACCCCGACCTGGAGCCCCCCTTTGTGTGTCTCTGTGTCTCCGGCGGCAACACCATGATCGTGGACGTAAAGGGCTACACTGATATGGAGATCCTGGGTGCTACCCGGGACGACGCGGCGGGGGAGTGCTTTGACAAGGTGGCCCGGGTGCTGGGCATCGGGTATCCCGGCGGGGCCCCTATGGACAAGCTGGCCCAGGGCGGCGATGATACCCGCTACGAGCTGCCCCGGGCTCATGTGGCGGACGCCCCTCTGGATATGTCCTTTTCTGGGCTTAAGACAGCGGTGCTCAATCTGGCCCACAACACCGCGCAGAAGGGGGAGGAGCTGGACATGAAGGGCCTGGCGGCCTCCTTTGCCGCCGCCGTCAGCGATACCCTGGTACCCCGTACCATGGAGGCGGCCAAGCGCTGCGGCTATGGCAAAATTGCTGTGGCGGGCGGCGTGGCGGCCAATTCCCGTATCCGGGCCGATCTGGAGACAGCCTGCCGTCAGTCCGGCGATCAGCTGTTCCTGCCTCCTCTGTCTCTGTGCGGGGACAACGGGGCCATGATTGGCTGCCAGGGCTACTATGAATATCTGGCGGGAAAGCGGGGCGGCATGGACCTGAACGCCTACGCCACCCGGGACATTAAAAAAGGTTAATTGGATTTGAATCAAAAGCGGCGGTTTTTTGTAAAAACCGCCGCTTTTTGCTGTCTTTTCTGAAAAGAGGATAGGATGGGGGAGAAAAGGGTATGCTACAGACATCATGTACAGAAATGGTAATATAATTTTAAAAATTATATTACCATTTTCTGTTGACAATATTATAAGATTAGAACTATACTATAAGAGAAGAAAAGATATCTCCTATCAGCTTTGACAGAATGGCAGGTGTATGGTATGAATCAGGAGAATATTTTAAGAGGCAACCCTTCTGCCCTCTATTATCATCCCAAGGCTCGTCCGGTCCGGAAGGTGAAACAAGCGCGGGACCCCTATGACGGTCTGCGGCCCTGGTCGGCCATTACCCACGGCATGGGCGCGGCGCTGGCCGCCGTGGGCACGGTGCTGTTGGTGGCCCGCTGCCTGCTGGAGGAGCTGAGCGTGTGGCATCTGGTTTCCTTCCTGATTTATGGGATCAGCATGGTGGGCCTGTATACCGCCAGCACCTTGTACCACTGCATCAATACCAGCGTGGCCGGGCGTATTGCCCTGCGGAAGTATGACCACGCCTCCATCTATTTTCTCATCGCCGGCAGCTACACCCCTGTGTGTCTGGTAGCCCTGCGGGAGATGGGCGGTTGGGGCTGGAGCCTCTTCGGCGTGATCTGGGGGCTGGCTCTGGCGGGACTGGTGCTCACCTTGGTATGGCTCTCCGCCCCCCGCTGGCTCACCTCCGGCATCTATATCGCCATGGGCTGGCTGGCCATCATTGCTTTGGTGCCCCTGATGCAGGTGCTGCCTGGGGCGGGAATGTTTTGGGTGCTGGGCGGCGGTGTGCTCTATACCATCGGCGGTGTACTCTACGCCGTCAAGTGGCCTGGCCGCAATAACCCCAAGTTCGGCTGCCATGAGATCTTCCATGTGTTTATACTGGCGGGCTCCCTGTTCCACTTCATGCTGATGTATCAGGTAATCGCCGCGCTGTAAATCAAGCAAAAGCCCCCCCGGCTTGGCCGGGGGGCTTTCTTTATAGATTGGTGTATCCCATCAAATACTGATCTACGTCCCGGGCGGCCTCACGGCCCTCCCGGATGGCCCACACTACCAGAGACTGGCCCCGGCGCATATCGCCAGCGGCAAAGACGCCGGGTACGGTGGTGGCGTAGCCGCCTTCCGCCGTTTTGACACAGGAGCGGGGAGTGCGTTCCAGTCCGAAAAGCTCGGGTACATAGTCCTGGGGTCCCAGGAACCCGGCGGCAATGAGGAGCAGGTCGCAGTCCAGCACCGCTTCGGTGTCGGCGATGGGCTGGTGGTCGGGACCCAGCTTGACGGTTTTCACCGCCTTCAGCTTGCCGTGCTCGTCACCCATCAATTCGGCCACAGTGGTCTCATAGACCCGGGGATCGTGGCCAAAGAGGGCGATGGCCTCCTCCTGTCCGTAATCGGTCTTGCACACCCTTGGCCACTCCGGCCAGGGGTTATTTTCTGCCCGTTGATCGGGGGCCTTGGGCATCATCTCCAGCTGGGTCACGCTGGCGCAGCCGTGGCGGATGCAGGTGCCAACGCAGTCGTTGCCGGTGTCGCCGCCGCCTACGATGACAACGTGCTTGCCCTTGGCAGAGGGGTAGGTGCCCTCGGCCAGGTCGTGGGTCAGCAGGGAACGGGTGGTCTCCTTTAAAAAGTCCACCGCGAACCACACCCCGTCCAGCTCCCGGCCGGGAACGGCCAGATCCCGGGGCTGGGCAGCGCCGCAGCACAGCACAACTGCGTCAAAGTCCCGCCGCAGCTGCTCCGGGCTGAGGTCCTTGCCCACATCCACGCCGGTACGGAACGTGATTCCCTCAGCGGCCATCTTGTCCAGCCGCCGCTGGACCACCGGCTTTTCCAGCTTCATGTTGGGAATGCCGTACATCAAAAGGCCTCCGGGCCGGTCCTCCCGCTCAAAGACGGTAACGCTGTGGCCCCGATGGTTGAGCTGGTCGGCACAGGCCAGACCGGCAGGGCCAGAACCAACCACCGCCACCTTTTTGCCGGTGCGGGCTTTGGGAGGACGGGGGGACATGAGGCCCCGGTCCCAAGCGTCCTCGATGATACCCAACTCATTGTCCTTTACGGTAACCGGGTCTCCATGGAGACCGCAGGTGCAGGCTGCCTCGCACAGGGCGGGGCACACCCGACCGGTAAACTCAGGGAAGTTATTGGTCTTTAAAAGTCGCTCCAGTGCATGGGTAAAGTTGCCGGTGTACACCAGGTCGTTCCACTCGGGGATCAGGTTGTGGAGGGGACAGCCGGACACCATACCGTTCAGTACCGCCCCCGACTGACAGAAGGGTACGCCGCACTCCATGCACCGGGCGCCCTGCCGCCGCCGGTCGTCCCGGCCCAGCCGGGGGTGAAACTCGTTGTAGTGCTTGATGCGCTCCAGAGGGGTCTCAGAGGGATTCCCCCTGCGCTGATATTCCATAAATCCTGTGGGTTTTCCCATGGTTATTCCCCCTTCTGGTGGGTATTGACATAGAAGGCCTCTACCTGGGCCTCCTCCCGGCTCATGCCCTTCTCCTCATACTGGGCGATGGTGCGCAGCATCCGGTCGTAGTCGTGGGGCAGGATCTTCTTGAACAGAGGCAGATAATCCTCAAAGTGAGTCAAAATACAGCTTGCCTTGGCCGAGCCGGTGGCGTCGGCGTGGGCCTGGATCAGTTCCCGCAGTTCGGCGGCGTCGTGCTTCTCCGTGACCGGCTCCATGGATACCAGAGCCTTGTTGAGCCGCAGGTACAGGTCCCGGTGCTCATCCAGCACATAGGCCACGCCGCCGCTCATACCGGCGGCAAAGTTCTTGCCGGTGGGGCCCAGGACCACCACCCGGCCGCCGGTCATATACTCGCAGCCGTGGTCGCCCACGCCCTCCACCACGGCGGTGGCGCCCGAGTTGCGGACACAGAAACGCTCGCCCGCCACGCCGTTCAGGTAGGCCTGGCCGCTGGTGGCGCCGTAGAGGGCTACGTTGCCTACCAGGATGTTTTTCGCGGGATCAAAGGTGCTGTCCTTGGGGGGATAGACCACCAGACGGCCGCCGGAGAGGCCCTTGCCCAGGTAGTCGTTGGCGTCGCCCTCCAGCTCCAGGGTCAGGCCCTTGGGCAGGAAAGCGCCAAAGGACTGGCCGCCGCCGCCGGTGCACTTGACCGTAAAGGTGCCGCCGGGCAAGCTGTCGCCGTGGAGACGGGTAATGTCGGAGCCCAGAATGGTGCCCACCGCCCGGTCGGTGGAGGAGACCGCCACCTCCAGGCGCTTGGGAGCGCCCTGAGCCAGTGCGCTGCCCAGCTTGCGCTCCAGCACCTTCAGGTCCACGGTGTCCTCCAGATGGAAGTCGTAGACGTCGGCGGGATCGAAATGGGCCTTCTCCGCACCCACATAGGGGTTGTCCAGAATGGCGGACAGGTCTACCGTGGCGGCCCGGTCATTGACTGCCGGGGTGCGGACGGCCAGAAGGTCGGTGCGGCCCACCAGCTCCTCCACGGTGTGCACACCCAGCTTGGCCATATGCTCCCGCAGTTCCTGGGCGATGAAGCGCATAAAGTTGACCACATATTCCGGCTTGCCGGCAAAGCGCTTACGCAGCTCAGGGTTTTGGGTGGCAACGCCTACAGGGCAGGTGTCCAGATTGCACACCCGCATCATGACGCAGCCCATGGTCACCAGGGGAGCGGTGGCAAAGCCGAACTCCTCGGCGCCCAGCATACAGGCAATGGCCACATCCCGGCCACTCATCAGCTTGCCGTCGGTTTCCACCACCACCCGGGACCGCAGGCCGTTCTGGATCAGAGTCTGATGGGTTTCCGCCAGGCCCAGCTCCCAGGGCAGACCGGCGTTGTGAATGGAGGTGCGGGGGGCGGCGCCGGTGCCGCCGTCATAGCCGGATACCAGTACCACCTGAGCGCCGGCCTTGGCCACGCCAGCGGCGATGGTGCCCACGCCTGCCTCGCTGACCAGCTTCACCGAGATGCGGGCCTGACGGTTGGCGCACTTCAGGTCGTAGATCAGCTGGGCCAGGTCCTCAATGGAGTAGATGTCGTGGTGGGGCGGGGGAGAAATCAGGGTGACGCCGGGGGTGGAGTGACGGCACCGGGCAATCCAGGGATATACCTTACCTGCAGGCAGATGGCCGCCCTCACCGGGCTTGGCGCCCTGCGCCATCTTGATCTGGATCTCCTTGGCGGACACCAGATATTCACTGGTGACGCCGAATCGCCCGGAAGCCACCTGCTTGATGGCGGAGTTGCGGGCGGGATCTTTCAGACGGTCGGGTTCCTCGCCGCCCTCACCGGAATTGGATTTGCCGCCCAGCAGATTCATGGCCTGGGCCAGACACTCATGGGCCTCCCGGGAGATGGAGCCGTAGCTCATGGCGCCGGTCTTGAAGCGCTTGACAATGGAGTCCACACTCTCCACCTGGTCCAGGGGCAGGGGAGTGTCGGCGTACTTCATGTCCAGCAGGCCGCGGAGGGTGTGGGGACTGGTTTCGTCGTCCACCTGGGCGGTGTATTGCTTGAACAGATCGTAGTCCCCCCGGCGGGTGGCCTGCTGGAGCAGGTGGATGGTCTGGGGATTGTACATATGGTCCTCACCGCCGGACCGGGCCTTGTGGGCGCCCAGAGAGTCCAGGGTAGGATCGGCCCCCAGCCCCAGCGGGTCATAGGCCTTGGAGTGGTTGCGGTCCACCATGGCGGCGATCTCGGTCAGGCCGATGCCGCCCACCCGGGAGACGGTATTGGTGAAGTATTTGTCAATGACCGTCTTGTTGATGCCGATGGCCTCAAAGATCTGGGCGGATTGATAGGACTGGAGGGTGGAAATGCCCATCTTGGAGGCGATCTTTACGATGCCGTGGAGAATGGCGGCGTTGTAGTCGGCCACGGCGGTGTGGTAGTCCTTGTCCAGCAGACCCTCCTCGATGAGCTCCACGATGGTTTCCTCAGCCAGGTAGGGGCTGATGGCACGGGCGCCGTAACCCAGCAGGGTGGCGAAGTGGTGGACATCCCGGGGCTCGGCGGATTCCAGCAGGATGGAGACGGCGGTGCGCTTCTTGGTGCGGATCAGGTGCTGCTCCATGGCGGATACTGCCAGCAGGGAGGGGATGGCCACATGGTTCTCATCCACACCCCGGTCGGAGAGAATAATGATGTTGGCGCCCTTTCGCCAGGCGCGGTCCACTGCCAGCGCCAGATGGTCCAGGGCCCGGTCCAAGGGGGTGTTCTTATAGTAGAGAATGGACACCGTTTCCACCTGGAAGCCAGGCTGGTTCATGGCCTTGATTTTCATCATATCGGTGGAGGTGAGGATGGGGTTGTGGATCTGAAGTACCCGGCAGTTATCCGCCGTTTCAGAGAGCAGATTGCCGTCGTCGCCCACATAGACAGTGGTGTCGGTGACGATCTCCTCACGAATGGCGTCGATAGGCGGGTTGGTCACCTGGGCAAAGAGCTGCTTGAAGTAGCTGAACAGGGGCTGATCCTTGTGGTCCAGCACCGCCAGAGGAATGTCGGTGCCCATGGCGGCAGTAGGCTCGGCACCGGTGCGGGCCATGGGGAGGATGGTGTTGCGCACATCCTCATAGGTGTAGCCAAAGGCCTTCTGGAGGCGGTGAAGCCCTTCTCTGGTGTGGCGCTCTACTCGGCGGTTGGGAATGGGCAGATCCTTTAAATGAAGCAGGTTGCGGTCTAGCCACTCGCCGTAGGGCTGCCGGGCGGCATAGGATTCCTTCAGCTCGTCGTCGCCGATGATGCGGCCCTGGGTGGTGTCCACCAGCAGCATCCGCCCGGGCTGGAGCCGGGATTTCTCCACGATCTGCTCCGCCGGGATATCCAGTACGCCCACCTCGGAGGAGAGGATGAGCCGCCCGTCCCGGGTGACATAATACCGGGAAGGCCGCAGGCCGTTGCGGTCCAGCACCGCCCCTACCACGTCGCCGTCGGAGAAGAGGATGGAGGCCGGGCCGTCCCAGGGCTCCATCAGGGTGGCGTAATATTGGTACAGATCCCGCTTGGACCGGGAGATGGCCTTGTCCTCCATCCAGGGCTCCGGGATACAGGCCATAACGGCCAGAGGCAGGTCCATGCCCGCCATCATGAGGAATTCCAGGGTGTTGTCCAGCATGGCGGAGTCGGAGCCGTTTACATTGACTACCGGCAGCACCTTGTCCATCTGATCGTCCAGCAGGGGAGAGGACATAGTCTCCTCCCGGGCCAGCATCCGGTCCACGTTGCCGCGAATGGTGTTGATTTCACCGTTGTGGGCCATGAGCCGGTTGGGGTGGGCCCGCTCCCAGGAGGGATTGGTGTTGGTGGAGAATCGGGAGTGAACCAGGGCAATGGCGGACTGGTAGTCCTTGCTCTGCAGGTCGGGATAGAACTTCCGCAGCTGGTCCACCAGGAACATTCCTTTATAAACAATGGTGCGGCTGGACAGAGAGGGCACATAGGTGTTGTCGTTGGACTGCTCAAACACCCGGCGGGCGATATAGAGCTTCCGGTCGAAAGGCAGGCCCTGTTCAGTGTCTGTCGGGCGGGCCACAAAGGCCTGCTGGATGACAGGCATCTTGTCCCGGGCCCTCTGCCCCAGGATTTCGGGGCACACCGGTACGTCCCGCCAGCCCAGGAAGGTGAGGCCCTCCTTCTCGGCGATAACCTCGAACATCTTTCTGGCCTGCCCCCGCTTCAGGGTATCCTGGGGGAAGAAAAACATACCAACGCCGTAATCCCGGGGACCGGGCAGCTGGATGCCCACTGCCTGGGCAGCCTTGGAGAAAAAGCGGTGGGAGATCTGGACCAAAATGCCCACGCCGTCGCCGGTCTTGCCTTCGGCGTCCTTGCCAGCACGGTGTTCCAGCTTCTCCACAATTTTCAGTGCGTCGTCCACTGTCTGGTGGCTGGGTTTGCCCTGGATGTCCACCACGGCCCCGATACCGCAGCTGTCGTGTTCAAAGGCGGGATGATAGAGTCCCCGGGGCGGATAGCCTTCTGTTTTCATGGTTCATTCCCCTTTCCGGGTGAGTTTGGGCAGTGGGACGGTAGTAAAAAACGGCGGCAGTACGTCCCCGACTGCCGCCGTGAGACTGCATTGTCTCGTCCTGTTTAGTTTGCCCTATTCTGCGCTGTCCAGTACCATTTGGGCGGTCTGGAGCAGTTTTGTGCCGTTGTCCATACTGGACTTCTGCAAAAAGCGGTGGGCCTGCTCTTCTGTCATGCCGTTGCGGTCCATCAGCAGGGCTTTGGCCTGCTGAATGACTTCCAGCTCCTCCGGGGAGCGGCGGGGCCGCAGGGCCCGCTCCAGCCGCCGCCCCATCTGGAGAAGCATCCGCACCGATGCGGTCAGGTCCCCTTTGGATACCGGGGCGGGCAGCTGGAAGAGATCGTCGTTCTGCAGCAGGTCCAGCAGGTTCTGGGAGGCCAGAACCAGGACGGCACAGGAGGAGGGCAGATCGCCTGCCAGAGCCTCGGCGCTCTGATCAGCCAGCTTGAAGCCGCAGATCACTGCAGTGATGTGGAGTTTATTTGCCGTGCGGCGGACCTGGTCGGCAGTCTTGCAGAGAATACAGGAGGCCGTGCCTGAGGTCTCCAGGATCTCCTTGATGCGGCTTGCGCTTTTGGTATTTTCAAAGGCAACGATCACCTGTTCCATGGATCATCACTCCCAACTGTGAGGAGGGTGTTGCTGAGAAATCAATAGTTGATGATGTACTTCTCCCGCTCCCAGGAGGATACACGGGTGCGGTACTCATCCCATTCGGCTTCCTTGCCGGCCAGATAGTTGCTGGTAATGTGCTCGCCCAGAGTGTCCATAATGAGGGAGTCGGCCTTCATAGCCTGGATGGCCTCCTCCAGGGAGCTGGGCAGGGAGTCGATGCCGTGGGCCTCGCGGGTGGCCTGATCCATCACAAAGATGTTCTCGGTGACCTCCGCCGGGGGAACCATGCCCTTCTCGATGCCGTCCAGACCGGCGGCCAGGCAGACGGCCAGTTCCAGGTAGGGGTTGCAGGCCGGGTCGGGGGAGCGGAGCTCCACACGAGTGGACTGGCCGCGGGAGGCGGGGATGCGGATGAGGGCGGAGCGGTTGGAGGCGGACCAGGCCAGGTAGCAGGGGGCCTCATAGCCGGGCACCAGACGCTTGTAGGAGTTGACCAGAGGGTTGGTTACGGCGGCCATGCCCTTCACATGGGCCAGCAGACCGGCGATGAAGGAGTAGGCTTCCTTGGACAGGCCCCGCTCGTCACTGGGATCGTAGAATGCGTTCTTGCCGCCCCGGAACAGGGACATATTGGTGTGCATTCCCGAGCCGTTGATGCCGAAGATGGGCTTTGGCATAAAGGTGGCGTGAAGGCCGTTCTTCTGGGCCAGGGTCTTGACCGCCAGCTTGAAGGTCATGATGTTGTCGGCAGCGTGAAGGGCTTCCTCGTACTTGAAGTCGATCTCGTGCTGACCTGCGGCCACTTCGTGGTGGCTGGCCTCGATCTCGAAGCCCATCTGCTCCAGGGCCATACAGATCTCCCGGCGGGTGCCCTCGCCGTGGTCCAGGGGGCCCAGATCGAAGTAGCCCGCCTCGTCGTTGGTCTTGGTGGTAGGACGGCCCTCGTCGTCGGTCTGGAATAGGAAGAACTCGGCCTCGGGGCCTACGTTGAAGGCATCGTAGCCCATGTCCTTCGCCCGCTGGAGGACCCGCTTCAGGGTGCCTCGGGGGTCGCCCACAAAGGGGGTGCCGTCGGGGTTGTGGACGTCGCAGATCAGACGGGCCACCTTGCCGTGGCTGGGCCGCCAGGGGAAAACCACGAAGGAGTTCAGATCAGGATAGAGATACTGGTCAGACTCGTCGATACGGACAAAACCCTCGATGGAGGAACCGTCGAACATGATTTGATTGTTGACCGCCTTCTCAATCTGGGAGGCGGTGATGGCCACATTCTTCAGCTGACCAAAGATGTCGGTGAACTGGAGGCGGATAAACTCAATATCCTCCTCATGGACGATGCGGATGATATCTTCCTTGGTGTACGACATTGCAGGTATCTCCTTTCCTTCTTTCATATTGAAAGAAAAAGAAGAAGGCGCTCCCACCCTGGCCGGGTTGGAACGCCTTCGTTCTCAACTGATGGTGTAAGTATAGTGTGGACAGCTGTTTTTGTCAATAGGAAATTAACGGAATAGACGAATTTAGGAAAGATAACTGTAAAACAAATGCTTTTGTGAGCTAAATTTTATGCAACTAGTGACATAAGGACTTGCACAAATGGGGCGTTAAGCTTGCCGATGGCGATGAGCGGCAGCGGCCACAAAGCCGTGGAACAGGGGATGAGGACGATTGGGGCGGCTCTTAAACTCCGGATGGTACTGCACGCCCACATAGAAGGGGCTGTGGGGCAGTTCCACCGCCTCTACCAGCCGGCCGTCGGGGGAAAGACCGCTGAGTATCAGCCCGGCCTCAGTGAGGATCTCCCGGAACTGGTTATTGAATTCATAGCGGTGGCGGTGCCGTTCCTGGGTCAGGGGTGCGCCGTAGCAGCGGGCCAGCATGGTACCGGGCTGGACGGCGCAGGGATAGGCCCCAAGCCGCAGGGTGCCGCCCTTGTCAATCTCGTCGCTCTGGCCGGGCATAAAGTCAATGACCTTGTGGGGGCACTTAGGTTCAAACTCACCGGAGTGGGCGTCTGTCAGCCCGGCCACATGGCGGGCAAACTCGATGACCGCCACCTGCATCCCCAGACAGATACCCAGATAGGGGACCTGGTGTTCCCGGGCGTACCGGGCGGCCAGGATCATGCCCTCGATGCCCCGGGCGCCAAAGCCGCCGGGCACCAGAATGCCGTCCAGATCCTCCAGTACCTGGGTGTAATTTTCTTCGGTAACGGTCTCCGAGTCGATCCAGCGAATGTGGATCCTGGCTCCCAGGGGATATCCGGCGTGGCGGAGAGCCTCGGCTACTGACAGATAGGCATCGTGGAGCTGTACGTATTTGCCCACCAGACCAATGGTGACAGTGGAGCGCAGACCTTTGATCTGTTCCACCAGGGCGGTCCACTCGGCCAGGTCGGGTGCGGGGGCCTCCAGTCCCAGCTCCCGACACACCACAGAGGAAAAACCAGCGGCCTCCAGCATCAGAGGAGCCTCATAGAGGGTGGGAAGAGTGACATTCTCAATGACGCAGTCCGGCTTCACATTGCAGAACCCGGCAATCTTTTCAAAAATACTGCGGTCGGTAATCGGCTCGTCGCACCGCAGCACGATGAGGTCGGGAGAGATACCCATGCCCTGCAATTCTTTGACCGAGTGCTGGGTGGGCTTGGACTTGTGCTCACCGGAGGCCTTCAGATAGGGAACCAGGGTTACATGAATGTAGAGGGCGTTGCCCTGTCCCACCTCTCGGCCTACCTGACGGATGGCCTCCAAAAAGGGCTGGCTCTCCATATCGCCGGTGGTGCCGCCGATCTCAGTGATCACCACATCCGCGTTTGTTTTCCGGCCTACAGCGTAGATAAAGCGCTTGATTTCGTCGGTGATGTGGGGGATGACCTGCACCGTTTTGCCCAGATACTCTCCCCGGCGCTCTTTGGCGATGACGTTGGAGTATACCCGGCCGGTGGTCAGGTTGGAGAACTGATTCAGATCCTCGTCAATGAAGCGCTCATAGTGGCCCAGATCCAGGTCGGTCTCCGCCCCATCCTCGGTTACAAAGACCTCGCCGTGCTGATAGGGGCTCATGGTGCCCGGGTCCACGTTGATGTACGGGTCCAGTTTCTGAGCGGCCACCTTCAGGCCCCGGGCTTTCAGCAGCCGGCCCAAGGAAGCGGCCGTAATGCCCTTGCCTAAACCAGAAACCACGCCGCCGGTCACAAAAATATACTTTGTCATCCAATCCCCTCCTGACAATAAAAAAGCGAGGGCGTCCATCAAAGGAGGCAGTACGGCCTCATTTCATGGAACGCCCTCGTTCACGGCGGATACTTTACCACCACAGGGGCGGTTTGTCAAGATTTTGGACGGGATTTGAAGAGCAAAGCCCCCAGCAGGCCGAAAAGCACCGCCGCGGTGATCCCGCCTGCCGCGGCAGTAATGCCGCCGGTCAGAATGCCCAGTGCGCCTTTTTCTGCCACTGCCTCCGCCACACCCTTGGACAGCAGATAGCCGAAGCCGGTGAGGGGCACGGTGGCTCCTGCTCCGCCCCACTCCACCAGCCAGGGGTAGATCCCGAGTCCACCCAGAATCACCCCGGCCACCACATAGGAGACCAGGATGCGGGCGGGGGTGAGGGAGGTCTTGTCAATGAGAATCTGCCCGATGAGGCAGAGGGTTCCGCCGCAGAGAAAGACCCGGGCATAGGTCCAGAAAATCTCCATGGATATACCTCACTTTCTGATGTCCAGCGCCACCGCATGGCAGATGGCGGGGATACTCTCCCCCTGCTGGGAGGAGGTGGGGGAGAGGAGAGCGCCGGTGCCGCAGAACAGGATGCGTTTCCAGCGGCCTCCTGCCATACCGTTAAGGAGCATCCCTGCCAGCACCACCGCCGAGCAGCCGCAGCCGGAGCCACCGCAGTGGACGTCCTGTCCCTCCAGATCGTAGATCAAGGTGCCGCAGTCATTGAAATTTTTCAGCTCCATGCCGTCCCGGTGGAACCAGTCGGCCACAATGTCATGGCCCAGCTGACCCAAATCGCCGGTGACGATCAGATCGTAGTCGGAGGGCTTGCGGCCCGTGTCCTGAAAATGGGCTGAGAGCGTGGAATAGGCGGCGGGCGCCATAGCGGCGCCCATATTGGCCGCGTCCTTGATGCCCTTGTCCACCACTTTGCCGGTGGTGACGTGGGTGATATAGGGCCCCGGCCCCTGGTCGGCCAGAATGACGCAACCAGAACCGGTCACCGTCCACTGGGCGGTGGGGGTGCGCTGGCCTCCATATTCCAGGGGGGAGCGGTACTGCCGCTCGGCGGAGCAGAAGTGGGAGGAGGTCATGGCCGCGATCTTTGTGCCGTATCCCCCGTCCAGCAGCATGGAGGCCAGGGACAGACTCTCCGCCATGGTGGAGCAGGCCCCGTACAGCCCAAAGAAGGGCACATCCTGTCCCCGGACGGCAAAGCCGGAGCCGATACACTGGTTGAGCAGATCTCCCGCCAGCAGGTAGTCCAGACCGGACACACTGAGGCCGGCCTTGCTGAGGGCGGCGGCCAGAGCCAGCTTCTGCATGGCGCTCTCCGCCTTTTCCCAGCTCCGTTCTCCAAAGGAATCGTCCTGGCTGATGTGATCGAAGGTGGCGGCCAGAGGACCTTCCCCTTCTTTCTTGCCCACCACGGCTGCGCTGCCGATGACCGAAGGCGGGTCCTGCAGGGCCACGGTCTGCCGGCCCAGTTTTTTGTTTGCCATATCCTCACCTCTGTTTGCTTGGGCGGCTGTCCGCCTGACAAATACTATTTTGAACGAAAAGTACGCAAAATATGACTCTGGATTTTGTAGGCGGACTGGCTGGTCAATCCGTCCCGTTTGCGTTATAATGTAACATATATATTGCCGGGTCACCGGCACAACCGGCCTTACGGGCCGAACGGGAGGTCCGCTATGGAAGAACAATCCAAACGTACCCTGGCCTATCTGTGCCCTTCCTGCCACCAGAGTGTGGCGGTAGAGCGTACGGTGTTTCAACTGGCGGCGTCCGCCAATGAACTGCCCTGTCCCTGCGGCAAGTCTGCCCTTCGGGTGGAGATGATGGGGGATCGGGTGAGATTGACGGTGCCCTGCCTCTCCTGCGGCCGGGACCACACCGTGACCTGCTCCACCCAGGCGTTCTTACACCAGAAGGTGCTGGCCTTTTCCTGCGCCCAGTCCGGCCTGGACTGCTGCTATGTGGGTGAAGAAGGTCCGGTATTTGCCGCCCTCCAGCGGCTGGAGGCCGCTGCCGATAAGCTGGAGCGGGCGGAAGGGGAGGAGAAAGGCGCCTTCCTGGATGAGCTGGTGATGCACGAGGTGCTCTCCGAGCTGAAGGAGATTGCCCAGCGGGACGGTATTTCCTGCACCTGCGGGTCTCACCGCTGGAAGCTCCAGGTCAACTACAGCTCCATCGACCTCTTCTGTGCCGACTGCGGAGCTGCCATGCGTATCCCGGCGGCTACCGACAATGACATTGACGACATCTGCTGCAAGACAAAGCTGGTCATCCGCGGCAAAAAGGAGGGGTGAGCGGTGTATTTTGAGGGCGGCTACCCCATTGATTCCCGGGATGTAGACCCCTGGAACCACTGTAAGCCCTCCGGCCTGATGGGCATTTTGCAGGAGGCGGCGGTGGCCGCGGCCTGCGAGCTCCATGCCTCCCGGCCGGAGATGATGGAAAAGTACAATCTGTTTTGGATGTTGGCCCGGATGTGGTACCGACTGGACCGGCCACTGAAGTGGAATGAGACCCTCAGCATCCGCACCTGGCACCGGGGCGGCAGCGGCGCCTCCAGCTACCGGGATTTTGACCTGTTTGTGGACGGTAAGCCGGTAGGTGAAGCGGTGTCCGTATGGGTGCTGGCCGACGCGGATACCCACCGCCTGGCCCGTATGAGCAAGATAGAGGAGTTCCAGGGTACCGACGGGGGCGAGTTGTGTAAGGACAAGAGCCTCTCCCGGTTCAAATTGCCCCAGGAGATGGCGGCGGCGGATCATCGGGCTATGCACTACAGCGATACCGATATCAACGGTCATGTGAACAATGTTCGCTATGCCGACTTCATCTGCGATGCCATCCGAATGGATCAGCTGGGGCAGGATTTTTACGTCTCTGCCCTCCAGGTGGACTATCTGGCGGAGTGTATGGCGGGTGAGACCATCACTCTCTTTACCGGAGAGCAGGATGGTCTGCGCTATGTCCGGGGCGCTGATGCGGCTGGAAAAAGCCGTTTTGAAGGTGCGGTTACCCTGACGCCACTTGACAGAGCGTCTGCAATCAAGTAGAATAGGTAAAATTTTATAAAAAGAAAAAGGAGATGCACTATGGTCAACACTGACGAGCACCAGAAGTTTCTGAAGCAGGGCCTTACCTTTGACGACGTGCTGCTCATCCCCGCGGAGAGCGACGTTCTGCCTGCGGACATCGACCTGCACACCAGACTCACCCGCAAAATCAAACTGAATGTGCCCCTGATGAGCGCTGCCATGGACACGGTGACCGAGTACCGCATGGCCATCGCCATTGCCCGTGAAGGCGGCATCGGCATCATCCACAAGAATATGTCCATCGGCGCTCAGGCTGAGCAGGTGGACATGGTCAAGCGCAGTGAGAACGGCGTTATCACCAACCCCTTCTGGCTGGCTCCCGGCCATACGCTGGCCGAGGCCGACGCCCTGATGGCCAAGTACCGGATCTCCGGCGTGCCCATCTGTAAGGACGGCAAGCTCATCGGTATCATCACCAACCGGGACATGAAGTTTGAGACCGACATGAGCCAGCTGGTGGACAACGTCATGACCAAGGACAACCTGGTCACCGCCAAGGAGGGCGTCACCCTGGAGGAGGCCAAGGAAATCCTCCGCAAGCACAAGATTGAGAAGCTGCCCATCGTGGACGACGAGTACCGCCTGAAGGGCCTCATCACCATCAAGGACATTGAGAAGGCCACCGTGTATCCCAACTCCGCCCGCGACGACAAGGGCCGCCTGCTGGTGGGCGCCGCTATCGGTGTTACCTCCGACGTGCTGGACCGTGTGCGCGCTCTGGTGGATGCCGGCGCCGACGTGCTGTGCCTGGACTCCGCCCACGGCCACTCCCACAATATTCTGGACTGTGTCCGCCGCATCAAAGCCGTCTACCCCGACGTGCAGCTGATCGCCGGCAACGTGGCTACCGCCGAGGGTACCCGCGCCCTCATTGAGGCGGGTGCCGACTGCGTGAAGATCGGTATTGGCCCCGGCTCCATCTGTACCACCCGCGTGGTGGCCGGTATCGGCGTGCCCCAGATCACCGCTGTCTATGATGCCGCCCGTGTGGCTGCTGAGTACGACATTCCCATCATCGCCGACGGCGGCGTGAAGTACTCCGGCGATATCGCCAAGGCTCTGGCCGCCGGCGCCAACGTGGTCATGCTGGGCTCCCTGCTGGCCGGCTGTGAGGAGTCCCCCGGGGACACCGAGGTCTATCAGGGCCGTCAGTTCAAGGTCTACCGCGGCATGGGCTCTTTGGGCGCCATGGCTTGCGGCTCCAAGGACCGTTACTTCCAGCAGAACAACAAGAAGCTGGTGCCCGAAGGCGTGGAAGGCCGCGTACCCTACAAGGGACTGACCGGCGACACCATCTACCAGCTCACCGGCGGCCTGCGGGCCGGCATGGGCTACACCGGCTGCCACAACATCGAGGAGCTGCACACCAAGGCTCAGTTCATGCAGATCACCGCTGCCGGTCTGAAGGAGTCCCATCCCCACGATATCTATATCACCAAGGAAGCTCCCAACTATACCGTCAATCCCCAGTAAGGTATGGAGCGTATCACCGAAAAGGATTCTTCCGGTCGCTGGAGCATCCCGTCGGAGCAGAACGAAGCTGCCGCTGCCCGTCTGGCCGCCTTTGAAAATGCCTATGAGCGCCTGATCGCCCGCCAGGGTGAGATCGCTACCAAAATGGAGGCGTTGAAGGCCCAGGGGAAGCAAAAGACGGCTCAGTTCCGGGAGCTGTTTGGGGAAAAGCTCATGAATCAGAATACCCTGGCGCTGTGGGAGACTTACGGCGTTCGGTAAAGTACCAAAAAGGGGACTGCCGCCTTTGCGGCAGTCCCCTTTTGTGCGCGGTGCATTGTGTGGGAGCGGTAAATATGCTATAATCTCACCACTGACCAAAAAGGAGGGAGTACCATGCTCAAGCTGCTGTTGGGCCGGGCGGGCACCGGCAAGACCTACGCCATGCTTACCGCTATGGGGGCGGCTGCCCGGCCACAGGTTCTCATCGTGCCCGAGCAGCACTCCCACGACATGGAACGGCAGCTGTGTGCCATTGGCGGAAACGCGGTCTCTCTCCACGCTGAGGTGCTCTCCTTCACACGGCTTGCTAACCGGGTGTTCTCTGCCCACGGCGGTCTGGCGGCGCCCACTCTGGATCAGGGAGGCCGGCTGCTGCTGCTGTATACCGCACTCAAGTCGGTGGCCGATCAGCTCAAAGTGTACCAGCGACCCTCCCGCAAGCCCGCCTTTCTCAGCAGTCTGCTGGCCACGGTGGACGAATTGAAAAGCTGCTGCATCAGCCCCGAACAGCTGTGGGAGGCAGGCAGCGACACCGGAGGCGGGGAGGGGGACAAGCTCACCGACCTCTCCCTCATCTTTGGCGCCTATGAGGCCTTGACTGCCCAACGGTGGGCTGATCCCAGGGACAAGCTGACCCGGCTGGCTGAGCAGCTGACCCGGACCAAGTGGGCGGCGGGCAAGGACTTCTATGTGGATGCTTTCACCGACTTCACCCCCCAGGAGCGGCAGGTGCTTTCCGCGCTGCTGGATAAGGGCGCCTCGGTGACGGTGGCCTTGACCTGCGATCAGCTGGAGGAGGATGAGGGGGGTACCGGTATCTTTTCCCCCGCCCGGCGTACTGCCCGGCAGCTGCTGCGGCTGGCCAAGGACCGAGGCGTGCCTGCCCAAGTGGAGGTGCTGACGGGGGACCAGACCGGCCGGACAGCTGCCCTGGCCCACTTGGAAGGCAATCTGTTTGCTCCCCGACCTGTCCCTCTGGAGGAAGGTGGGGAGGAAATCAACCTCTTTACCGCCAACACCCCCTATTCCGAGGTGGAGTGGACGGCGGCGGAGATCCTGCGTCTGGTGCGGGAGAAGGGCTATCGATTCCGGGATATGGCAGTATGCGCCCGCAGCATGGAGGGGTATGGACCCACCATTGAAACGGTGTTTGCCCGTTACGGGGTACCGGTATTTCTCAGCCGCATGAGTGACATCCTGGAAAAGCCCATCCTAACCTTCATTACTGCGGCACTGGATACCGTATCCGGGGGCTACCGGTACGACGATCTCTTCCGCTGCCTCAAAACCGGCCTCACTGATTTGAGTCAGGAGGATGTAGATCTGTTGGAAAACTATGCCCTGACCTGGGGTCTGGAGGGAAGTGCCTGGACCGGCAAAAAGGACTGGACCAACCACCCCAAGGGCTATGGGCGCAAATTCACCGAGGAGGACACCGCCCTGCTGGCCCGGCTCAACGGCCTGCGGCGGCAGGTGACCGCCCCTCTGGAGGAGCTGCGGAAGCAGCCGGACAAGACAGGAAAGGGCCAGGCCATGGCTCTCTACCGCCTGCTGGAGGCTATGGGGGTACCCGAGCGTCTGGCACAGCGGACCCAGGAATTGCAAGAGCGGGATCAGGCCGCCCTGGCGGAGGAGTACGCCCAGCTGTGGGACATTTTGTGCGGCGGTCTGGAACAGTGCGCCCAGATCCTGGGGGATACCCCCATGGAGCTGGAGGAGTTCTCCAGACTGTTCTCTCTGGTACTCTCTCAGTACGACGTGGGTTCCATCCCTGTGTCTCTGGACCGGGTGAACGCCGGTGAAATGCCCCGGCTGGCTCACAAGGGTTACCGGGCGGTGTTCCTGCTGGGGGCGGACGACGGGGCTATCCCGGCGGTGTCCCCCTCTCCCGGCCTGCTCAGCGACGATGACCGCAGCCTGCTGGCTTCCTACGGCCTGGAGCCTGCCCCACGGACAGGGGACAAGCTGTACCGGGAGATGACCATCGTCTATGAGACCTGCGCCCTGCCTCGGGAACGGTTTTATGTCAGCTGGTCTGCCGCAGGGGCCCAGGGAGAAGAGCACCGCCCTGCCTTCCTGGTGTCAAGGCTGAGAGCCCTGCTGCCCCATCTGCGCCGGGTGGAAGAGGGAAGGCTGGACGGTTCCTTCCGCCTGGCGGCCCCACGGCCTGCGCTGGAGCTGGCTGGACGGTTCCCCCAGGCGGCGGCAGCCCTCACGGCTCTGCCGGAGTATGCCCCCCTGGTGGAGCGGATGACCTCTGCTGCCTGCCGGGAACGGGGGCGGCTGTCAAGACCGGCGGTGGATGTACTCTACGGGCGGCGGGTGCCCATGTCGGCCTCCCGAATGGACAAGTACAAGGCCTGCCACTTCTCCTACTTCATGCAGTACGGACTGAAGGCGGAGCCCCGGCGGGCCGCCGGATTCCAGGCCCCTGAGTACGGCACCTTTATCCACTTTGTGCTGGAACACGTCCTTAGAGCCTGCCAGGAGCGGGGGGGCGTGAAGGAGGTGCCGCCCGAGGAACTGCGTGCCATTACCGATCAGGTGGTGGAGCAATATGTGCAGGAAGAGCTGGGGGGACTGGAGGGGGAGAGCCCCCGGTTCCAGTATCTGTTCCGCCGCCTTCGCAAGTCGGTATACGCCGTGGTGGATAATGTGGCCCAGGAGCTGCGTGCCTCCCAGTTCCAACCCATCTCCTTTGAATTGGGCTTCGGCAGCGGCAAAGATTTGCCTCCGGTGGAGCTGAATGTGGACGGGATCACCGTTAGTATCTCCGGCTTTGTGGACCGGGTGGACGGCTGGGTTCACGACGGACGGCTATACCTGCGAATTGTAGACTACAAGACGGGACGCAAGTCATTTGACTTGACAGATATCTGGCATGGAATGGGCCTTCAGATGCTGCTCTATCTTTTCACGCTGGAACGTGAGGGAAAAGACCTTTACAATCAAGATGTGACAGGGGCTGGCGTCCTCTATCTGCCCGCCAGAGACGCAGTGGTGGCGGGCAGCCGGGCCATGAGTGATGAGGCACGGCAGAAGAAAGTGGACACGGAGCTGCGCCGCAAGGGCGTGGTGCTGGACGATCCCGCCGTGGTGGCCGCTATGGAGGACCCGGAGGAGGGGCCCATCCGGTTCCTGCCCATCCGGGTAAACAAGAGCGGCCAGATCACCGGCGAGGCCCTGGTGTCCGCCCAACGGTTGGGCAAGCTGGCCCGGCACACCGACCATATCCTGCGGGAGATCGGCCAGGAGCTGGCAGCAGGCAACATCAACGCCGACCCCTTCTGGCGGGGACCGGAGCACAATGCCTGCCAGTGGTGCGACTACGCTGCTGCCTGCCATTTTGAGGAGGGCAGGGGGAACGATAAAAAGCGGTGGCTGCCAACCGTCAAGAGCGAGGAGTTCTGGGCGGCTGTGGAACAAGAGTAAAATTGCCTCCAGTTTCGGACAGGCTATAGAAGGCCTGGTGTTTAAATCCAACCGAGCAAGCACAAAATCTCCTTAAGAGATAAGAGAAAGGAACTAAAACTCTATGGCGTTTTTTGGAAGCTTTTTGAGCAACACAAGCAACTTCCTCTACACCTATATTTTGATTGCCCTGCTTATCTTCGCGGGGCTCTACTTCACCATCCGTACCAAGGGCGTCCAGTTTCGCCTGTTCCCTGAGGCCATCCGTGTGCTGGGAGAGAAGAAAAAGGACGGCAAGGATATCTCGTCCTTCCAGGCCTTGATGATCTCCACCGCCTCCCGGGTGGGTACCGGCAACATCGCCGGTGTGGCCAACGCCATCATCGCCGCCACCCTCATCGGCGGCTACGGCGCGGTGTTCTGGATGTGGCTGCTGGCCCTCATCGGCGCCGCCTCCGCCTTTATTGAGAGCACCCTGGCCCAGTGCTACAAGGAGAAGCACGGGGAGAACTGGGTAGGCGGCCCGGCCTACTATATCCAGAAAGCCCTGGGCAGCCGCTTCTTCGGTGTGGTGTTTGCCGTGCTGCTCATCGCCTGCTTTGCTTACGGTTTCAACGCCCTCCAGGCCTATAACGCCGGTTCTGCCCTCCAGTATTATCTGCCCGATTACTCCAACAGCATCTGGCCCATGGTGGTGGGAGCGGTGCTGGCCATTCTCACCGGTGTGTGTATCTTTGGCGGCGTGCGCCGCATCAGTGCCATCACTTCCGGCATCGTGCCTGTGATGGCCGCCATCTATATCGCCCTGGGCCTCTTCATCACCATTAAGAACATCGGCCAGGTGCCTCACATGATCTCCCTGATCTTCTCCCAGGCCTTCGATCCCAAGGCCATGTTTGCCGGGATCGGAGCCTCCTGCATCATGCAGGGCATCAAGCGGGGCCTCTACTCCAACGAGGCCGGTATGGGCTCCGCTCCCAACGCCGCTGCTGCCGCCGATGTGTCCCATCCGGTGAAGCAGGGCCTGGTGCAGATGCTGTCCGTGTTCATCGACACCATTGTGATCTGCTCCACCACCGCCTTTATGCTGCTCCTGTCCGGGGTGCCCATTGACGCCTACAGCGAGGGCATGAACTTTGTTCAGGCGGCGGTCCACGCCCAGGTGGGTTCCTTTGGCCCCTTCTTCATCACCGTTTCCATTTTCCTCTTTGCTTTCAGTTCCCTGGTGGGTAACTACTACTACACCGAGTCCAACTTTAAATTCATTCGTGACTCCAAGACCGGCCTGATTATCTTCCGGCTGACCTGCGTGGCGGCCATCTTCATCGGCGCCCAGATGAATTTCTCTATGGTGTGGGATCTGGCCGATGTGCTCATGGGTCTGATGGCGCTGGTGAATCTGGTGGCCATTCTGCTGCTGGGCGGCAAGGCCCTGAAGGTGCTGAAAGATTATGTGAACCAGAAGAAGGCGGGCAAGAACCCGGTATACCGCTATGAGGAGGTGGGCGTCGGCGATCCTGAGATCTGGAACGAGGCCCATGCCCGCAAGTGGGAGAACTGATATTCCGTAGATAAAACCCGATCCCATAGAAAGGGGGAAACCAGATGGCCTTTTCCCTGACAGAAGAACAACAGGCGGCGGTAGATAACCGGGGGGGCGGCCTTCTGGTATCCGCTGCGGCAGGCTCCGGTAAGACCCGGGTGCTGGTAGAACGTCTGCTGGCCCGGGTGGAGGAGGGGGCCGACGTAGACCGCTTCCTGGTCATCACCTACACCAAGGCTGCCGCTGCCGAGCTGCGGAGCCGTATTGTGGAGGAGTTGTCCGACCGGCTGGCTCTGCGGCCCACCGACGGCCACCTGCGCCGTCAGGCCACCCTGGTGTACAAGGCGGGCATCTCCACCATCCACGCCTTCTGCGCCCAACTGCTGCGGGAGTGCGGCCACCTGCTGGATCTGGACCCGGATTTCCGGCTGTGCGACGAGGGGGAGGCGGGCGTCCTCATGCTCCGCGCCCTCAACGATGTGCTGGACAGGCGGTATGAGGCCATGGACAGCGATTTTGCCCAGTTGGTGGACACCATGTCAGCCGGGCGGGACGACGCCCGGCTGATCCAAATCGTGCTGGACATCCGGGGCCGAGTCCAGGCCCACCCTAATCCCGCAGCCTGGCTGGAGGAACAGGAGCGGACCTTTGCTCTGGAGGGAATCTCCGACCCGGTGCAGACACCCTGGGGGCAGCTGCTGCTGGCTGATGCCGCCGGGCAGGCCGCCTATTGGCGGCGGCGGATGGAGGAGGCCCGGGATCTGTGTGAGCGGGACGCCAATCTGCTGGCCAATTACGGGGACAGTGTGGCCCAAACCGCCCAGGCCTTACAGCAGTTTGAGGAGGCGGCGAGCCAGGGGTGGGATGCTGCCCGTGCCCTGCTGCCTATTCCCTTCCCCACAGTGGGACGGAAGAAGATGGTGGATGACCCCGCTGCCGTGGAGCGGGTGAAGGCCATCCGCACCGCCTGTAAAAAGCGGCTGGAGAAGCTGGAGGACTGGTTTGCCGACAGCGGGGATGACCTGCTGGCCGACCTGCGGACGGTGTATCCCGCCATGCGGGGGCTGTTTGCCCTGGTGCGGGACTTTGAGGAGGCCTACGCCGCCGAGAAGGCCCGGCGTGGGCTGGTGGACTTCTCCGATCTGGAGCATATGGCGGTACGTCTGCTGGTGGGGGAGGACGGCCAGCCCACCGAGCTGGCCCGTCAGTGGAGCACCCGGTACGATGAGATCATGGTGGACGAGTACCAGGACACCAACGAGGTACAGAACGCCATTTTCTCCGCTCTGTCCAAAGATGGGACTAATCTGTTTATGGTGGGCGACGTGAAGCAGTCCATCTACCGCTTCCGTCTGGCCGACCCCACCATCTTCCTGGGCAAGTACCGCTCCTTCAAGCCTTACACCGAGGCTGGAGAAGGGGAGGAGCGGCGGGTCATTCTATCCCGCAACTTCCGTTCCCGGCCCGAGGTGCTGGAGGGATGTAACGACCTGTTCCGGGCCGTCATGTCGGTGCCCTTTGGTGAGATGGAGTACTCCGACGACCAGGCCCTCTACCCCGGTGCCCCATTCCAACCGGACTCCACCTACTGCGTGGAGCTGGACGCCCTGGACGGGGATATCGATGGAGAAGAGGGCGCGGAGAAGGTGAGCCGGGACCTGCTGGAGGCCCGATTTGCTGCCCGCCGGATCCGGGACCTGTTGGACCAAAACTTCCCTGTCTCCGACGGGGAGGGGGGCACCCGGCCAGTGCGTCCCTCCGATATCGTGATTTTGCTCCGCTCTCCCAATACGGTCCTGCGCCACTATGCCCGGGCTCTGGGGGAGCGGGATATCCTGTGGGAGGCCGAGGGAGGTGGAGACTTCTTCGGCTCCACCGAGATCTCGGTGGCCCTGTCTCTGCTCCAGATCGTGGACAATCCCCGGCAGGACGTGGCCCTCATTTCGGTGCTGCGCTCTCCGGTGTACGGCTTCTCCGCCGACCGGCTGGCCCAGATCCGCTCAGCCAGCCCGGATACCGACTTTTACGCGGCCCTGGCCGCTGACGACGGGGAGGACAGTAAGGCCTTCCTGGCTGAGCTGGACGACCTGCGGTTCGGGTCAGGGGACATGAGCAGCCACCAGCTGCTGTGGCACATCTATGACCGCACCAATCTGCTGGGCATCTTCGGCGCCATGGAGGAGGGAGAGACCCGGCAGGGCAACCTGCTGGCCCTCGCCGAGCTGGCCCGGCAGTTTGAGGGGGCGGGCCACAAGGGCCTGTTCCGGTTCCTCACCTACCTGACCCGGCTGCGGGAGAACGGAAACACTCTGACGCCTCCTGCCCCCGGCCGCACCGGCGGCGGGGTGCGGATTATGAGCATCCACAAATCCAAGGGCCTGGAGTTCCCGGTGGTGCTGCTGTGCGGTCTGGCCCGGCGGCTCAACCGGGAGGATATGAGCCGCCCCATCCTGTTCCATCCCAAGCTGGGTGTGGGCCCCAAGGGCCTGGACGTGGAGCGGGGCATTGAATACCCCACTTTGGCCCGGATGGCGGTTGCCCGCCAGCTGGAGCGGGAGATGATGGCGGAGGAGCTGCGGCTTCTCTATGTGGCTATGACCCGTGCCAAAGAGAAGCTGATCCTGTCGGTGGCCCTCACCGGCGGGGGGAAGGATCTGGAGAAGCTGGCAGGGGACGCAGGTGATCCGGTGGACCCCCAGGTACTGCTGGCCTGCCAGAGTGTGGGCCAGTGGGTGCTGCTCCATGCTCTGTGCCGCCCTGAGGCGGGAGCCCTCCGCCGGGCGGCGGGACAGGACGTGGCGGTCTTGGACACCTCCTTTGGTCCGGCGTGGGACATCCGGTTTGTGGATGGAATGCCTTTGGCTCAGACGCCGCCCCGCCGCTGGATAGCCCCGCAGCGGGGGCCGGAAGAGGAAGAAGCCGGGGAAGATTTGACCGACTTACTGCGCTGGACCTATCCCCATGAGGCGGAGGTGGACATTCCCTCCAAGCTTACCGCTACTCAGCTGAAGGGCAGGGCTTTGGACGAGGAGGCGGCGGAGGAAGCCCCACGGCCTGCCAGGTCTCTCAGCTTCGGTCGTCCCCGGTTTGCCGCTGAGGAGATGGGCCTTACCGCCGCCCAGCGGGGCACCGCACTTCATCAGGTGCTCCAGTACATCGATTTTGAGAAGGCTGAAACGGTAGAAGGGGTGCAGGCTGAGATCGCCCGGCTGGTGGAGGGGCAGTACATCACCCCCCAGCAGGGGGAAGTGGTGGACCCGGCCCCCATCGCCGCCTTCTTCCAATCGGAGCTGGGGCAGCAGCTGCTCTCGTCTGTCTCCCTGCGGCGGGAGTTCAAGTTCTCCATCCTGGAGCCTGCCAGCCGCTACTACCCCCAGGCTGGGGAGGGGGAACAGGTACTCTTCCAGGGTGTGGTGGACTGTTACTATGAGACTCTGGAGGGCATCACGGTGGTGGACTTCAAGACCGACCGGGTGACCAAGCGCACTGTGGCGGAACGTGCAGAGCATTACCGCCCCCAGCTGGAGGCATACAGCCGGGCCCTGGCGGAAATCACTGGGAAACAGGTGATTCGCCGGGTGCTGTGGTTCTTTGCGTTGAACCAGAGTGTGGATCTGTAGCAATTTGAAAATTTCTGAAAAAAACTGTTGCAATCCACCAGGCTTTGTGCTATTATATTCTAGCGTTTATAAGGCGTGGAGGTTTGCTGCGCCGCTTCATCTGGAACGAGAAAGAGGTGAACACAACAATGAAGGAAGGCATCCATCCCAACTACGAGCAGACCACCATCAAGTGTGCCTGTGGTAATGTGATCGAGACCGGCTCTACCAAGAAGGACATCCGCGTGGAAGTTTGCTCCAAGTGTCACCCCTTCTTTACTGGCAAGCAGAAGATGGTGGATACTGGCGGACGTGTCAGCCGCTTCAACAAGAAGTTCGGCCTGGACAAGAAGTAAGTCCGTATACAAGGGCCCGTACCGGTTTCGGTACGGGCCCTTTTTTACTCCTATTAGCACCTTTCTTTTTTTCGAAAAGACACATATAATAGAGCAGAGACAACAGGAGGTGTGCGCTATGTTTGAAAAGATCGACCCCAAGGCGTTGGATCAAAACGTCTTTTCCCTCATCGGGGATCAGTGGATGCTCATTACCGCCGGAACCAAGGACCAGTGCAACACCATGACCGCCAGCTGGGGCGGCCTGGGGGTGCTGTGGGGCAAGCCGGTGGCCACGGTCTACATCCGGCCCCAGCGGTACACCCTGGAGTTTGTGGAGCGGGAGGACACCTTTACCCTGTGCTTCTTTGGAGAGGAGTACCGGAAGGCTCTGGCCCTGTGCGGCTCCAAGAGCGGCCGGGATATGGATAAGGTGAAGGAGTGCGGCTTCACGGTGGCCACGGCGGAGGGCGCCCCCTACTTTGAGGAGGCCGACCTGGTGCTGGTGTGCAAGAAGTCCTACTGGCAGGACATGGACCCCACCCACTTCCTGGACGGGGAGATCGACAGCAAGTGGTACCCCGAAAAGGACTATCACCGCATCTTCATCGGCGAGATCCTGGAGGTCTTGCGGAAAGTATAATGTAGGGGCGCGTCCTGCGCCCATCGGAGGACACATGACAGAAAACCAAGAGAAAAAAGCCATCAACCGGGCAGTGCTGGTGGGCCTCAACGCCCACTGCCTGTCCGAGGCGGAAAATGCCGACGACTCCTCCATGGAGGAACTGGCCGACCTGCTGGAGACGGCGGGCGGCGAGTGCGTGGGCACCGTGTTTCAGAATAAGGATACCCCCGATCCCCGTACCTTCATCGGCGAGGGCAAGGTGGCGGAGGTGAAGGAGCTGGTGGACGCCATGGGGGCCGATATGGTCATCGTGGACAACCCTCTGTCGCCCTCCCAGCAGCGTGCCTTGTCGGAGGATCTGAAGGTCCAGGTACTGGACCGCGCGGCCCTCATCCTGGACATCTTTGCCCAGCGGGCCCGCACCAAGGAGGGCCGCCTCCAGGTGGAGCTGGCCCAGTATCAGTACCTGCTGCCCCGTCTGCTGGGTATGTGGACCCACCTGGAGCGGCAGGAGGGCGCCATCGGCACCCGCGGCCCCGGTGAGACTCAGCTGGAGACTGACCGGCGGCACATCCGCAGAAAAATTCAGAAGCTGCGGGAGGAGCTGGACCAGGTGCGCCGGGTGCGGGCTACCCAGCGCTCCCGCCGGGAGAAGAACGAGGTGCCGGTGGTGGCCATTGTGGGCTACACCAACGCGGGCAAGTCTACTTTGCTCAACAAGCTGACCGGCTCGGATATCCCCGCCAACAACCGGCTCTTCGATACACTGGATACCACCACCCGCACCCTGGAGATTTCCGACACCTGCACGGTGCTCCTCAGCGATACGGTAGGCTTCATCCGCAAGCTGCCCCACCATCTGGTGGAGGCATTCAAGGCCACCCTGGAGGAGCTGTCCTACGCCGACCTGCTGCTTCACGTCATCGACACCTCCAACCCGGAGTGGCGGGAGCAGGCCGAGGTGGTAGAGAAGCTGATCTGCGAGCTGGGCGCCGAGCAGACTCCCCGTATCGACGTATTCAACAAGATCGACCGCTGCCCCAGCGAGATTTTGCCCCACGGCGAGGACATTGTATCGATTTCCGCTAAGACCGGTCAGGGACTGGACGAGCTGCTCAGTAAGATTGGCGACCGGCTGGACACCGGCGCCCACCGGGTGGTGCTCCACATCCCCTATGACAAGGGTGGTATTGTAGATCTGCTTCACCGGGAGGCCAAGGTGGAGCGGGTGGACTACGGCGAGACCATCGAGGTAGAGGCCGTGTGCACACCCATTCAGCTGGGCCGTCTTAAGGATTATATCGTGTCCGGCTGGACGCCCCCCAAGGAGTTTTGGGAGGATTAAGGAGGGCAACACCATGAGACCACTGGAGACCGAGCGCCTGATTCTGCGTCCCTTTACCGAGGAGGACGCGGCCAATTTGTATGCCTATGCCAGCCACCCGGAGGTAGGGCCTTGGGCGGGGTGGAAGCCCCACGCCGACGAGGCGGAGAGCTTACGGGTAATCCGGGAGATCTTCCTGCCCTCTGACACTCTGGCGGTGATCCGGAAGTCCGATGGGCGGCTTATCGGCTCCGCCGGGTTTGTGGGCAAGCATCGCACTGAGCTGGGCACCCCCAGCGAAGAGGTGGGCTACTCTCTGGCCCGGGACTGCTGGGGCCAGGGGCTGATCCCTGAGGCGGTGGATGCCATCCTCCGCCACTCCTTTGTGGAGCTGGGTTACGCCGCCATCTGGGCCGCCTACTACGACGGCAACCGCAAATCCAAACGGGTGATGCAAAAATGCGGCATGACCTACCGCCTATCCCGGGTGGAGCCGGTGGAGCAGCTGAATGAGACCCGGCTGGCTCACTATTTTGCCATTACCAGAAGGGAGTGGGAGGCCAGATGACCGAATACTACATTCCCACTGCCCCCTCAGAGACCGAATTTGTGGAGAAGCGCTCCCGGTTCATCGGCCATGTCTGGCCGGTGGAGAGCGAGGAGGAGGCCCGGGGTTACATCGAGGCCATGAAGAAGAAGTACTACGACGCCCGCCACAACTGCTGGTGCTACCGCATCAAGGAGGGGGGCGTGGAGCGCTACTCCGACGACGGAGAGCCCCAGGGCACCGCCGGTCAGCCCATGCTCAACGTGTTCCAGCGGGAGGAGGTCACCAACGTGTGCTGTGTGGTGACTCGTTACTTTGGCGGGGTGCTGCTGGGGGCGGGGGGCCTGGTGCGGGCCTACACCCAGAGCGCCAAGGACGCTCTGGATGCCGCCGGGATCTCGGTGGTGCGCCGGTGGGTAGAGACGGCGGTGACCTGCCCCTACTCCTTCTTCGAGCGGGTGCGCCAGGAGGCGGAGGCCCAGGGTGGTGTACTGGGGGAGAGCGAGTACGCCGCCGACGTTACCGTCCATGTGCTGCTGCCCGAGGAGAACACCGAGGCTTTCGCCGCCCGGCTCACCGAGATGACTGCAGGAGGTGTGGCTCCCATGACTTTGGGAGAAGCCTTCCGGGCAGTACCCATCAAATAAAAGCAAAAGCGTCCCCACGGCAACGCCGTGGGGACGCTTTTTATTTGCTGGTCAGCAGCAGCAGGTCTTTGGAGGGCAGCTCCAGCCACAGAGGGTCGCGCTGGGACAGAGCGGCCCAGCGGTCCTTCTCCAGCTCAATGCGCAGACGGGAAAAGCCCTGGCTGCCGCCGGGGGTGGACAGCATGACCACCGTGGAGAATACGTTCTCCACCACCCGCTCCACCTGGCAGGGGAGTGCGTTGGGGCCGGGGCCCTCCACCGGCCTGATGTAGTGGGCCCGGACGCCGATGTGGGTCAGCCCTTCCGGCAGCGGCTGGCCTGGGTTCAGAGTTACGCCCCAGTCCAGAGCCTCTACCTTGCCGTCCGCTGTAGCCTTGGCACGGGACACGTTCTTGCAGCCGGACAGCAGACAGGCCGACAGGGTGCGGGGAGCCTCAAAGAGTTCATGCACCGGCATCATGGCCTGGGAGCGGCCAGCATCCAGTACACACACCTGCTGGCACAGCCGCTGTACCTCGTCCCGGTTGTGGGTGACGAAAAGTACCGGCCCGGAGAAGGCGGCGAGAATGTCGGCCAGCTCCAGTTCCACCTGCCATTTCAGATAGCTGTCCAGGGCGGAGAAGGGCTCGTCCAACAGCAGTACCTCCGGCTGACTGGCCAGGATACGGGCCAGGGCCACCCGCTGCTGCTGGCCGCCGGACAGATGCCGGGGGTATTTGTGCTCCTGCCCCTCCAGGTAGAAGGAGGAGATCAGGCGGTTTACCGTCTCCTTCCGGGCGGCTTTGTCCTGTACCCCCACGGCAATGTTCTGGGCCACCGTCATGTTGGGGAAGAGGGCGTAATTCTGGAAGAGATAGCCTACTTTCCGCTTCTGCGGGGGCAGGCCAATGCGACGCTCCGAGTCGAAGAGTACCTTATCATCCAGCACAATGCGGCCCCGGTCGGGTTTTTCGATGCCAGCGATGCACTTGAGGGTGAGGCTCTTGCCGCAGCCGGAGGCACCCAGCAGGCCGGTGACCTGGCCGCTTTCCGTTTCAAAGGAGCAGTCCAGCTGGAATTTACCGAAGTCTTTGTGAATGTTAACCTGTAACCGCATCACTCCACCTCCCCGGAGACAGGAACGGCCCGGCGGCGGGGCCGACGGTCCTTTTTCTCCAGCATATTGACACACAGCAGCACCACGGCGGAGATGGCCAGGTTGATGAGTACCCACTGCATGGCTCCGGCATCATCCCCGGTGCGCCACAGCTGGTACACCGTGGTGGAGATGGTGGCCGTCTTGCCGGGGGTGTACCCGGCAATCATGGCGGTGGCGCCATATTCGCCCAGGGCCCGGGCGAAGGCCAGCACAGTGCCCGCGATAATGCCCTGCTTGCAGTAGGGCATCATGACCCGCCAGAAAATCCAGGTATTGGACTTGCCCAGGGTGCGGGCGGCGTGGGCCAGAGTCACGTCGAAGGACTCGAAGGCTCCCCGGGCAGTGCGGTACATCAGAGGAAAGGCCACCACTGCCGAGGCGAAGATGGCCGAGTACCATACCATGGTCAGCCGCAGGTCAAAGACCTCCAGGAACCACAGGCCGATGGTCCGCTTGGGGCCCAGCAGCCGCAGCAGGAAATAGCCCACCACGGTGGGGGGGAGGACCAGGGGGAGGGTGAGGACCACGTCCAGCACGCCCTTCACCAGCCGGGGCAGCTTGGCTACATAGTAGGCCGCCAGAATGCCCAGGAAGAAGATGAGCACAGTGGAAATGGCGGCAATGCGCAGAGAATTCAAAAGGGGATAGAGATCCAGAACCGATCACCTGCCTTATCAAATGGGCCTGCCGCACGGCGGCAGGCCCTTGTGTTTACTGAATGACGGTAAAGCCCACGCCCTCCAGCACGGCCATGGCGTCGGCGTCGGTGTGCAGATAGTCCAGGAAGGCCTGGGCGGCGGCCTGGCTGGCCTCACTGCCGCCGCACTTCATGACGGCGGCGGGATAGATGACCTGATCGCACATCTCGGCGGTGGCCTGATCCACTACGTTGAGCTCATAGGTAAAGGCGTCGGTTGCGTAGATGATGCCGCAGTCAACAGCGCCCTCCTTTACCTGATTGGCCACCTCGGATACGTTGGAGGCGTAGGTCACCTTGCCGGTGTCCTCCAGGGCGGCGATGTCGATGCCCAGGGTGTCCAGAATCTGGAGGGAGTAGGCCCCCACGGGCACGTCGTCGTTGCCCAGGCAGAGCAGGGACAGCTTGTCGGTGGCCAGATCGGAGAAGGACTGGATGTCCTTGGGGTTGTCGTCAGGTACCGCCAGCACCACCTTATTCTCCACAAAGTTGATGCGGGTGTCGGACTGCACGAAGTCCAGCCCCTCATTGGTGCCGGTGGTATCGGTGCTGTCCAGCTGGTTCATCTGCTTCTGAGCGGCGGAGATAAACAGGTCGCACACAGCGCCCTCTTCGATCTGGGTCTTGAGGGTGCCGGAGGAGTCAAAGGTGAAGGTGAGCTTCACGTTGGGAGCCACCTCTTTGTACAGGTCGGCGATCTGAGTGAGTGTGGCCTCCATGGAGGCGGCGGCGAACACCACCACTTCTACCTCTTCGGACTGAGCGGGGGTGGGAGTCTCGCTGTTCTGAGCGGGGCTCTGGGCGGCACCGGAATTGCCGCCGCAGGCGGCTAACGCCAGGATCAATGATAGGGACAGGACCAGGGATACGATTTTTTTCATACTGCATTCTCCTTTACAAAATGGTAGGCGATCCCGTTTCCAGGAGCGCCCCGGCCCGCCGCCATGACATCAAAGGTTTTAGGCGTTACGGGCTCGAAGAATTCAGGACTTATCTTAACGGGCGCAGTTACCCGTAGTCCCCCTTAAAATCTCCAGGCCGTGGGCCAGAGAGGGGAGAATGAACTCCAGGCACTCCCGCACCGCCTTGGGACTGCCGGGCAGGTTGACCATGAGCGTCTGTTTGCGGATGCCCGCCGCCGCCCGGCTCAGCATGGCCCGGGGGGTGATCTGGAGGGACTGCCACCGCATGGCCTCGGCAATGCCGGGGGCGGGGCGCTCGGTGACCGCCAGAGTGGCTTCCGGGGTCAGGTCGGTAGGGGAGAAACCGGTGCCCCCGGTGGTGAGGACCAGATCGGCCAGGTCGTTGTCGCACAACCGCTTTAGCTCGCCGCCCAGCGGCTCCATGCCGTCGGGCAGCAGGGCGGTGTGGACCACCTCATAACCTGCCGCCTCCACCATTTCCCGGATCACGGGACCGCTCTTGTCCTCACGCTGTCCGGCATAGCCGGAGTCGCTGAGGGTGATGATGGCTACCCGCATATTCAGCCCTCCTCCACGATGGTAAGGTCATCCCCCACCGAGATGGTGCCCCCATGGAGTACCTTGGTAAACACGCCCTCCCGGGGCATAATGCAGTCGCCCATGACCTTGTAGATCTCACAGTGGGCGTGGCACTGCTTGCCCACCTGGGTCAGCTCCAACACCACATCGTTGCACTTGAATTTGGTGCCGATGGGCAGGGTCTTGAAGTCGTAGCCCTCCACCACCAGGTTTTCCCCAAAAGCACCGTCATCCACCACGGCACCTCTGGCCCGGAAGGCCTCCACCTGCTCATGAGAGAGCAGGGACACCTGACGGTGCCACTTGCCCGCGTGGGCGTCTCCCTGGATGCCCCAGTCCTCCACGAACTGGGCGGAGCCCACATTTTTCTTCTGGGTGCCCTTCTGTTCACTGACACAGACAGCGATCACTTTGCCCATGGTTTTATCCTCCAATTTGATTCATATTGCGCCCTTCGTCTTGGGCCTGCCTGCCTCCGCCGAAGTGATGGCTGGCGGGTTTGTGGCCGATAGCGTCTGCCATGGCAGTTTGCAGGGCCGTATCGTCGGCGCCAGCGTCCAGCAGAGCCTTCAGATCCACCCCGTGGTCGTATTGCAGACAGGCCTTGAGAAAACCGGTGGCAGTGAGCCGCACCCGGTTGCAGCTTTGACAGAACTGATGGGACACCGCACTAATAAAGCCCACCTTGCCCTGAAAGCCGGGGAAGGTCACGTTCCGGCTGGGCCCGCCCAGAGCATCGGAGGGGCAGGGAAGGGCAGGGCCGAAGGCGGCCTCCAGCTGCTGCAATACCTCTTCCTCGGTGCGGCGGGTGAGGGTGTCTCCCAGGCCAATGGGCATCAGCTCGATGAAGCGGACGGTCAGGTCCCGGTCCTTTGCCAGGGCAGCCAGAGGCACCAGCTGGGCGTCATTGCCGCCGGAGGGGACACAGTTGACCTTGACGGTGAGGTTCGGTGCAGCCAGAGCGGCTTCCAGCCCCTCCAGGGCCCGGGGCAGCTCGTCTCGCCGGGTGAGGGAGGCGAACTGGGCCCGATCCAGGGTGTCCAGGCTGAGGTTCACCCCATCCAAGCCGGCCTTCAAAAGTTCGGGTAGTTGGTCGGCCAGCAGTATTCCGTTGGTGGTGAGGCTGACGGTACGGATGCCGTCGATGGCCTTTAACTCCTGCACCAGATTGGCCAGACCCTTGCGGACCAGAGGCTCGCCGCCGGTGAGGCGCACCTTTTCCACCCCCAGAGAGGCGGCCAGACGCACCAGACGGATGATCTGCTCATAGGTAAGGATGGCGCTGTGGTCCACCCACTCCACACCCTCCTCGGGCATACAGTAGCGGCAGCGCAGATTGCACCGGTCGGTGACCGATACCCGGAGATAGCGGATGTTTCGTCCAAATTGGTCAAGCATGGCCGCCACTCTCCTTTACTAAGCGGAGCAGAAAGCGGGCCGCCTCATGGGGCTGGTCCAGGGGCAGCACCGGTACGCCGGGTACCTCCAGAGGCAGATCGGTGACCAGAGCCAGCAGGGTGGCCGGGTCGGACACCGGGCCCTCCGAGTTGCCCTTCCGTACCACCTCCAGCTTGGGCCAGCCGGTGTGCTTGAAGCCCTCCAGCAGGATCAGATCCGCTTCAGGGAATTGCGTGATGAGGAAGTCCTCTGTTACAGGCTGCTTCTTCACGATCTTAAACTTTTCCCTGTCAAAGATGGCGGTGCCTGCCGCACCAGCGGCCATAAAGCGGCCGGTATCGGTGCCGGGCGGGTCTGCGTCAAAAGAGTGGCCATCGTGCTTGACCACTGCCACGGTGAGGCCCGACTCCTCCAGCAGGGGGAGCATGGCTTCTATGAGGGTGGTTTTGCCGGAGTTTTTTACCCCGGATACTGCCACCACCAGGGGCTTAGCCACGGTCATACACCCCCGACTTGCCGCCCTCCTTGTGGACCAGATGGATGTCGCCCAATTCCATCCCCTTGTCCAGGGCCTTACACATATCGTAGATGGTAAGCAGTGCTACAGAGACGCCGGTGAGGGCCTCCATTTCCACGCCGGTTTTGCCGGAGAGCTTGACGGTGCAGGTGGCCCGCACGGCGCAGGCCTCTTCCAGAATTTCGAAATCCACCGACAGGTGGCTGAGCAGCAGGGGATGGCACAGAGGGATCAGCTCCCAGGTGCGCTTGGCGGCCATAATGCCCGCTACCCGGGCCACCCCCAGCACGTCGCCTTTGGCGGCAGTGCGTCCGGTGATAGCCGCCAGAATGGGCGGGGTGACTTTGATGGTGCCCTCGGCCACCGCTGTGCGATAGGTGGGCTCCTTGCCGGTCACATCCACCATAATGGCGTTGCCGGCCTCGTCAAAATGATTGAAAGCAGGTTCCATAATAACCTCCTTATAGAATCGATATCAGGTGCTCACAGCAGCCACACCTGGATGGCCTGTCCAGCCTCCACCGGTGGAGTGCCTGCCGGCAGCTCCACCAAACAGTTGCACCCCACCAGGGAGGCCAGCTGGCCGGAGGAGTGACCCACCGGCAGCGTCACCTGCCCGTCCTCGTATCGGCCACGGAGGAAACGACGCCGGGGACTGGGCTTGTCATAGGGGGTGGCCAGGACGGCCTGCTGCCGCCGGGGGAGCAGGTGGGGCTCTCCTGCCAGCGCGGCCAGCAGGGGCTGAGCCAACAGTTCAAAGGTGGTGAAAGCGGCAAAGGGGTTGCCAGACAGAGACAGGATCGGCTTGCCATTATACTGGGAGAACATAGCCGGGGTGCCCGGCTTCAGGTCCACCTTCCAAAATACCCGCTCCGCCCCCAGCAGGGGGAGGGCCTGATGAAAGATATCCTTGTCACCTACCGACACGCCGCCGGTGGTGATGAGCAGGTCACAGCCCTCCAGCATTCCCTCCATGGCCTTCGACACAGCGGCGGGGGAGTCGGCGGCATGACGGCAAAAGGAAGGCATACCAAGCTCCGTCAGCCGGGCGGTGAGCAGGGCTCCGTTGGAGCCGTAAATCTTCCCGGGAGGGAGGGGCTGCCCGGCCTCCACCACTTCGTCCCCGGTGGTGAGCAGCCCCACTTTGGGCCTGCGTCGCACGGCTACCTCTGTGAGGCCGGCGCTGGCCAATACGCCAAGGGCAGCGGCGTCCAGCCGGGTGCCTGCCGGGAGCAGCAGGCTGCCCGTTCGGTAGTCCTCACCCTGATAGACATAATTTTTATAAGGGGGGAGGGAGGCGTAGATTCTTACCGGGTTACCCAGATCAGTGTCCTCCTGGCGGAGTACGCAGTCACAGCCTTGGGGCAGCATGGCTCCCGTCATGATGCGGATGGCCTGTCCGGGCAGGAGGGGTGATTTTGCCGCATCTCCCGCATATAGGGTATCTACGACTGGCAGACAGACGGGGTGGTCCCGTTTTGCTCCGGCGATGTCAGCAGAGCGGAGAGCATAGCCGTCCAGAGGGGAGCGGTCAAAAGGCGGCTGGTCAACAGGGGCAGTTACGTCAGATGCCAGGGTACGGCCCAGAGCCTGAAGGGCGGGCAGTGTCTCCGATTCCAGCGGGGACAGCCCCCCGGTCATCAGCTCAACTGCCTGTTCCAGCGAAATGCCGGTGACCATGGTCAGCACCCCTTGCCGAAGGGGCAGATGGGGTAGTGGCACTCAGGGCAGCCCAGGCACAGGCCGCCATGGCCCAGGGCCTTCAGATCAGAGCGACTGACCCGTACCCCGGCGGCGATGCGGGGGAGCACCAGGTCGAACACAGTGGCCTTGGCGTACATAACGCAGCCAGGCAGGCCCAGAATGGGGGTACCGTCGGCAAAGTAGCCCAGCAGGAACATGGCTCCCGGCAGCACCGGAGCGCCGTAGGACACGATGTCCGCGCCGGTGTCCTTGATGGCCTTGGGGGTCTTGTCGTCCGGGTCCACGCTCATGCCGCCGGTGCACAGGATCAGGTCCACCCCCTTGGCCTTATAGTCCAGGGCGGCGGCGGTGATGGCGGCCATGTCGTCGCCGGGGAGGCAGTGCTCCGTGACCTGGATGTCGTAGGCAGCCAGCTTGTCGATGATAACGGGGGTAAAGGTGTCCTCAATGAGGCCCTTGGCCACCTCACTGCCGGTAGTGATGAGACCACAGGTTTTCAGCTTCCAGGGGGTGAGGGAGAGGATGGGACCGGTGCCGGCTCGCTCCTCCACCTGCCGTAGCTTGTCCTCGGCGATGACCAGAGGGATAATGCGGGTGCCCGCCAGCTTGTCCCCCTTGTGAACGGCGGTGTTGGTGTGGCGGGTGGCGATCATGATCTCGTCCTCACCGTTGAGGGCGTTGAGCCGCTCTACATCCACCTGAAACAGGCCGTCGATGTCGGCGATGAGCTCGATCTTGCCCTCCTTCACAGCGGTACCGTGCATATGCTCATTCTGGCACAGGGCCTGAAGGCGAAGGGCGGCCTCGTCCTCATGGAGCATCCCGGGCTGGCGCTCCCACACATAGAGGTGCTCCTTGCCCATGCTCAGCAGCACCGGGATATCCTCCTCGGTGACCACATGGCCCTTGCGGAACCGGGCGTCCTTGGTAACGCCACGAATGATCTGAGTCAGGTCGTGGCAGAGCACATGGCCCACCGCGTCGCGGGTATCGATCAGTTTCATCATCTGTTCCTCCTAGTAAACAAAAAGAGGTACCGTCCGATCCGGTACCTCTGGACAGAAGGGTACAATACCCCCTGTGAAAGAGACTCCTTTTCAAAGACGGAAGGCCGTGCCGTTTCCAGAACGACCCTGGCGGTACGCCATAGGCCAGGCCCTTAGGCGGTTCCGCTCGGAGCACACTCAATTTTCATCAGCATACCACATTTTTTGTTAGATTGCAATGGCCAAGGTGGCACGGGTGTGGTACACTACAGAAAGAAAGGGGAGAGGAGCATGAGAGAGCTGCGGGGACGGTTTGCCCCCAGTCCCAGCGGGCGGATGCACCTGGGCAATCTGTTTTCCGGGCTGCTGGCCTGGTTATCGGTGCGCTCCGCCGGGGGGACTATGGTGCTGCGGATGGAGGACCTGGACCCGGACCGGTGCCGGGCGGAATACGCCGATCAGCTGGCTGACGATCTGCGCTGGCTGGGTCTGGACTGGGACGAGGGTTATCAGACCGGAGGACCTCATGGACCCTATACCCAAAGTGACCGTACAGAATTGTATGCGGACGCCTTCCGAGATCTGGAGAAAAGAGGGCTGATCTACCCCTGCTTCTGCACTCGGGCGGAGCGGCTGGCTGCCTCAGCGCCCCACAGGAGCGACGGACAGGTGATCTATGGTGGCAAGTGTAGACGCTTGACAGAGAAAGAGCGGGCGGAATTGGGTGAAAAACGTTGTCCCGCCTGGCGTTTGATGGTGCCTGACAGGAATATTAGCTTTACAGATAAACTGCAAGGAGCCTATACCGAAAACCTGCTCAAAGACTGCGGAGACTTCATTGTGCGCCGGTCTGACGGGGTGTATGCCTACCAGCTGGCGGTGGTATACGACGACGGGGCCATGGAGATCAATCAGGTGGTGCGGGGGCGGGATCTGCTGGATTCCACCCCCCGGCAGATTTATCTCTACGAGCTGTTGGGACTGACCCCGCCGGAGTTCTGCCACGTGCCTCTGCTGCTGGCCCCTGACGGCAGACGGCTGTCCAAGCGGGAGCGGGATCTGGATATGGGGGCTCTGCGGCAGCGGTTCACACCGGAGGGGCTGACCGGCTTACTGGCTTTCTGGGCCGGGCAGCTGGACAAGCCGGAGCCGGTGCGTCCGGCGGAGCTGGCCAAGGACTTCGACTGGGCGAAAGTCCCGGCGGAGGATATTGTGGTCCATCCCGACCAACTGTAAAAAGGACGCCGCGGCACATTGCCGCGGCGTCCTTTCTATCTTTAGGAGAAACTCACGTTGCAGTCGGTGGGGACCACGCACACATAGGTATTGCCCACGCCGAAGGTAATGGGGTTGCCGTCGGCATCCTCATAATAGAACTGGCCGCTGGGGGCCTGCTTGCTCCAGGTCAGCTCGGTGATTTTGCCGCCGCAGGCAAAATAGCCCTTGCCGCCGCTGGACAGGTCCACGGTGATGTGACCCAGATAGTCGCCGGTGTTGCGGCAGGCGGTCTTGATGATGACTACGTTGGTGACCTCTACCTGCTGCTGGGTGTTGCCGTCTATGTAGGCCGCGCCGTACTCCTCTACGCCGTACTTACCGGTGTTCTCATTGTAGACAAAGCGGCCGGTCTTGTAGCTGGAGACGGGAACGGTGATCTGGGTGGCGTCCACGCCGTCGGCAGGAGTACCATCTTCAGCGAAGTTCATCTCATAGACGTAGCCGTCCTTATGGTCCAGACGGATGTTGTAGGTGGGCAGCCGGTCCATGATGGATTGGCCGGTGGTGACCACTGTGTGCTCCAGGCTGTAGCTCTGCTTGCGCACCGGGTCACGCCACATCAGGTTGCTGTTTTCCGTACTGCCCAGATAGGGGCCTCGTACCGCGTCCAAGGCGGTGACGCCCCAGGTCTTGATTTTGCTGTAGGCGTCCTCGCTGCCGCCGGCATGGAGGAACACGGCGTCGTGGCCCAGGGCAACCTCCAGATAGTAGGGACGGGCGGAGCGGATAGAGCCGATGGTGCCCACTCCGTCCAGGGACTGATAGACGCCAACCATTCGGGTGATGCCGCCCTCGGCGGGAATCTCATAGATGATATCAGCCTGAGACTGGCCCAGCTGGGGGAGGGCCTGCTTCAGGTTGTTGAGCATGATGGCCACCGGCCGGCGGTTGACCCACTCTTCGCCCATGGGCAGGCCGGTGAGTGGGTTGAGGGGGCCGTCATAAGGGGTCTCGGTGGGTGTGGGTGTAACACTTTCCACCACGGGGGCGGAGGAAGTGGGCGGCGCGGGGGAGTCCTCCGGTTCCGGAGACCCACCGCAGGCGGAGAGCAGCAGGGGCAGCGTAAGCAGCAGGGGCAGCAGTTTTTTTCCCATGACGGTATCCTCCGTTTTCTTGCCGGGCGCCCGCCGTGGGGGCCGGGGCTCCGCAGTGTGGTACCTTTATCATACTCTGTGGGACAGGTTCCCGTCAAGGTGGCCGGAGCCGGGAAATTGCACTTGTGATTTTACTCGGGCTTGGGTATAATGATTATTAAGCGGCAAGCGCTTCGGAAAGGAGAACTCCATGGCACGTCACGGTTTTATCCACGACAAACTGGATATCAAGTTCCTGATCCTCTACATCATGGCGCGGGTGGCATCTCCCATCGATTTTCACGCCCTTACTGACCTGACCATGTGCGATGATGGGGTGGACTACTTCGAGTTTGCCGAGGCGGTCTCCGAACTGGTGGAAACCGGGCACCTGACCCTGGAGAACGACCTGTACGCCATCACCGACAAGGGACGTTCCAACGGCGCCGCCTGTGAGAGCAGCCTGCCCTACACCGTCAAGCAGAAGTGCGGTGTCAATCTGGCCCGGATCAACGGCATCCTCCGGCGCAATGCACAGGTGCGCGCCCATGTGGAGGACCGGCCGGAGGGGGGCAGCACGGTGAAGATGGAGTTGGACGATGACAAGGGAAATCTGTTCACGCTGGAGCTGTTCTGCGGTACCCGGGAGCAGGCCCAGCGGATGGCCAAGGGCTTCAAGGAGGAGCCGGAGCGGGTGTACAACGATGTGATCACTGCCCTGCTGGAGTGGGAGAAAAATCGATAATTTCCCGGGAAAGAAAAAATAAGTGTTGACAAAGCCTGGTCGGGGCGCTATAATAACCGAGCAGTCTTTTGACGGGGCTGTGTTTTGCGGATGTGCTGGAACTGGTAGACTGGCTAGCTTGAGGTGCTAGTGGCCCACGGCCGTACGGGTTCGAGTCCCGTCATCCGCACCATATGCGCGAGTGGTGGAATTGGCAGACTCGCTAGATTCAGGTTCTAGTGTGCATTACGCACGTGCGGGTTCAAGTCCCGCCTCGCGCACCAAAAAGAAAGACACGACGAAAGTCGTGTCTTTCTTTTTAGATTTTGCCGCCTGGATGGCGGCTCAATCCTTTTGATTGCAACAGCGACGATTCCGGAAATGGAGGACCAGGACCATGAATGAAAAGGAAGTAGGGGAGCTGCGCCGCCGGTTCAAGGCGGACAAGAGCGCCATCACCCATGTGCGGGGCTGCTACGTCAACGAAAAGAAGGAGATCGTCTCTCAGTTTAACCAGTCCCTGGCGCTGATGAGCGAGGAGGAGAGCGAAAAGCTGCTGGCCATTCTGCGCCGCACCCTTTCCGGCGGCATTGACCGCAACCTGATCGACATCAGCTTTGCCACCAAGCAGGTGGCGGAGGGGGAGGAGCACAAGCTGCTCATGGCCCTGCGGGATTCCGGACTGGGGGATGAGGAGGCTGTCCAGGCCTTTTTCCAGAAGGCCATTGACAGCCTGGCTCTGGAAGGCAGCTATCTGATCCTGCTGGCTCATGACCGGTACGACGTACCCTACCGGGCCAAGGACGGCGAGACCCAGAAAGACGCCTCCGAGGAGGTCTATTCCTACATTCTGTGCAGCATCTGCCCGGTGAAGCAGACCAAGCCTGCTCTCAGTTTCCAGGCCCGGGAGAGCCGCTTCTATAACCGCCAGGCTGACTGGCTGGTGTCCCCGCCGGAGGTGGGTTTCCTGTTTCCCGCCTTTGATGACCGGACCACCAACCTCTATGACGCGCTGTACTATAATAGAGATGTGGGGGAGAACCACGAGGAGTTTGCTCAGGCGGTATTTGCCTCTCCCATCCCCATGCCTGCCCAGGCCCAGAAGGAAACCTTCCAGTCCATTCTGGGGGAGGCTTTGGGGGAGGAGTGCAGCTACGATGTGGTCCAGGCGGTCCATGACCAGCTGCGGGAGCTGGTAGAGGAGCACAAGGAGAATAAGGAAGAGGAGCATCTGATGGTGTCTAAGGGGGCGGTGAAGTGTGTGCTGCTGTCCTGCGGCGTGTCCGAGAGCCATGTAAACGCCTTTGACAGCCGCTACGACGACAGCTTTGGCGCGGAGACCCGGCTCAGTCCCCGGAACCTGGTGGACGCCAAGCAGGTCCAGGTCTCCATGCCCGACGTAACCATCAAGGTGTCCCCGGAGTACAGCGCTCTGGTGGAGACTCGCTCTATCAATGGGAAAAAGTACATCCTCATTCCGGCGGAAGGGGAAGTGGAGGTCAACGGGGTGCCCATCCACATCGACGGCTGACCACAAGCTGGGAATTGCATCTTTTTGAAAAATAGAGTAGAATCAGGTATCGACTTTTGCAGGGAGGCATTGCCATGGGAATCTTTAACCCGGAGCACGGTATCTACCGCCTGACGGAAAAGATAGCCGATCTGGTGATTTTGAGTGTGTTTTGGCTGGTGTGTTCCATTCCCCTGGTGACGCTGGGGCCAGCCACCACCGCGCTCTACAACACGGTGGTACGCTGTATCCTGGGCGATGAGCGCAACAGCTGGGTCCTGTTTTTCCGTACCTTCAAGCAAAATTTCAAGGTGGGTGCACTGACCAGCCTGGTGGTAGTCCCGCTGATGGCGGTGCTGGTCATCCTCCACGAGGTGCTCTATCAGATGGCCCTGACGGACGATGTGGGCTATACGCTGTTTTTTGCCTACCGGGTCTTTCTGCTACTGCCCATCGGTTTTATCTGCTACCTCTTTCCGGTGCTCTCCCGGTTTACCTTTCAGGTCAACGGCTTGTTGGTGACCTGCGGCAAGCTGGCCATCGCACACTTGCCCAGCACCGTGCTGATGGCGGTGATCGCTTTTGTCGCCCTCATCGTATGCTCTAATGTGCCCATTCTGGTTATGTTGCTGCCCACTATCGTGACTTGTCTGCACGCCTTTCTGCTGGAGCGGATTTTCCGGCCCTATATCAAGGAGCAGCAGCCGGACGTGGACGATGAAGAGGACGACGAAGATGAAATGTAAATGAATATATCAATTATCAATGAAAAAGCCGCGCCGGCTTCCACGAGGGAAGCCGGCGCGGCTTTTTTGCGTCAGAGGGAGGAGTGCATCATGGTATTGATGGCCTCCTGATAGGAGAGTTGGATGTGCTCGGTGAGCAGCTGGCAGGCAGTTTCCTGCTGCTGCTGAAGAATGGCGTCCAGAATGGCGATATGCTCCTGATTGCTCACCTGATAGCGCAGGGGGCGCCATGCGGTGATGCGGATCAGGTTCAGATAGTCCACCAGACTGCGCATCAGCTGGGAGGCATACTGATTATGAAGGGTATCCACCAGCTCCAGGTGAAATTTATTGTCCAGTTCAATCAGGGGAGAGGCGGTCTGTCCAGCCCTGCCTGCCTCATCGTCCTGGTGCTCCAGCAGCAGGGCCCGCATATCGGTGGCCCACTGGAGATCCACCTGATAGAAGCACTGCCGGAGAATCATGGGCTCTAACAGGGAGCGGATCTCAAAGATATCATGGATGCTCTTGGGGGTGGGGCGGGTGATCTCGATGCCTTTGCGGGGGTGAATTTGCACCAGATTGTCCTGGGCCAGCGCCAGAACAGCCTCCCGTACCGGCGTCCGGCCCAGCCCCAGGGATTCCTGAAGCTGAGACTCATTCACAAATTGGCCGGGCGACAGTTCCTTTTGCAGGATCATATTCTTGATCTGATCGTATGCCTGTTTGGACAGACTGGTCTCCCGTTTGGTATTGATGGGTGCCATAGGCAACTTCCTTCCGCAGCGACATATCAAAATTGTGTGCCTGATATATCAGATGTACATTCATGTAATATATCATCCGCTTGCAGTATACCAGCCTTGGAAGGGTCCGTCAAGTAGGTGGGGAAATGACAAAAAAGGGAAGAAATGATGGGAATTAGAGACAAAAAAGGAGTCAATTAGGTCCTGAAGGGGAAATTGCAGGACATTTCGGGATCTCTTGTTGTCGGATTATCACAAGAAGGAAAACATGAAAATGAATTTCTTTGGCAGAATCGTCGGTTTATGGGTTGACAGGTCGAATAAACTGTGATATCTTCAAACCATAAAATATATCAGCGATATATCAGCTGCATATCAGCCCGTACCGGACGCATGGGAGGGAAGCATATGAGCGGGGCAAAGCCCTTTTTGGACGAAGATTTTCTGCTGACCACCGAAACGGCCAGGACGCTGTACCACACAGTGGCGGAGCAGATGCCCATTCTGGATTACCATTGTCACGTCAGTCCCCGGGAGATCGCCGAGAACCGGGTCTTTCATGACCTGACCCAGCTCTGGCTGGAAGGGGACCATTATAAGTGGCGGTTGATGCGGGCTAACGGGGCGGAGGAACGACTGGTGACCGGCGACACCGATCCCTTTGAAAAGTTCCAGACCTGGGCCAAAGCGTTGGAGCGGGCTCCGGGTAATCCACTCTATCATTGGAGCCACCTGGAGCTGCGCCGCTATTTCCGGTATGACGGCCATCTGACCGGGGCCAACGCCAAAGAGGTGTGGGACCACTGCAGCAAGGTGATTGGAGATGGGATGTCTGTTCGGGACATCCTGAAAAAATCCAATGTGACCCTGCTGTGTACCACCGACGACCCGGCGGACAGTCTGGAGTGGCACGCTAAAATGGCTGCCGATCCCACCCTGGAGACCTGCGTGCTGCCCGCATTCCGACCCGATCAGGCGGTGAACCTGGAGAAGGCGGAGTTTGCCGCCTACCTGGAGCGGCTGGGCCAGGCGGCCGGCGTGAAGATCGACGGCTGGGACAGCCTGCTGGGGGCGCTGGAGAACCGGATGGACTTCTTCCATACCAACGGCTGCCGGGTGGCTGACCACGGATTGGACAACATCTGCTATCGGCCCGCTGGCACGGAAGAGCTGGATGCCATCCTGAAACGGCGGCTGGCCGGGGAAGAGGTGACCGGGGAAGAGAAGTGGAAGTACAAGACAGCCCTGCTTCTTTTCTTCGGAAGAGGCTATGCCAAACGAAACTGGGTGATGCAGCTTCACTTTGCCGCTCAGCGCAATAACAACACCAAGATGTACCGGCTTTTGGGACCGGATACCGGATATGACAGCATCGGGCCGGGGGTAAACCTGCCTGATCTGGCCGCCTTCCTCAGCACCCTGGAGGAGGAGGGGGCTCTGCCCAAGACCATCCTCTATTCTCTGGACCCCAACGACAACGCAGGACTCATCACCCTGATGGGCTGCTTCCAGGGACCGGGCGTGGCCGGGAAGATGCAGCACGGCGCGGCCTGGTGGTTCAACGACAATAAGGGCGGTATGGCGGCCCAGATGAAGGCCCTGGCGGCCAACGGCCTGCTGGGGAACTTTGTGGGGATGCTCACCGATTCCCGCAGCTTCCTCTCCTATACCCGGCATGAATATTTCCGGCGCATCCTGTGTGAGCTGCTGGGCGGCTGGGTGGAAAGCGGACAGCTGCCCGATGACCGGGCAGCGCTGGATGGCATGACGGCCGACATCTGTTACCGAAACAGCATTCGTTACTTTGGCTTGGAACAGTATCATTTACGGGGGGCGGAGAAGCTATGAGTATGATCAGCGTCAAGGGGTTGAAAAAGAGTTTCAAGAACCATGAGGTGCTCAAAGGCATCGACATTGAGATCCAGCCCGGTGAGGTGGTGGCCATCGTAGGACCCTCCGGCTGCGGCAAGTCCACCTTCCTGCGCTGCCTCAACCTGCTGGAGAAGCCCTCCGGCGGACAGATCCTCTACCACGACGTGGATCTGGTCAGCGCCGACGCCAAGACGTCCACCAAGGTCCTGCTCGGTATGGGCATGGTGTTCCAGCAGTTCAACCTGTTTCCCCACCTGACGGTGCTGGACAACATTATGCTGGCCCCCACCATGGTTAAGGGACAGGACAAGCAGACCAGCCAGGAGCAGGCCATGGCACTGCTCAAGACCGTGGGCCTGGAGGACAAGAAGGATGCCTACCCCAACCAGCTCTCCGGCGGCCAACAGCAGCGCATCGCCATCGCCCGGGCTCTGGCCATGAAGCCGGAGGTCATGCTCTTCGACGAGCCCACCTCCGCTCTTGACCCCGAGATGGTAGGCGAGGTGCTGGACGTCATGAAGAAGCTGGCTGCGGAGGGCATGACCATGCTGGTGGTCACCCACGAGATGGGCTTTGCCCGTGAGGCCGCCGACCGTGTGATCTTCATTGACGGCGGCTACATCGTGGAGGACAGCGAGCCAGAGGAGTTCTTCAGCCATCCCAAGAATAAGCGGCTTCAGGAGTTCTTGAGCAAAATGCTCTGATCTTCATTATATTAAGGAGGAAACGAACCATGTCTCAGATCAAGGTAGCTCGTTACAGTGATGTGAAGTACGACTTTGTAAACGGCTTTGCCAAGGTGCCGGTGCTGGAAGGGGAGTTCGACCAGGCCCACTTCGCCCACTGCGCCCTGCAGCCCGGCTGCTCCGTGACCCCTGACATCTACTCTGTGAAGGAGCACAATCAGCTGTTCATCTTCACCAAGGGCAAGGGCTACGTGACCACCCCCCGTCAGGCCTGGAACATTGTGGAGCCCGGTGTGTTCGTCCCTGAGTTTGATGCCGAGCACTTCACCATCACCTGCTCCGCTGACAGCAAGCAGCCTCTGGAGTACCTGCACATCATCACCGAGCTGAGCGACTACGACAAGACCTGTCTGGTGGAGTCCCGCATGGTGCTGCCCCGGTTCCGCGGTATCTCCCAGGGCTGGACCTACGACGAGGACTTCAAGGACAACGACATCACCACCTCCATCATGCTGCTGGAGCACCGCAACCTGGGACGTCTGTCCATGGGCTGTGTCCGGGGCAAGGGCCCGGTTGAGATCGGTCAGCACATCCACAACGAACTGGCCCAGTGGTACTTCCCCCTGCCCGGCTCCGAGTTTATTTACACCGCCGGCGGGGAAGAGGTTAAGATGACCGGCGGCGACCTGTCCTTCACCCCCACCGGCTTCTGGCACGGCAGCAAGGTGGAAGCGGACAAGACCTGCGACTACATCTGGTTCGAGATGTGCATCGACGGCTATCCCGGCGAGATCAAGTAAGATATCCATCCACTACACATTATCTATTTCAATGAAAAGGGGAATGTACCATGGCTCTGGTTCAGATTTCGAGAGGCGCTGAGGTCAAGCACAACTATGTGGACGGCGTGTCCCGGGTGCCCATCCTGGAGGGCGCTTACCATGACGCGACGGTGGAGCGCATCTCCATCCAGCCCGGCGCCGACCTGACCCCGGAGATCTTCTCCCGTCAGGAGCACAATCAGGTGTTTCTCATCACCGCCGGCAAGGGCTACATCGTCACCCCCCGCCGGGTGTTCAACATCACCGAGGTCTCCGTGTTCGTGCCCGACTTTGACAAGGAGCAGTTTACCTTCCACTGCGCCGCCGACGCCAAGGAGACGATGGAGATTGTCCACTTCGTCACCGAGCTGAGCGACTACGACAAGACCTGCCTGAAGGAGTCCCACCTGACTCTGCCCCGGTTCCGGGGTGTGTCCCAGGCCTGGCATTACAAAGAGGACTTCACCGGCGCCGACATTCAGCAGATGATGCTCATCGAGCACCGCAATCTGGGCCGCCTGTCCATGGGCGCCAACTTCGGCACCGGCCCCAACTACATCGGCCAGCACATCCACAATGAGCTGGAGCAGTGGTACATCATGCTGCCCGGGGCCTCCTTCACCTACACCGCTGAGGACGAGAAGATCCATGTGGTGGGCGGCGACGTGACCTACACCCCCCACGGCTCTCACCACGGCAGCGAGTGCGCCGAGGGCGAGAAATTCGCCTATGTGTGGTTCGAGCTGTGTGAGAACGGCTACCCCGGCGAGATCAAGTAAGTATGACACACAACTGGGGGCTGCTGGGTTCCAACAGTACCTACAGCCATATGCCCCTGGAGGCCTGCCTGGACGACCTGGTGGAGCTTGGGTTGACAGCCCTGGACTTCGTACCCCAGACGCCCCATTTCTGGTGCAGCCATACTGAGATGGGGGACGCCGCCGCCCTCCGGCGAATGCTGGAGGAGAGAGGCCTGCGGGCCGCGGTGGTCACCCCGCCTCCCTATCGCTATTCCATCACCGCCCCGGCGGGGATGCAGCGGCAGTCCACGCTGGACTATTACCGCCGCTGTATCCAACTGGCGGCCTCCCTGGGGGCCGACCGGGTGGTGCTGGGGGCGGA
>NZ_NFHC01000014.1:0-83004 GCF_002161245.1 Flavonifractor sp. An9
TTCGGCCGGCGACAGGTTTTGGCCTGCCGCTTTTTGTGCTGCGATGGTTTTTCATGAGGCGTTGAAAGCCTGTTTGTCAAGGTTCACGCCCTCGCTACTTATTTTCGTAGCAAGGTACAGGCGAAAGGAGAACACTCCGAAAGAATGCCTTTCACCTATCGTCCTGAAACCGCATGGGTGTCAACCCTGTGCCGCAAAATATTTTTTTAGTTTGGCAATCGCCAGGTTTATGGACTTGGCAACGGCTTGATGGCTTGTCCCTTCCATCCGACCGATCTGCCGGGTAGAGAGTCCCTGAAAAACGTGAAGCCGGAATCGCCGTTTCTGAACCTCGGTCAAAGCGCCCACTGTAAAAAGCTGCTCGAAGGCTTTCCAGGCATACTTGCGGTTCTGTATGTCAACAACTCGTTCTTCCCATTCTTCATCCAGCGCGCGAGTGGCACAATGCTCCGTTTCCTCCAAACCGTGGATTGAAACATCCTTGCGGGTCTGGGCGCTCTCTGCCCGATCCTGCTCATAGTAGATTTGATCGGACAGGGCTTTCAGCTCTGCAAAGTCATGTTCCGTTTTATCAGGGTTCTCCTTCAGATAATCCTCCAGTGTGATTTCTATGATTTCATTATGAAAGCGATAAACGATATTTGGGCTGTTTTTGTTTATCGCATAGTCGCTTTTGCGATAATTTTGCACCTCTGTTACCTCCAATTTGTTTTTTTGAGAAAAACAAATTGGAGGTGGCGGCCCCCTGATTCTTTGTTCAGGGAGCCTTAAATGAAAGCGGCTGACTTTGTATCGGGATACAAAATCAGCCGCTCTCTGGATATGCACATTGAGAAGTCCAATAGGGTAGGCAGCACGGGCAGGCGGGGGTTTGTCCCCACTTGGGGCAAACTCCCGCGCACAAAGACGCCGACCAACGCCTATTGAAATTTGTCCATTGAAAGCCGTGTGTCGTTTGAGTGGGACAAAAAGTAACTTCTCAATGCTGTGGACTTTTTGATCCATAGCACAGTTACTCCTTGTCCGCTGTTATGCGGACGGCACACAGGCGGCTGGCATCATCCCCCTTCTTCCATCAATGTGGCAGTTCTACGCTGTCGCCCTTGCTGATAATTTGTATTTGCAAATTTCAAAAATAGGGAATCTTGACGATTCTCCTCGAATTTTATCGATAATATAAAGAAAAGCGGCCTTTATCCATAAGACAAAGGCCGCTTTATGCGCTGACTATGTATGATTCTGTTTTTGCAGCTCCTCATTGGCCTCACCTCTTTTTATCTCAGGGGATGGGTAAACTGCCACAATAGAAGTTTATATGGTAGAATTCATTACGATTTCATCGAGAAATGTAAAATGTACTAAATGTGCAAAGGCGGGGAGAGATCTTCTTGAACTCACCCCGCCTTGCATTCTACTTAATGATTTTGGTTTCTCGACATAGTAGACCAGATGCAGAAGAAACCATCAGTTCACAATATAGGACACATCAAAGTGGATGCTGCTGGTAGACAGATTGCCAATAAAGATAGAGAAGTTGGCGTCGCCGGTAATTTCGAAGGATGCGGAACCGGAGCCATTGGAAACGGTTTTTACGAGTCCATAGCCAGTATTGTTATCGATCAGACCAATCTGAACATTGGCAGAAGTAGGAGTCCAGTTTGCATTTACGGTCACTTTTTGGCCCTTGGTCAGATCCTGAGAGTCAAAAGCATATCCCTTTCCGCCAGAAAGGTTGCCGGAAGCATAAGGTACCGCTTCGCCGGCCTTAGCCGACACAGTTCCCTGATAGAACATCATGTTGTCCGCAGCGTCAGTGGAGAGGTTGAACTGAGACAAATCTGCGAAACCTGTGGTGGTCTCAATGACCTTGGCAAAATCGCTGGAATCGGTAGACAGTTTCATCTGGGACAGATCAACAAAACCGTCGTCAGATTCAATGAAGCGGGCTTCGCCCATATCCCCCGTCTTCACATCAGAAACATTCATCAGTTCGGCATTGGGCACGTCGATGGTAGAGGGAACCTCAGCAGCTAACACAGACATTCCCAGACAGCTGGCGCACAGAGTGCAAGCCAAGGCGGCCACGACAGTCTTACGAGATTTCTTGTTGGAATTCAACATGGTTAAAATTCTCCTTTCAAGCCTTTTTCTCGTTGAAACAAATGCAATTCCAGATACTTTGTTTGGGTTACGAAATACAGTTGTGTAGGAAATCAGAAGATGCCCATACTTTTTACGCTCTGCCTGATTCATTCGGCAAACAACCTGCTCATCACAAGATGTTTCTGCCAAACGATCTAAATCCCGCTTTATGAGATACACTACAGGATTGAACCAATAGATTGTTTGGAGAATAACTGCTAAGAGCTTTCTCCATAAGGCACGGTGCTTAAAATGCACTAATTCATGGGCCAGTATCATCTGTGCTTCATCAAGCTGCAAATCAGCATTTGGGATTATAATAGTTGGGGTAAAAAAACCAACCAGCATTGGACTTTGTATTGCGGAGTGCAACTTTAAAGCTACTTTTTGCTTGATCCCAAGACCTGCAGCACAGTGACTTGCAATTTCTTGCAACAGCGCATTATGAACTGTCTGTGACTGCTGGAGCTGGTATCTGAAACGAAGGAGCCCCAAAACATTCCATAGAACCAGGGCACCAGCAACAACAATCCAAATAATCAATGCCCACTTCTGCCAATCCAAACTCATGTTAAGAGTAGTATCTTTGATGATATTGGGGCTTGCTTCTGTAATACTCGCCACAGAGTTTTCAGGGGGGAGTACATTTATTCCAGACACAACTTTGTTCCCAACCACTGATATTGGCTCGGCCTCGGCTAATGTTTTCGGGAATGCTGGCAGCAGCTTGTAAAATGGGATAACATACAGGAACATAATGACTGTGGTACAGTTGTAGCGCCATTTTTCACTGATATGTTTTCTGCCAGCAAAAGCCGATGCCTTAAACACAAGGTAGGACACACTTGCTACAAGGTTCAAGCACAAAATGGTACGAAGCAAGTATGAGGCCATACAATCAGCCTCCTCTCACGATTGCCCGTCGAGCCATTGTTTCAGCGCCTCTCGGTCTTCCTCCGACATCTGGGAGCCACCATAAAGTGCTGCAAAGAAATTCTTGATCGATCCACCATACAGTGTATCTAAGATTCGCTGTGCATTACTTTTATGATATTCCTCACACGTCTTGATCGGCCAATAATAAGGCACACGGCCCTCTCTTTTTGATGTGATTAAACCTTTTTGGGTTAAACGTGACAGAAATGTTGCTAATGTTTGAGCTTTCCAATCCTTATTGCGATATTCGGCAAAGTACGACAATATCTGTGAAGCAGACATGGGGGCTTCCGAGTTCCACAGCACCTCCATGATTTCGTATTCGGTTTCTGATAGTTTTTTGGACCGATCCATAAACATTTCCTCCTTATCCAAAGTACGTCTACCTTGGACAATTTAATATTACTACAACAGTGTAGAAATGTCAATGGTTTCTACTACAACATATTAGTAGAATTTTGTTTTTCTCATCCATGTGCAATTTCAATTTTATATCCCACCCGAAAAACGGTCTTGATATAGGTGGGATGCTTTGGGTTAGGCTCCAGTTTGTTCCGCAGGCGCCAGATCGTGTTGTCCACGGTATTGGTGCCTAATTCGTAGTCCTCGCCCCAGGCCGCATTATAGAGCTGCTCCCGGCTGAACACATGACCGGGGCGGCGGGCCATGCAGTAAAGGATAGAGAACTCTCCGTAGTTCAGGCAGATCTCCACACCGGCCTTTGTGACCCGCCGCTGCTCTGGGAATATCTCAATATCTCCCAGAGTCAGGGCAGAAGGCTCCGGGTCAGTTGCATGGAGAATCTGAATATCTTTTCCCTGTAAGGCTCCCAGGATGGAGCGAAAGATACTTCCGTCTGGGTCAGAAGTACGGATGACTATAATCTCTTTCATACGATTTCCTCCCTGGGCCGCCGATCATGTTATCCAGGCAAAGCAAAACGGCGGCCTTGATTGCTCAAAGCCGCCGCTGGATGTATGGGCGTGTTAAAGGGCTGCTGTACGACGGCTTTTTTTCTTTTGCCGTCGTGCGGCAGTTTAGTTTTTATTACAATTCATTGATAGTTTCTGTTACAGAAATACTCCTGATTCTCCTTGCCGGAGCATACGCAGCGACAACCGCCGCCAGAATAACAAACAGAATAATGACAATCAAAGAGGTTACGGGCAAACTCCATGTCGCATAAGGAAAGTGTTCTGTAATAAGGAAACCGTACAGGAGCTTGCTCAACGGCAGTCCGATTACACATCCGACAATACAGCCCCAAAAAGCATAGGTAAATGCTTCGGCCAAAATCATCTTTGTAATCTGATGTTCGTCCATTCCAACGGCCCGCATCGCTCCGTACTGTTTCATCCGTGCCGATACGCTCATGGAAATGCTGTTGATAATATTTAACAGAGTGACAAGTGTGATAATGGCTAAAAAGCCATAGACGCAGGCGACAAAAGCAAGGTAGGTTCCTGCGGTACTTTCATCGCGTTTGTCGCGGAACTGATATTGTCCGCCCAAACTATCCTGAATGGCCTGCACATTTTCCTCTGTAATATCAGAAGCCGTCTGAACCATGACCAGTGAATAACTGCTCACTCCCGTTAAGCGGATAAAGGTTTCTCCGGAAGCTACAAGCGTCAGATTTCCATGGGTCAGGCCATCGTCACTGAACGGATCATATTTGAGCAGTCCCGCAATTTCAAGTTCTTCGCTGCCGATTAAAATTTTATCGCCTATTTTCCAAGGGCTGTCCTGATCGCTGGTTGCCAGAACATATTGACTATCGCCATAAACTTTTTGGAGATCACTGCCCCATTTCAAGGCACCGTCTTTTTCCAGACACTCCAAGTCAAAAGTATCAAACGAAACCAGATCAACCGTACTGGACAAAGAGGCATCACCACCTATTCCAGCCGGAATTTCAAAACAGCTTCGCCGCCCGTAGACCTGTTGCACACCCTCTATTTTGCTAAGAGTGTCTACAAGTCCACTTTCTATTGAATTGGAACCATCGTTGCTCGAAATATCAATATCCGAGGCGCTGGCAGACTGTGGCATCAGGTAATTTACAAAGTCTACCATGACAGAAAAACTTAAAAACAGGATAATGCTTAGTGCAAAGGAACCTGTCATAAGAATAAGATTTTTCTTTGCGGATGTCGCATGATGGGAACCAAGAAGCGTTTCAATTCTAAAAAAGCGAAGTTTTGCGGCACGGTGAATTGTCTGTGCGCTTTCAGAATTTCCAGAAGCAGCCGTAACGGGAGATACTTTTGCGGCCCGTTTTGCCGGTGAGCTAGCAGCAATCAGTACGGTAACAATTCCCACTATAATGCCGCTTGCAATCCCAAGCACACTAATGCCAAACAAAGGAATTTCGGAAAATTCTTCGCCAACGAGAAATCGCAATACAGCGCACAGCACCCAAGAAGCCAAAATTCCAAGGCCGAGGCCAATCGGCACCGCGATTTTACACCAATTAAGAGCTTCCAGACGAACAAAACGGATGATTTGCTGTTTGCTCATACCAATGCAGCGCATCATGCCGAAAAATTTAGTTCTTTGTGCTACGCTGCTATTGATGGTGCTGGAAATCATCAGCACTCCCGCAATCAGAATCAGCAGAAATAGAACGATAGCCGCCATCAGAAGGGTTTGGCCCATTGTGCTGCCGAAAAGTTCCTGTAAGGACAGGTTTCCGTGCTTTTCCATGAGCCTTGCCTGTTCCATTCTGGCCCCCATCTCGGCCATGCTAAATATGGCAGTCACCATGAAAACCGAGAAAATAATGCAAAGAAGCGTCATGCGATTTTGCCGCCGGTGTACTTTGGCCGAAATGGGGATTAAACTCAGGTAGCTTTTCATTCGCGGCACCTCCCGAAATCCGTCAGTACACCATCGGATACTCTCAAAATACGGTCTGCGGTCTGGGCGATGCTTTTGCTATGCGTAATCATAACAATGGTCTGCTCATATTTTCTGGATGCTTCTTTCAGCAGCGCAATGACTTCGCTTGTGTTTTGTGTATCCAGATTGCCGGTCGGCTCGTCTGCCAAGATCAGAGAGGGACGTGTAATCAAGGCGCGTCCAATAGCAACACGCTGCTGCTGGCCGCCGGAAAGTTGGCTGGGAAGATGGTTCCGCCGTGCGGTCAGGTTTAGTACCGCCAGCAATTCTTCCAGATACTTTTTATTGGGCTTTTGGTAATCCAGCAGAACCGGGAAAATGATATTCTGTTCCACCGTCAGCTCCGGGATCAGGTTGAAGCTCTGAAAAATAAAGCCAATGTTTCTACGGCGAAATACCGTCAAGTTGCGGTCTTTCATAGAGAAAATGTCTTTGCCGTCAATAAACACCTTGCCGGAAGTCGGAGTGTCCAGCGCGCCGATCATGTTCAGCAGCGTACTTTTGCCAGAACCAGATTCACCAACTATGGCAACAAATTCACCTTTCGGAACGGAAAAGGTGGCGCCTTTCAAGGCATGGACAGTGGCCTCGCCGCTTCCGTAGGTTTTTGATAGGTTTTGCACCTCTAATAAGTTCATTGTTCTAACACCTCTTTCTGTTTTGGTATAGAAAGAGTACCATACGAATCCTACTGCCAAATGACATTCATCCTACAATTTTGTAGGAATCAAAAAATTGATTGTGAATGTCGTTCCTACGCCCAATTCGCTGTCTACTTCCATTGTTCCGCTGTGGGACTCAATAATCGCCTTTGCAAGAGGAAGCCCCAAGCCAACGCCCTGTGAGTTTTTTGAAAAACGGCTGCGGTAAAACCGCTTAAAGATATGGGGAAGATCTTCCGGGTGGATACCACTTCCATCATCTTTTACTACAATCTGCACCATTGATGTAAACTCACGCCACGAAACTTGAATGGTACTTCCTGCTTTCGTATGATCCAGAGCATTTTTTACGATGTTGCCGATTGCCTCCGTAAACCAATGTGCGTCGCAAATCAGCATGACAGTATCTTGCCCAGCAAAATTCAAATTCTTTTTCTGTTGCTGCGCCTGAAATGAAAATCGCCGTTGGATTTGCGCCATCATATCATCAACATAGTATTCGCTTTTTTCCAAAACAATCGTTCCGGCATCCAACTTCGTAATTGTGAGAAGATTTTGGACAAGGGTTTCTATTCGGTCAAGTTCTTGTTCAGAGAGATCAGTAAATTCCCTAATCGCCGGGAAATTAGTGGTTTCTTCTTGCAGAAGTCCATTGTATATATTCAGAGCTGCAAGGGGCGTTTTTAGTTGGTGGGAAATGTTCGATATGGTATCTTTCAAGAAAATCTTTGCTTTTCCCTCATTTTCTGCATGAGCATTTAAGATTGCAACCAAAGCATTTACTTCATGGAACAACCGATATAATTCACCCTCGTCGTCACAGTCAATCCGGGCATCGTGATTGCCGGAAATATATTCCCGTATTTGTGTCACAGCGTTTTCCATGATTTGCTCCTGCTTTCTAAAGTAGACATACAGAGCAGCAAAAATGAAAACTCCCATACAAATTGCAGATACCAATACATATAGTGCTGCAAACTTCCATTGCAGACTGACGGCAACAACGGAAATTGACGAGAAACCAACGACAAGCAATAGAATACAAATGAAAAGATGTTTGATTTTTCGGTTTGCCAGTATTCGCATAGCACACCTCATTCCGTCACATTCCATTTATAACCGATGCGCCGAACCGTGACAATTTTTTGTGGAGTACCGGGATCATCCTCAATTTTTGTGCGTAATCTTCGGATATATACTGTCAGGGTGCTATTGTCGATATAGTTTTCCTCGCAATCCCAAAGCCTGCTCAAAATTTGCTCCGACGACAGGACTATATTTGGATTTTCCATAAACAGACACAGCAATTTATATTCACTGGCCGTTAAGTCGATCAGAACATCATCTTTGTAAACCTCGTGCTTTAATAGTTGTATTGTTATCCCATTTGAGTTCAATTCTGTAGCAGCCTGACTGAAGTTCTCACTTCTGCGAAGCAGCGCATTGACCCTTGACAGAAATACCGCCAATTTGAAAGGCTTTGTAATATAATCGTCGCCGCCTATATCGAGGCCCATAATAATATCCGTTTCTTCATCTGCCGCTGTCAAAAAGATAATCGGCACCTTTGAAGTCTGACGGATTTTTTTACACAGATCATAACCGGAACCATCTGGCAGAGATACGTCCAATATGACCAAATCATATTTACCGTTCATCCACAGACTTTCCGCTTCTGAACTCGTCCGGGCAATATCAATCTCATACCCCTGTTTTTTAATTGCAAAGGACAGTCCATTGATTAAGCTCAAATCATCTTCGACAAAGAAAATTCGTTTCATGTGTTGTCACCCCCCATAAATTTGTTCGCTTTACATCGTTTGTCCAACGGCTTTTCTGTATTTTTGGGGATCAGCCAAACACCAGCCATCTTCACAGCGCCGGGAATACGGCCACCGGCGCAATAGTAGTTTACCCGTCGAGGCGTTACACCCCATTTCTCGCTTGCTTCTTTCAAGGTCATATAATCCATAACGCACCTCCACATGATACATTATAGTTCTTTTACTCGAACAATGCAACGAACAGAATATGAATTAAAGGATGTGGCGATGTGACAAACCATATGATGATAGCAAGAAACCGAAAGTCACAAGTGTGTTCTATTTTATTCCCAGCTTACCAGCGATCAAGCAGTAGCCACAACTTCTTACCGTCCTGATGGCCTCGCTTCCAATTTTACAGCGCAATTTACAAACCATATTGCCAATCCCTGACCAACTGCCCTCTGCGAAATCCGATGCTACAGATTCATAAATCTGCCGAGCTGAAAATACCTGCCCCGGGTGCCGGGCCAGCAGGTGAAGAATGTCAAACTCCATTGGCGTCAGTCCTATCAAACTGCCGGCCCGCCACACCTGGCACCGCTGCGGATCAATACCCATATTGCTGGCCTCATTGTCTCTGGCCCCCGGCAGGAAATGAAGCTGATCACTCTTGGCATAGCCATAATGCTCCGTATTGTAGGCTTTCACTTGTCCACGAGCAGCGGCTATCACCTCATCAATGCTCTGTTGAGAAATGCTGGGGGTGGTTCCTTGACTGATCTCTCCATCTTCTAAGGTCATCTGCGCATAGGGTCGGATTGTAAAGGCCGCCCCTATGTTAGAACGCAGATCTCTGGCCGCCTGGCCAGTACCATCTAAAACAGAGAAACAGATTAGTAAAAGGGCTGATATGAAAAAGAAGATCAGGAAAAGAAGTGCAGCTTTTCCTTTTTTGCGGGCCAAGTAACGGGCGGCCCGCCTGCAAACGCCCATAAAAAACACCGTCCTTTCGTTTGATGTGGTTCCATCATACAAAAGAACGGTTTGTTTTTCGCTTTGGCTTGATTTATTTTTGATTTAGTTTTTTGAAGGTGAAGGAAAAATCTGGCGGATAAACTGGAATTTATCTTTTCCTCATTATACTTTTTCTGTCAGCCATTGAGAAGATATTTTAGCTATTTCTGAAAAACACAAAGTGCCGCAATGGGAAGATACATACTCAAAAGGGATAATCTCTGCCATAGTCCTTCAAATGCAATTATAGTTCCTCGGCAAATTCAGATATAGTAGGGTGTATTTGAGGTGATTTCGCAGGAAAAACTTTCGCAAATATGTTAATATTCCACCTGCTATTTTCGGCTGTAAAGTTTATTAGTATCAAAATAGTATCACAAAAGGCTGGGAAATACAACAGAATTATGTGGAGCTCTACATAATTCCGGCACGGACGGACGCTGTCAGGCACAGCGGATAACAGCCTTGCAAGAGGCGTTGTACCTGCGCTGGATATATTCTTGATAGGCTTTCTGGTCTGTCATGGAAATTCCCCCTCTCTGAATAATAGTGCGGGGCGGCAGCACTCCTTGCTGTCGCTCCTTGACTGCCTAACTGCGAAACCGGGCGGGGCTGTCAACGGTGGGCGAAGCCCGTTCATCTTGACCGCCCGCTGGCTCGGCTGGCTTTGCTATTTACCCGACAAACTTGAATTTATTGTAAGGTATCACGTTTTACCTTCTTAAGCCTTACTATCATTACCATAGGAATTTCTTTGTTGGTTTTGAAACATTCTTCATAAAATCCATCAATGACAAATCCAGCTCTAAAACAAAGGTTAAAAATATCTTGTATGGAACGATGATAATAAATCTGCTCTTTCGGTTGCCCTTCAATCGCTATATCATAGTAACTGTGCGGTGTCATATATTTTTCAGTCAACGTGACAAAACAAGGGTGTTGCGTTGCAAAGACAAAAATTCCGCTTTCCTGCAACAGTTCATAAACAGCCATAAGAAGTGGTTCAATATCCGTAATATCCATAATTGCCATATTAGAAACTGCTTTCGTAAAGGCTCGATTTCTTTTTAATTCTAATATACTTTTTCTATTGGTCGCATCCGCCACACAAAATTCAATTTGTTTTGCATATTGTGATTGCCGTCTTTTAGCCAATTCTATCATTTTTTTGCTGTAATCAAAAGCGACAACCGAAGCGCCTCTTTGTGCAAGATACGAAGAATAATTTCCATTGCCACACGCAATATCCAAAATATAATCCGCAGGATTAGGAGATAGAAGTTCCGTTACTTTGGGACGCACTACCTCTCTGTGAAATTCATTAGATTCGTCACCCATTGCATTATCCCAAAATTGTGCGTTCTCCTCCCAGATTTTTTTACTTTCCTCTGTTCCCATGTTCTCTCCCACTCCCAAAATTTGCTTTTTTGCTTCCATTAAATCTTCCTTACGATATTCCATTGTTACCCTCCATAACTTCTGATTGTTGCCGTCTTGACGATTATGTATCTTTACATTACCTTCTGAAACATATGGCGCACCTTGTCCAGGCGGTTGTTTGGACGGCGGGGCTGGATGACCGGCTGGCCGACAGCGGCCTGATACCCTTTTAGCTCTGTAAGGCATACGCTCTGCCCGTTGGTGTAAAAGGCCAGATCAGTACGGTATGCCTGTATACAGCGGGCGGGAATCTCGCCAGTAAAGACAACTTCATCCTTTTTTACCTGGGCCGTTTCGATGGTGGCACAGTATTTCGGTGCATCATGATAAGCCCTGGAAAGGTATTCCTGGGGCGCATAGAGGGTGAAGGAGAGATAAGGTTCCAGCAGCTGCGTCCCCGATTCCTTCAATGCCTGTTCCAATACAATCGGGGCCAATGAGCGGAAGTCCGCCGGCGTGCTGACTGGACTGTAATAAAGCCCGTATTCAAAGCAAATCTTACAGTCCGTTACGTTCCAGCCGAACAAGCCCTGCTCCAGCCCGTAACGGATACCATCCCTGACAGCGTTTTGAAAACTCTGGTTCAAGTATCCCAGCGAAACCCGGCTCTCGTATTGTACGCCGGAGCCAAGCGGGAGTGGTGTAACAGACAGTCCGATAGATGCCCAAAACGGGTTGGGCGGCACCTCGATATGGATGGTGTGGCTGGCTGCTTTGAGCGGCCGCTCCATATAAATGACGGTGGGTTCCTTTACCACTGTTTCAATCTTGTATTTTTCCGACAGCAAAGCGGAAACGACCTCCAACTGCACCCGGCCCAAAAAAGAAAGAATGATCTCATGGGTGATGGAATCCACTTCGCAGCGCAAAAGCGGATCAGTATCCGCAAGTTGCGTAAGAGCGTCCAGCAGCCGTTCTCTTTGCGCTGCCGTTTTCGGCGCAATCGTCGTCCGCAGCATGGGGAGGGGGGCCTCGCGCCACCTTTTACGAGGGAGCCGGGTTTGATCCCCTAATACATCGTTTAACCTCACGCTGTCGCTGGGAAGGATAACAATTTCGCCCGGATAAGCGGTGTCTGTCCGAACAATTTCCCCTTTGGATGGAATACGCATCTCTGTGATTTTCAGCTTTTCTCTCCCGGCCAGGGCCACCGTATCCCGCAGGCGCAGCGTTCCGCTGTATAGCCGCAGATAGACACGCCGCTGGCCGCAATCGGTGTACTCAACCTTGAAAACGCTGCCGCATAGGGTGGCGCTCCCCTGTTCCCCAATCGGTTGGAACAGTCCTGTCACCGCATCCATCAACGGTTGAATGCCAAGGCCCTTTTTGGCGCTGCCATGATAGACCGGAAACAGGGAGGCTTCTTGAACCCGCCGCTGTTCCTCCCGCGCAAGTTTTTCCTGGCTGATTGGTTCTCCTGCGATATACTTTTCCAATAATGCATCGTTATTTTCGATGACCGCATCCCATGCTTCTATGTCGGTATTTTCCTCCAGGACTATTTCCGGGGACAGCGACACCGTCTGCTTGATGATAATATCGGCGGAGAGCTTATCCCGAACAGACTGAACCACGCTCTGCAAATCAACGCCAGCCTGGTCGATCTTGTTGATAAAGATAACGGTGGGAATGTTCATTTTCCGCAGGGCATGGAACAGAATACGGGTCTGGGCCTGCACGCCATCTTTCGCGGAGATCACCAAGATGGCCCCATCTAAAACAGCCAAAGAGCGGTACACCTCCGCCAAAAAATCCATGTGGCCGGGCGTATCCACAATGTTAACTTTACATCTGTGCCACTGGAAGGAAGTGACTGCCGCTTGAATGGTAATCCCACGCTGCCGCTCCAAAAACAAGGTGTCCGTCCTCGTTGTCCCTTTTTCGACGCTCCCTGGTTCTGAAATGGCTCCACTGGCATATAGCAGACTCTCCGTCAAGGTCGTCTTTCCAGCGTCTACATGGGCAAGAATCCCGATATTGATAATGTTCATGTCTATCCTCCATACAAGGCCCGAATGGGCGCAAAAATCCCCAGCGGCTAATACTTTTACCGCTGGGGATCATGACTTCGGACACACAGAAACATACACGACTTACATAAGCCGCGGTCCGTCACGATATTTACTAAAAAGGCAAAAGTATTCTTAAAATTGGGTACAAAAACCAACCCCCTGCAAGGGGCAATCATTTTTGCGCCCATTATCAAATTTTATTTAAGAATACCTTGCCGCATATTTGATAGACTCCTCAAATCAGGATAATAGCAGTATATCATAGTACGCTCTAAAAAACAAGAAATCATTTTACCGATTCCACAAATAAAATCGGAGGGTATTCACTGGAATACCCTCCGGTTTTGGTGATTATCGTGCGTCTATCCGAATTTTTGACTTTGCGGCCCGTTTCCGTTCCTTTTCGGCATGTTCCTGCTGGTAAGCTGCCTCTAATATTCTGTCCACTTGTTCTGGGCCAAAGGCCCTTTTGACCCGCTCATAGTCAGCGGAGACTTGCCGCATGGCCTTGTTTTCCAACTTGACCTCCTGCAATCGATCAGACAGGCGGATGATGCTCCTTGCAGGCGAGAGTCACGCCATTGTATTCTGCCAGCTTATAAGAGCCATTGGGAAGTTTCTCATTGGCGTCAGTATAAGGACAGTCGCGGCAGATACCCGCTTTGTTCGCCGTGTCCTGGGCCGTATCGTTGATAAGGCGAATGAGTTTGTCCTTGACTGTGACAAAGGGGTTCTGGATCACCGTATCGGCTTTGGAGAAATAGGCCACAAGCTGGTTCTTGAAATAAATATCAGCGATGTAATCGGAAGATTGGGACCGCTTCACATCAAAGCCGCGCCGGGCAAGCTGTTCAAAGAACAGCCTGTAAAAATCGGTTTTATTTCGCAATCGGTTTCCTCCTTTCCTGATAACCTTTTCGCTTCATTACATCTTTGAGAACTTCAACGAAAGCAAAAATGCGCTCTGCCGCCGCCTGATTTTTGGGGTAAACCGCAGGCAGCGGAGGGCGCCGCTGTTTTTTCAGATCGTACCATAGACAGCCGCCGTCCCTTCGTTCAGGGAACATACAGGACGGGACAGAGGTGCGCAGGGTATAAGGGCAGTTATGGCAGGGGTGTCCTTTGGGGTATTCATATTGGTGAACCGTCAAAGGGGCAATGCCATACGAACCGCTCGGAATCGACACCGGCACACCATTTTGCTTATAGGAAGTGTTCGCTTCTATCATCCTTTCTCCTTTCTGGAACCGGGTGGCCGGTCACTTTTTTGCTTTTCAAAAAATCTTCTGAAAATAGAAAGAGCAGCCCCGCAGGACTGCTTTCTGTATGGCAATATCAATTTTTTCAAGGGACTTTTCTTCCAAAGTCACAACTTTTTCAAGGGACTTTTTCCGGCAGACAGTAGATTTTCATTGAGTTTCATCTGGTGTTCGATGTCAATACTCCGCACTGAGCAGGAAATCCGCTATGTGCATTGTCTTGATTCCCTCATAGTTCCCACCGGCAAATTCGTCTGTTGTGAGAACAAATTTGGGGTAATTATCCGGTATTTCAAGCAGGCGGCTATATTCTCTCTTTTCTGTCTTTTCCGAGTTGATCTCCTGCGTCACCTGAACATAGATTTTTTCGTTTTGTCTGACTGCTACAAAATCAATCTCGCTATCTCCGGTTTTCCCCACATTGACAGTATATCCCCGTCGGCAGAGTTCCAAATATACGATATTTTCAAGGCTGGAAGCAACGCTGTCTGCGTTATAGCCGAGAACACTGTATCGCAAGGCAACATCGGCCAGATAGAATTTTTCCTGCGTTTTCAGGATTTCCTTCCCCTGCAAATCATATCTGGAACAGCGGTGAAGCAGATATGCCTTTTCCAGCTTTTCCAAATAGCTGTAAACCGTTTCGTTGTCGAGGGATCGCCGTTCTGCTTTCAGGTAATCTGCAATGGACTTGGCGGAAAAGGTGTTGCCGACATTATTGAATGTGTATTTTACGACACGCTCCAACTGGTCGATCTTCCGAACCTGATTTCGCTTTACAATATCCGAGAAGATCGTGGAATTGTATATATCCCGGACAATCGTGTAGATTTCATCCTGAGAATACGCCTGCAAATGCGTTGCCGGAAATCCTCCCAGGCGAACATAATTGGCAAGTTCTGCTTTCGGCTCCCCAACATTGGCGAATTTGCTTTTGAACATCAGATATTCGCCAAAAGACAGGGTAAAAATGCGGAAGGAAATGTATCGGCCAGTAAGATAGGTCGCTATTTCAGAGGACATCATTCTGGAGTTGGAGCCTGTAATATACAAGTCAACATCAAAATCGGATGCCAGCGAGTTTACGACCTTTTCCCAGCCTTTGATTTCCTGAACCTCGTCCAGAAACAGATAGGTCCTTCCTGTGGAGGAAAGCTGATCCTTCAATAGCGTGTAGATCTGCTTTGCCGTCATATCCTCATATTCCATAGAATCAAAACGACAGCTTATAATGCGATCTTCCGGGATGTTTCGTTCCGTTTTCAGCCTTTCCATAATCATTTTCAGTATGGTAGATTTTCCGCAGCGGCGCACCCCTGTAAGGATTTTAACAAAAGGAGTATCTACATAGGCCATAATCTTATCCACATATAACGGTCTTTCAATCATCGTGACCACCTCCATTCGCTATTATTATACCGCAAAACGCACAGGCGGTCAATCAGTTTTGCGGTTTATAATCGCAAAACTTTTCGACAATACATTTATTTGCGGATTGCTATGGTTCCACCCCCTTGTCCTTATGCCGCAGATACCACTCTTTTCGGGCCGCCTTTGACAGTTCGGTACTCATGGCCTTTTGCCGGTCGTCGTATTCCATGTCAAAACTCATAGCAGCCTGCTCCAGCGCTATTAGAATTTCGCAAATCATCTGTTCGGTGAAGTAGGCTTTCCGGGCCTCTGTATATTCAAAAGACTGGACCTCACGGTCTTTGCACAGCATGGTACGGATCACATCGAGAATTTTATTGGCGATCAGCTTATCGGCCTCTGCCACAGCCTTTTCCTGCTGTTCTTTGATGTGGGTCGGGTCGGTGTCATAGAGCATGGCAAGGCGGGTTTTGCTCTCCACATAGTCCTGAACCAGATTGCGGATGTACTCGTTGTTTTCTTTCAGGAAGGCAACAAAGGCATCCACTTCGACCTTCACATCCTCTGGCAGCAATTTGTAATACAGCCGTCCCTTTTTCGGCATTTTCTCCTTCAGCGCGAACAGGCGTGAGAGAAAGGGGGCAATCTTCATTGCACCAACAACGCTGTCCAAAGGGGAAGTCCCCAGTTCATCATCCGTGATTCGCCCAAACGCTTCACGCAGGCGGCGATATTCCTGCGGGTGAAGCTGTTCCATATACTTCTCAAACTCGTCGATCATTTCGTCTGTGATGGCCGACAGGTGTTCCTTGGCCTGCTGTTTGTCCTCGCAATATGCCTTGATGCGCTCGGCAAAGGTATCCCGAATGAGCTGCTTACGGATTTTATCCGGGATGCTTGGATGGACAAAAGGGACCATTGTTCGCTGATGTTTATTCCAGAACACCACATGGATGTGAGGATGACCTTTTTCGTTATGGTGGGCGGCCACCCATTGCAAATCCTGCACCCTGATTCCATTGAACTTTGCAAGGGTCAAAATGTGGCGGTCAATATAGTCCTCCCACGCTTTGTGATCGGACAGCCCCAATTCGGCAGCCGTTTCCGGCGAAAAGGAAATAATTCCCCGATACATATTGACACGGCGATAGGACAGCTCCCGAACCAGGCGGGCGGCTTCCTGCCAAGTGTCAAACTCTTTGACCGCCCCCGACTCCAGTTTGCCAAACAGCCCGTGGCGCATCCCCTCATTCTTCACGGCACCGGGACGAGTTGCAATGTAACCAATATGTGCATAGTTGCCTTTTGGAGTTTTCTTATAATTGGGGTGCCGGTGGCGCTGCTTATAAATCAGAATCGACACGGGACCCTCCTTGTACGGCATGGATGGCTTTCTGCATTTCCTCGTCATCCATGAAAGTACGCAACGCATCCGCGTTTTTCTGATTGGCAAATGCCAATGCCCGCTTTCGGGCCGCCGACTCAATTTTTTCAAAAGACGAATAGCGATCTTGGTCAATAAGGTCTGCGATAATGGCAATGTTGGCATAATAGCCCGCAGCCGATATGATCGTCAGGCGGTTTATCAGTCCGGCCAACCGATTTCCCAGGGCTTTGAGCTGCCCGCTGAGTTCCTGCCGGATGACCCCGTTTATCATGTCAATATTTTCGGCGGTGGTTTCCAAATCCAGATATTCGTCAATCGCCCTGCGCACTTCTTTGGAAAAGTCCGTCCCGTTCCTGGCCGCCAGCTTATTGAGCGCCCGAATGGTATCCTCCGGCAGATGGAGCGTCTTGCGCTCTGTTTTTATGGGCGATTCCTTCAAATCAATCCTCCCTTCCAGCAGAAAAGGCGCCGGTTCATCCGGCGCTCTGACAAAATGCTTTTCACATGCCGAGTTCATCTCTCAAATGGCGATATAAGTCCCATCCGGCATAGTTCTGTGCTGCCCAGGACAGCGCCTTATCCAGAATCAAACGGGCGCGATCTTCGCCCAGGCTCTCCAGAGAACCATTGCGGATGGCATTGAACTCATGGTCGGACAGGTTCAGCAGCCGATATGCTTTCTCAAGCTGCGGCTCCTTTGCACAGTCCGGGAGCATCAGATTTTCCGTCTGCTCCACAAAGCCATAGTCCAGATTGCTATACTGAACATCACCGGTACGGCAGGCCGCCCGGAACTGTTCAAAGCCCTTCATATTGCTGAAGCCCCGGTAGTCCATTGTGCCGCCGAGGATTTGGGCGCCGATGATGGTATGCAGCATTTCTTCATCCGTAGTGGCCGCCACGATTCGCATGGAACTTCGCTCCTTGCTCAAAGTGCAGCCATACAGGATGAAAACATTCGCTGTGTTATCAAGGCTCACAGTCTAATCCCTCCGTTTCTTCCTGCAATCGCTCCAAATACTCGTCGATGTCCGGTTCCTCATACTGAAATTGGAGCGATTCAACGATTGCCGGGTTACAGTCCTTCGGCAGATAATCCTTAATATCATTTTGAACATCACGGATTTCCCCCAGAAATCCCCAGCAGCTATCCACTTCCACATCTTCTTTGAAAAGCTGGAACCCATAACACTGTCCGGTAAGGTAGTAGTCGTACTCCTTGACTTCGGATTCCAGAACTTGACGAACTTTTTCCAATATTTCAGGGGTGATTTTCCCATATTCCCGTTCGATCATCTCTTTATCTGCGTAAATCCAGCCAACCTGACCGGAATCCCACGGGCAGGAAAAGCCGCAGGTGTTCATGGTGATCCCGCTGTGATCGTACAGGTAAAGCGGAAGAATCACCATGCCATCCATTTGTTCTACCAGCGAAAGCAGTTCACCGGTTGAGAGGGCAGAAAGGCAGTCATCCAAAAACCAGTCCGGGACTTCATCTTTCAATGAGGCCGCATAGCTGGAGGACACATACCAATCGCTGTTTGAATGCCAGTGCTGGTTCTCCTGCAATTCCCACTCCCGTGTGGATCGGTTGTATTCCAGACGGGCATCCTTGGCTTTGCCGGATTTGAGAAATGCGAAAACCGGATTGTTGCGGTCGTGGCCGCTGGAGTATTCAGAAAACAGCAGGCTCCGCAGGAAATCGCTCGGCTCGTCATAATCGTGCTTCTCGCCCAGACTGTATCTGCTGTGCCAGCAGACCATTTTTCCCAAACAGTCATAGTCCTCACGAGGGTTCAGAGGGGTATCATCATCCAGAATGAAAAGGGTGTAGGGCGCCATTGTCGCTGTCATCGGCATATCGCTTCACCTCCTTCCAGACAGGTCGGTTTGCTTAGTTGGCGCCGTGGCGGTTACGATACCAGCCAAAATAGAAAAGGCCGCCAATCATGGCGGCGGCAGCGGATACGCTCAAAATTGCTTTTTTCATATTGGCTCCTTTCAAAAACCAGATTTATAGTTCCATATCCTGTTCTTCCTCGCAGTCCAACACAGGGGTGTCCGGCGGGGATTCCCCGTGTTCTTCAAACTGCTGTCGGGTCTGAATCGCAGCGGACAGTTTGGCAAGCAGGTCAAACATTTTGGTGCTGTCCCGGCTGCCTTTGAAATAGCGGTAGTTCCATTCTCCAATTTGGGGATCGTACCGGATACTGTGAAGCGAATTGATGATCCAGCCCTGTGTTTTGAGAGGAACAGGAATTTCATGCTCACGAAAGAGCTGCATAATGAGAGATTTGCCTTTGATCTCCCGGTTTATCACCTCCTTTCCCGCCATAATATTTCCTTCGGCCTCACGGATGGCGGAATCGTAACGGGCCTGTCGTTCTTGTGCCAACTGCTGTTCACGGGCGTCTTGCTGCGCCCGTCTTTCATCAGCTTGCCGTTGCCGCTCCGCAGCAATGGGGGCATTGTGGGCTTTTGCTTCCTCATACCGTCCAAGCAGATTGGCAAATCCCAGATCAGCCCACCGGTCCGGGGCTTCCATACTCTGATTGAAAACCCTTTCGATCTCACCCCGGATGCCATGCTCCAGAGTGGGCAGCCATTTCAGGACTTCCTCAAGTCGGTGCCGCTGGTCAATGCCCACCATAAACCCGTCGCATGGAATATAAACCGTTTGGAAGAACTCCCGTTTCTTCTCCATTGTGTAGAGTTCAATGCCGTTTTCGTTGTAGAAGCGGTAGTAGAAGTGCTTGTTTCCCATCAGGTCTTTGGCAAAAACCCGGTTCTCGTCTTTTTCCTTTGGCGGGAAGATGTCCTTTTTCTTTTCATCCGGTCGGGTATAGCGGGGAGAAAGGCCGGTACGCTCCAAGCTACTGTTAATCACTTGCTGAACCTTTTCTATTCCGCCGTGGCTCTTGATAAAAAGTGCAAGATATTCCGCATCCCGCGCTGGGCAGAGATGCAGTCCGGTTTTGCCTTCATAAACAGCCCCTTTATACTGAAAGAGGTCAAGGCCAAAGTCATTCCGCAGCGGTTTCGTTTCCTGAACGGGTGTAAAAGCCCCCTCACGGAAGATATAGCAGACAGCCGAATGTTTCTCGCCCATATATCACCACCTCACATCACTGCTCTAGCTCATGAATTGGCGGTAATACTCAATGGGAACCCAGATGGCACCCATATTCACTTCGATGTCGGCAGGAGTCAGTGGCTCCGGCTGTACTTCCTCCAAAGCCTCTACATTCCGGGCAAAGAGTTCCGGTTCTTCCGCTGCCTTCTGACGTGCGTAGAGCAGTTTATCCCGCACATGACCACTGAGATATTCTTCTGCAAGTTCCCATCCTTCCAGCGGATTACCGTAGTATTTCTGGGGATTGAGATAGATGCGAGTATCCAGCTCTTGCACCAACTCCTGTGGGGCTTTTCCTGTCAGGAAGGACATATAGGGCAGATCCACCCGCAGCTTGTGATTCAGGCAGATTTGAAGGGCGTCCTCGGCGGTGTCTGCATGGTTGACCTGACGGAAAGGACGGATGGTGGCTTTGGTGAAGATCGCTGATTTATCCCAACCGGTCTTGTCTTTCCGCTCATCCTCGATAGAGCGCAGCAAGGGGAATTGGTCATCATCAGAAAAAGCGAGGATGTTTCCTTTGCTGTTGATGGCTCCATACTTTGCAACGAAGCGGTCATATACCTGATTGAGTGTGTCCTGTACTTTCTGGAGATCAACCGGGTCATACTCATGGGACTGGATGTTGATAACCTCCAGCAGCGCAGTACGGATTTCGCACAATCCCTTGATTCTTTCGGCCTTCATGCCGGTGTAAGGTTGCGGGATCAGCTTATCTTTTTCACAGAAGAAGATCTCGCCATTCCGCACAACATAGGTGAAGTTTTTGGTTCCGGCCGGAGCGTCCTCATACTCTGTATTGCTTTCTTCCGGTTCGTCTGCCTCAATTTCTTCATCTGGCTCTGCTGTGAAACGGGCGTACAGGGAGTCAACCGCTTGGGTAAGATGCTGGTTCAGGTCAAAATCTTCCGGGGCAACACAGGCCGTCCCATCTTCGTTGCCGTACATATTCCGGCTGCTCACCATCTCGCCCATGAGCATTTCGGGATTATCTTTGAAATAGCGGTTATAGGCGATCCATTTACTGCGGTCCAGGTCAGTTTCAATCCAGGACGGAAGATTCGCGCGATCAAGTTCTATGGGCTGCGTTCTCTTTTTCAAGAAAACAACATCCGCTGTTACATCGGTTCCCGCCAAAGCCTTGAACGCTGTGTTGGGTAGGCGAATGGCGCCGATGAACTCTGCCCGCCGTGCGATATATTCCCGAAGGCTCTCGTCCTTGCGATCCATAATTCCTTTGCTGGTGATAAAGGCAATGATACCGCCCGGTTTTGCAAGGTCCAGGGACTTGATGAAGAAATAGTCATGGATGTACGGGTTCAGGTCATTGTAGCGCCGGTCATAGATTTTCACGGAGTTGAACGGGATATTGCCCAGAATCACATCAAAGCTGTTGTCCTCAAATTTGGTGGCTTCATATCCCATGATGGAAATATCCGCATCAGGATAAAGCTGCTTTGCGATTCTGCCGGTGATGGAATCCAACTCTACGCCAAACAGCTTGCTCCCTTGAAACTGCTCCGGCAGCACAGAATAGAAGTTGCCGGTTCCCATACCGGGGTCCAGGATTTTTCGGTCAGGGCCGCCCTCGAAGCCAAACCGTTCCAGGGCGCGGTAAATGTGCCGGATCAGGTCAGGCTCGGTGTAGTAGGCTGTGATGGTGGAGTTCATGGCCGCTTTGTATTCCACATCAGTCAGCAGGGATTGGTTTCCTGCTTGAGTTCCTGCAAAAAGTGGTTGTAATTCTCTGCGACAGATTCGCTTGCCATCGCATACAGCGCTTGGGAAAAATCCTGCTTGGGGAAACCGTGTGCATACGACAGGCGCTCGGTCAGGGCCTTTTTCATTTCATCGGAAAGCTGCCAGTCCGTAGGATGAATCTCTTTGCCAGTAGTTTGGCTTACATCAAAGAGATAGTCAAGAGTGAGTTTGGCATTCCGGTAGACGCAAACGGCAACGCCCTTTGCACGGGGAATCAAATTTCTGCCTATGGCTGCCCATTGCTTTCGTGTTGCCAGAATCGAAACATCCTCGTCCTGTGCGTACACAAGAAGTATGTTGTCAAAACTGTGCTTATGGAACTGCGATGCAAATGCCAGATAATCCCGCCAGTTGTGTTCATTTCGGACAATATAGGGAGCCATGACTTCATATATCGTCCGCAGGCGTTCATCATTTCTCAACGGTATCTGACCTCCTTCCTGTATTGGTGATTATGGCCGGTTATCCGGCCTCTTGCTCGGATTCCTGTTCTTTCTGAGCAAAGTAGAGGGCAAGTGCCTCGTCCACAATACTGTCGAACTCTTTCTGGCTGATGCTGACGGTAAAGTATTTCTTGTAAATCGCCGGTTTGACCTTGAACGCCGTAGCCGTGGATTTCTTGGGTTTCCGGTTAAATTCGCCGGACAAAATCTGTTCGGTACGCTCCGGGGTTAGCTTTCCGGTATATTCCCGCAGCAGGACAACCTTTCCCTCATTGACCTTGTACTCGCTTCCCGAAAGCACATCGTCAACCATCTGCTGTTCCTGTTCAGTCAGATAGGAAAGCTGCACGGCCGCCGCAATCGAAAATTCTCCATTGTCAATTCTGATTTTCAGGGCGTCCGACAGTTCGTTGATGCGGAGATAAGTTGCAACAGAACGACCTGTAAGGTCATATTCCGCTCCCAAAGCATCCCTGCTTTTTATCCTGTGGAAGTCACTTCCACCAGTCCTGTTTCCCTTGATTTCATCAGGGTTTTCCAGCCTTTTCAGTTCCTTAATAATATCGTTCCGGCGTCCCTGACAGACCATCTTGGAATAGCGCAGAGCCAGTACCGCTGCTTTTTCAGAGGGCAGCATTTCGGAGAAAGAGCGTTGCAGGACATTGGTTTCGATCACATAAATCCAAGCATCCTCATCGGAGAGATTTTCCTTGACGATACAGGGAAGTTCGCGGTTTGCAATAATAGCGGCTCTCTGCCGGTGTCTGCCTGCCAGCATCTCATATTCAAATCCATTCTCATCTGGCTCAATCTTTCTGACAAAAGCAGGCACCAAAACACCATGTTGTGAAACACTGTCCACCAAATCATCAAATCGTTCTCCACCGTATTCTCGGAATGGAGACCCTCGAAAACTGCGAATGATTTGTGGTGGAAGCATCTGTATTTCATTACTCGCATCACATACAGACTGATTCGACGCTTTAGACTCATTTTTTGAAGATGAAGTTTCAGTCACACCCAGAAGATCATCAATGGATCTGATACGAGGCTTAAGTGGAGGCATATTCCAACACCTCCTTTGCAAGTTCCAGATAGGCAAGAGAGGCTGGGTTGGCCTGCTCCAGCTCCATGACGCTCATTCCATAGCTGTTTGCGTCTCCCACTTTGACTGTATACGGAATCTGACAGTTGAAGATAGGGAGCGATTGAAACGCCTTTGCAACCTGACCGTATGTGCGACGGTATAGATTCGTCCGTTTGTTGCATTTGGTGAACAGGATACCTCCAATATCAATCCTGGGATTTAATTTCTGCTTAATTTTTTTGATGGTATCCATCAACGCCTGCAAACCAGTCAGCGCAAACAGTTCCGGATCAATCGGGATGATTACCTCGTCGGCGGCCGTTAAAGCATTTATTGTCAACGAACCCAGAGATGGATTTGTGTCTACGATTATGTAATCATAGGACATCCGCAGAGGTGCGAGCAGAGTAGCTAGGTACCCGTTGCTATCCGGCGTCATCAGCAGATTTGCCTCTGCAACGGTGAGATAGCGACTGGAAGGGATCAAGTCCACAGAGTCAATTTTTTGGATGAACTCGTTGGTATCCGGCAGAGATTCGTCCAGGAGCAGATTGGTGATAAGCGTCCCGGTATTATAGGGTGCCTGGGTCGGCAGGACACCGAAGCTGGTGGTAAGGTTATACTGGGGGTCAAAGTCAACTACCAAGACCTTCTTGCCCATCTCGGCCAGCGCATAGGACAGATTTCGGACCGTGCTGGTCTTGGCTACCCCACCTTTCTGGTTGGCTACAACAATTATTTTGCCGCTTTCCATGATAGAAAACCTCCTATATTTTCGTGGAATTTTTGTGATTTCAAGCGTTTGTTCAAATATGCGTCACTGGCCATAAAGTTGATCAGATTGACCTTCGGGATGATAAATGCCGGACCATGTGAAAGAGCTTTTAGCTTTTTCGTTCTGATCCATTTTGCGACCGTAGATGCCGTGGCGCCTGTTAATTCCGCGGCCTCTCTCGTGGAAACTATGTCGGGAATGTCCCGGAAACTCTCTATGTAGTATTTTCTCAGTTCCTCCGTTGTCACAGATTCGGGAAGCAGGGGCTTGACTGCGTATGTCCCGCTATATGAGCCGGGGGGAAGTTTGTATTTTTCGGGGTGGATTTCCCTGCGCTCAAGGTAGCGAACAATGTCTTTCATCTTAATGGTGTAATTCCGGGTCTTTTTCCCACTCTGTACGCAGGGAACCAGACCGGATTGCAGCAGATAACGAGCTGTGCGTTTGCTGATATGACAGATGATGCGGAATTGCTCTTTTTGGACTGTTTCTGGGTACTGATTCAGCAAATAGCGATACTTGGATACCTGTGCCACATCACTCGCCTCCTTTTTCCTGCCACAGACGCTCAAATGTATCCATCAATTCTTTTTGGAGAGGGGTCTTTCGGCGGATACGGCGGTAATATGGGCTTATCAGAAAGTCCAGCATAAAATCCTTTGGGACGGTGTACTGCTTTCCAGGCTGGAAAGCCTTCAGAATCCCTGTGCTGATCCACCGCACGATTGCCGAGGACGAAAAGCCTGTAATCTGCTGAATATCCTTTACGGAAAGCAGGTCTGAGTAGGGAGAGAGATGTTCGTCATAGAATGTTCTCATAGCACAGATATAGGGACTGTCTGCTTCCTGTCTGCACTCACGCCGATAGAGATAGGCAAGAATGTCCGTCAGCTTGATTTTGTGGCTACGGATCAGGTGGTTTTGCTCAATGGTGTAGGGAATCTCACCTTGTTGCTCCAAATTGTAGGCGGTCTTGGGACAGATGCGGCAGATCTCGCATAGTTCCCGTTGCGTTACATAGGCGGGATACTTTGCGGCAATGTCGGGGTAATACTTCGTCAAATCCATGTGTAGCACTCACTTTCTTGTTCATCTGTCATTGGTAGGTGAGGTACTTCACTGGTGCGTAAAATGTTGACTTTTGAAATGAGTTCAAATAAAATCAAGTTGTCCAATCAAAACGGTGATTTGCGTTTTCGTGAAATGGTATGGGTGTGAATACCCCCAATCTGGCGTGCAGTTCTATCCTTGTTCTATCCTCCGGTCATAATTCGGGGCAAAAACGGGAAGAACTCGGAAAACCCGGTGGGTTCAAATAAAAGCGAAAAACGGAAGCCAAAATCCGCAGTATACCGCAGCTTTTGGGCTTCCGTTGTGTACTTCCATCTTCGCTTAATTTCCACCAAAAGTCACAAGGGGGAAATGACTCGAAATGCGGTAGGCCGGCTCAAACCGGCGCGAGAGTTCGAATCTCTCCATCTCCGCCACCTTGCTCCAGCAGTCCAGACGGACTGCTGGAGCTTGTTTTTTATACCGGCATCTCCCACTTACGCTTCACCCCGTCCGCCTCCGGCAAGGGCAGTCCCTGCGCCATGGCCTGGGCGGAGGACAGCTTGGAGGAATAGTCCAGGTGGGCATAGATATTTGCGGTGGTGCTGAAATCGCTGTGTCCCAGCCATTCCTGGATCTGCTTGAGGGGCACCCCATTTGCCAGCAGGAGACTGGCGCAGCTGTGTCTCAAATCGTGGAGACGAATCCGCTGGAGTCCATGCTGCTCCAGATACTCCGGAAATTTGGAGGTCAAGTAGTTGGGGTTGATGCGTTTGCCCAGCTCATTGACAAATACATAGCCGTCATAGGAGTAATCGTAGCAGTTGCCGCAGATCCGTTTGTTGTATTCCTGCTCCTCTTTTACCTGCCGAAAATAAGCGGCGAAGCTGCCCACCAGGGGCAGGGTGCGGAGGCTGGACTTTGTCTTGGCCGATTCCTGCTCCAAAACGTAGGTTTTCCCATCAATGCGTGTGGTGGTCACCGTGTGCTTGATAGTGATGGTGCCCCGCTCGAAGTCAATGGCGTCCCACTTGAGGCCGACCAGCTCCCCACGGCGTAGGCCGTAGAAAGCAGCCACCAATATCGGAAGCTCCATCCAGGTGCCCTTGAGCACTTCAAAAATCTGCTGGAGCTGCTCTGCATCCAGAAATTTGGGCTGAAACTCGTTCTTTCTCGGACGGTCCACTTTGGTGGCCACATTCTGCACGACCAGGTCGGTTTTCAGGGCATATTTCAGCGCCTGATGGATGACAGCGTGGTCGTGAAGCACCGAGTTCGGTTTGACTGTTTTCAGCCGCTCTCCATAAAACTGCTGAATGTGCCGTGCCTCCAGTTCCCGCAGCGTATATCCCTTTTGCCGGAAATACGGCTCGATCACACTGTGTACGATGTTGGAATAGGAGCCATAAGTGGCAGGCTTGATCTTGACCCGCACAATGTCCAGCCATTGCAGCAGATAATCCGCAAACAGCATATCCGAGCACAGCTCATCCGGCTCCGGCGGGGGCACAAAGCTGAAACGAATACGCAGCAGCTCCGCCTCTGCCTTCCGCTTGTTGCCCTTCTCAGGCAGTCCGGTGGCGTGCCATTTGCTTCTTCTCTTTCCCTTGTTGTCCTTATAGCTGATGACCACATAATAGTAGCCCTTTTTTACCTGTAAATGTCCTGTTATCATATCAATCTCCTTTCCGGGGCGGCTCCCCACAGGACAGCTTTTTTGATGCAGCCCCATCTTACTCCATAAGCTGCCCGCTGTCCACGCTGCGATTTTGTTTGCCACAGACACTTTCGCCCCTACCGCTCCCGGCGGTTGCGCTCCCGCTGGCGTTTCAGCAGTTCCAGGCCCTTCAAGATGTCCTGCTTCATTTGCGTGTCGGAATACGTGGCGGGAAAAAATTTCTTTAGCTCTGTCATGGGAAGATGGAGCTGTTCCTGCTGATTGGCCTTGGGCTTGGAGACGATCTGCTCCAGATCCTCCTGGGTCAGCGCACCCAGCTGAGAGAGCTTCTTCAGGCTGATGGCCTGGCTGTGGGAGGGGGTGCAGTCGAACTGCTCCATACAGGAGAGAAGGCGGATTTGCTCTTCCTCCGTCAGATAGGACAGCTCCACGGCTGGACGGAGGGCCATTTTCCCTTCGTCCACCATCGCAAGCAGCGGGGGTACCAGGTGGGTCAGCCGGATGTAGCGGTGGATCTGATTGCGGCTGTCGCCGCTCTCCTTGGCCAGTTCTTCATAGGTATTGAACCTTTTCCCCAGTGGGGAAAAAGTGTGGTCACTGCGGTAGCCCTGACGATTCAGGACTTCCAGCTTCATTTTATAGGCAAAGGCTTTTTCGCTGGGCAGGATGTGCTCTCTCTGCAAATTGGCATCCACCATGGCCACCACCGCCTCCTCGTCGGTCATTTCCCGGACAATCACCGGCATGGTTGCAAGACCCAGCCGCTCACAGGCCGTCAGCCGCCGATGGCCCGACACCAACTCATAGCCGCCGCCCTCTCTGGGGCGGGCCAGGCCGGGGGAGATCACCCCCATCTGGCTGATGCTCTCCACCATGCAGGCCATCTCCTCATCGTCCCGCAGCACAAAGGGGTGCTGGGGAAAAGGGTGCAGCTCTGCCACCGGCACTTCCCGTACCCGCTCCAGCTTGGCGTCGTCCCGCTCGGCCTGGGTGGTGAACAAATCCTCGAAGCTCATCAGATGTATCTTGTTTTTAACGCTCATATTCGATCCTCCGTTTCTTGTTTTTGTGGGACTGACGGTGGGAGCGCCGCATCTTCTGCTCCAGTAAAATCTGCCTTTTCTTTTCCGGCAGCTGCGCCAGCAGCCGTTTGGCGGTTGCCTGCTGCCGGCGCAGAGTGGAAAGCTCCCGGGTCAGTGCCGCGCGCTGCTCTTTCAGTCCATCCATCTGTTCACCAGGCTGACACCGCCGCAGTTTGTGATAGATCCCCGTCCGCTGCTGTAGCTTTTCTTCTATTTGGGATTGGACGGAGATAAGAAAGCCCTCCACATCCTGCACGCTGTTCAGATGTTCCCGGTGAATCAGCTCGATCTGGCGGGACAGCTGTTCCAGTTTGGTCACCTCCAGCCGCATCGAAGGCGACAACGGCCTTGTCCGACCTTTTCGTGGAAAAATCCCCAGGAAATAGCAGTAGTGGAGATACAGTGCCTTCAGGCCGGTAATCTTTTTTACGCTGTGAAAATTGCCCGCCATGCGCATCCTTTTGGGCGGCTGAGATAACCTCCGGCGCACCTGCTGATAGGCCCGCCCGCAGGCCTCTTTTTCCCGGTAATCCATGGTATCGATCCGCTGGATGATCCTCCTGTGGTCGTACTCCTCACCCAGCCGTACCATGCGTACGGCTTTTTTTGCGCCTATGGCTCGAATGGTGGCATACTTGCGGTGAGGGCTGGCGTTAATGAGATAACCTTTCTCCTTCATCACCTGGCAGAAGTCAAACCAGCTCCAGGAAATGCCCACTGCCTCATCGATGGCCTGCCGCATGAGACCGAAGGTTGTGGGCTTGCCCTGTTTTTCCGCAAAGTAGATGTTGCGGGGCGTCTTGCCGCTGGGGTGTTCGATCACCGTCAGATTGTGCTCCCGGCACAGCTGGTCGGAGATCTCCCGCATCTGATAAAACGCCTTTTGATTGCAGTTGAATTTTTTCCCGTCTTTGTAGCTGACCGAGTTGATGACCAGATGGTTGTGATAGGTGCCGGTGTTGAAATGGGTGGCCACCAGCACCTGAAACCGATCTCCCCACATCCTCTGGGCCAGCTCCACGCCCAGCTGGTGGCACAGCTCCGGGGTCACCTCGCCGGTTTTGAAGCTCTGGATACAGTGGTAGGCCACATTGCCGCCGGTCTTGTTAAAGTGGCGCTTGGTATACATCATGTCTTCGTAGGCCTGTTCCCGGCGACAATGGAGTCCGGTCACATACATGGTCTGCTCCATGCTCACCTTCTCCTGGTTGTCGGCGTAGTGGAGTACCTGCTGCATATCGGAATAGTGTGTCTTCTCCGGATTTTCGGCATAGCCTACGATACGGCTCAGGCTGTCCTTGACCGCCTTAATTTTGGTGATCCCCACGATCCACCCCCTGCTTCAAGTTCCCGAAGCGTTCCATGGGGTGGGGAGCGGAAAGATCTTCCCCCATACCCAGCCTTCTCAGGTAGGTGGAGAGGGAAATGCCGCACCGCCTCGCCATCCGCTCCAGCCGCTCTTTTTCCTCTTTGGATACCCGCACGTTGATGCCATACGTTCGTTTTCTCATATCGTTCTCCTTTCTCGGGGGTCATAGGGGCCGCAGCCCCTCTCGGCTTCTGCCGCCGGCTTTGGTGGGCAACACAAAGCCTATGCTCGCTACCCTCCAGGACACCCCTTCACGGGGTGCCCTGGGCTGCCCGGGCTACGTTGACCGGCATGACGGTTATGACGGCTGTGACAGCTCTTTCTCTATGGTGGGATTGCTGTCATTTGCGTCATTGCTGTCATGGGTGAGGGTCAGGCGGAGGATGCGTTCCGAGGCGGTCCGCCGGGTGGAATAGCAGATATTTGCCGGAACCAGAACCCGCTCCCAGTGGCGCACGATATACCGGGTCACCGCATTGGGCGTAACCTCTGTTTCGCCCATCTGCTTCAAAAGCGCCGTGGCGCTTCCCTCATAACCGCCCTGTGCTTTGACAAACTCCACCAGCCGGAACAAAAACGGCGGCACGTCGTTTTGCTGAATCGCAGCGGAATTCTTTCGCTCTACCAGCGTCCAGCGGTAGTTCTCGAAGCGGAGGATAAGCTGCTGATACTCAATGTCCCGTCCGGTTGCCAGGAGGATCGCTTCTTCTTCGGCCCGGTTGCTCTTTTTCAGCAGGTATGTGGTGTCTGCCGCCCCCATCAGGGCCGTGGACCCGGACACCTCGTTAAAGGGGTCTGCGCTGTCGGTGAGCTTGCGCAGATGATGTACCAGGATCATGCAGAGGTTATGGCGGTCTGCGATGGCCTTGAGGGTAGCCATGTCGCCGTAGTCGCTGGCATACATGCTGCCCTTGTTCACCGTGCCATCCCGCACCTTTTGCAGAGTGTCGATGATGACCAGCCGGGTCTGGGGATAGTCCCTCAAAAAATCCTCCAGTTGCTCCTGTAAGCCGCTGCCCAGCCGCTGACACAGCACCGAAAAGCGTAGGGTTTCCGGTGCCTCCTCGGTCAGCTGCTGCAAACGGTTTTGAATCCGTGCGTAAGTATCCTCCAGACACAGGTAGAGCACATCACAGCGATGGGTGGCAAATTCCCACAGGGGTTCGCCCCGCGCCACCTGCAATGCCAGCCACAGCATCAGCCAGCTCTTGCCGATTTTGGGGGAGCCGCAAAGGGTATTCAGCCCCTGAGGAATCAGCCCCTCCACCACGAAGAAGGGGCGCTGCAATGGACTGGTCAACAGGGTGTCCGCATCCATATACTGAATCTTCTCAACCGGCATGGTCCTGCGCCTCCTGCTCCATCACATAGCGAATGACGCTGACCTTGGGGATCTTGAAGGAGTTGCCGATTTTCATGCCAGCCAAGTGGCCGTCATTGATCAGGTTGTAGGCCAGATGGCGGCTGATGCCCAGCATTTTCTGGAGCTGGGCCACGGTCACAATGTCCGGATAGTCCGGAAACATCATGTGGTAGAGGTCCCGAAGTTCTGATTTCTTCACAAAAATGCCTCCTTTGCACCGAAAGAAACTGTGGTAAACTAAAATTGTCATATTCCATTTCCCGCATTTATCATATTTTGTGTTGCCGTCTCTGTCAATGCGTGGTAGAGTATTTGCGTGTACAATCATTTCCCACACTGTGGAATGGGGGTAAATACCATGCCGTATTTTGAGATGAGCTTGGAAAATAATCGGGAGTATGTATATCAGAACGATTCTTCTGTGGTGGAAAGCGACCTTGGAATGTGGATGATCGTCTTTTTGGATGTGGATTGGGGCGATCAGATAAAAAAAGCTGAGGCACTCCTCGGTGAAGAGGAGTTGCCTCAGTCTGGTTTGGGCTTTATAAAGGGTATGGACTATGGACAGCGCGTGGCCGCATGGTATCGCGAGCTGAAAAGCAGCCTGTCCCCGCAGCATCCATTGTTAAAGCTTCTGGTGGAGCAGCAGCTTCGCAATCGGTTGTGCTGTGCCTTCTATCCGGAGGAACCGTGGAAGCTGCGTAAGGAAGAGCTTGCTTATCTCCAGGTCCTGGACGGAACGGATGCAGAGTATGAGGACGTAAGTATTTCGCCGGTCTTTCTGCGGCAATGGCTGAATGATGTGATCAAGATTTTCACGCAGCTGCAAACCTGTCAGAACCAGCTCGCGCCCCTGCTGGATGAAGTCATGGGCAGGGAACAGGACAACCAGGGGAGTATCCTGCACGCCTACTTTACGCTGCAGCGACAGAATCTGCTCTATCGCAATCTGGTGGAAATCAGCTATCAGGCGCTTTCGCCCCGCTTTTATATCTCCAGGAACCACAAAATATACCGGTATGACGGAGGGACAGATACTGTTCCGGCAAAGGAAAAGCTGGAGGGACATACCTATATGGCCACGGATCAACTGGCCGCATTGACCGTATGGGAGTTTGAGATGCTCTGCGCCAATGAAATCCCTCTGCGCCGCTGCGCCTATTGCGGCCGTTATTTCCGTCCCTACTCGGTGGTCAACTGCTACTGTGACCGGGTGGTGGAAGGCACCAACGGGAAGACGTGCAAACAGGTTGGGGCCACATCCAAACACCAGCAGGCCGTCAATCAGGATGAAGCCAAAAAGCTCTATCGGAAGGTGTGCAACCGGATACAGACTGCCGCCCAACGGAGGAAGAAGCAGTACCCCAATATTATGCGCCGGTACAATGAGGTGCAGCTGTATGGAAAAGAACTTATGGAGCAAGTGGAGGCAGGGACCATCACCTTTGCCGAGTTTCAGGAAAAGTTTGACCGGTCCACGGCAGAGTTGTTGGGGATAAAGTAGCTTTTATCTCCTCGGCTTTGCCGCTTAAATGACATTGCTGGTGCGAATTCGCGGCCAGTACACGCTGGACAAAGCATAGCATGCCAAAATATCCTCAAACATCTTGGGCACCTTAATCAAACAATGTAATTTGTTGATTCTCTTGGATCTTAGGAGCCCGTTTCTTCCCGGACTTTTTCTCACGCTCTTTCCTACGTTCAGAAAAATACTTCTCTACAGTCTTTAACTCACGTCTAGGAATCAACGACTTCATCTGATCCAATTTCAAATCGCTTTCCCGCATTTTTTGATAGTGCCGCGGATTGCTCTCACAAATCCAGCGCGGTTCTTTCTTCATAGAAAAAGCATATTTTGATCCACAATGGCACCTCAAAATGCCGTCTTTAGGATATGGCTGTTCCGCACTGCGAGAATAATCCTTATTGGCACACTGCCAATAAATGCCGCCCTCATCGCTTTCTCTGACCAACATTTCTCCTCCGCAGATGGGGCAGGACATTTCATATCCACTGTTTAACGCCTGACTGATATGTGGGATATCATACATTTTCTCATACTCTTTTACGAGCTTTTGGCTGCATCTCCGTTCCATTACTTCGCCAGTTTTTCCGGTAAAGCTCAGTGCATTTAGGGATCCCATCCATATTACATCATCATCCACCAAAATCAATTTCTCATGCATACCATGCTTATGAATAATCTTGATCTTGTCACCCAAACTGCGCAGTTCTTTCTCACATCGTTCATATGCACTCCGTTCAGCCTTTCCTCGTTCAGATAGATCCTTTGTGACGATAATGATCTCTTTCCCTTGAGAAACCGCATCTGTAAAGGCCGGCAGCAGGATACTGAGACGATTCTCTGACATGAAAGCAGAGTATATGATCATCCTATTTTGAAAATTCTTCAGATCCCGCATAAAATGGTCATTAAAATCTGTATCTGTGCAGATCAGTGTTTGGCCGGGATCAATATTGTCTACCTTCCGAGAAGTTGGCGGAGTATAAGATAGTTCCGGAAACAGGGCCTTTGCTTCTTGGCGTGGATACTTCTTCTCATCAATCAAAAAGCGTAATAGGTCATGCAAATTGTTTTTTGACTTTTTTGTCCGCTCCATACAGTATTCAAAATCTCCGATAATGAATAGCTGGAATTTTGCGCGGGTCACTGCCACATTGAACATTTTCTGCAGGTCTTCATTGACTTTAACTTCCATGACCTCGCCGTTTGGCTTTTTTACGCTAAAGTTATTCATGAAGAGATTTGCTTTCCAATGGGGTTCATCAATCACTAAGTCAAAGATTACAATGTCAGCCTCACTGCCCTGGAAACTATGGATTGTCCCTGCCTGTATGAAGTTTAGCTCATCTTTCCGGACCGAACTCTCATTTTCTTTTTTTATTAAGCCGCGCCGGACATATTCTGCCTGGATCAGCTTATTGACCAGCGTAATGTGGGGCTTATATGGAGCTACAATCAGGACCAACGGCTTCTCTGGGGATTCTTCAGAATTTTCCAAGTATGCATCTAATTTCTTTTCAATGCATTTGAACGCCAAATTAACCGCAATTGCCGCTGAGAAGCAATTTAAACGACTATGCCCCTTACCCTGCGGAATCCCCGTCACCCATGCGTGCAGGCTCTCCGTATCGATCAACTGCACGTTATGCTTTGGATGTGCAACTGGGAACCAGGAGCTAAATTTATTGATGTCCTCTTGGCGGAATTCAGGTCCCGTTCTACTTTCCAGCTTTTTATAATCGTCATAGTATCGGTTGGCGATTTCTGCAATTTCAGGTTCCATACGGTATTGTTCGTTGAGCATAATAAAATTTGATGGAGGACCTGATGGGGAATCCTTCTTTGCTTTGCGTTGCATCCCGCTGTGGTCAAAAATATCCCGTCCCAACCATTTTTTAGCCATTGGGGTATCTGCGATCACGATGGGAGGAAGCTGAAGGAAATCGCCTACGATAACAATATTTCTCTCTGCCAGGTACGCCGCACACCATAACGCGGGAACAGCAGCCATGGAGGCCTCATCCAGGATAACAGTATCGAATGTGCGTTCCCGAAGAATTGTGCTGAGATACGCCTTTGTCAATGTTGCGCCAATAACCTTGGCCTGCATGATAGACTGTTTTTCGAGTTCTCCCATGGATTCCTCGATTGCCCGCAATTGCTTGAAAATATCTGTCAACTGCTCGCTTAACTTTGTGTACTGTTCTTCCAGAGATTTTTTATTCTCAGTCTGGATTTTTTCAGAAACCGCAGTCAAATAAGATTTTAAGGTTTGATACTGGTCTGTCAGGCTTGCCTCACTGACCGTTAGTTTTTCATTGACGCATAATTGGCAAAAGGCATATTCCTGCGCAAAAATTTCTTTGAGTTCAGCTTCCATTTGCGATAGTTTGGCTCTGGCCTTTCTGTAAGCATCTTCAGATTCCCTCAGTGCCTTTTCCAATGATTGCAGATGGTCAAATTCTTTTTTGCATTCAGAAACCCGGCGCCGGAGTGATTCGCTTTTTCCTGCACTCTCTTTTTTCTCCAGATCTAGTTTTGGAATTGCTGCCTGAGCCTGATTGAGCTGTTGCGTCAAATCTGAAATCATTTGCTCCCAATATTCTTTTGTCTTTGCTGGCTTCATTCCCCGGAGCTGTGCTTCAAGATCAAGCCGCTCCCTCAGTTTTTCTTGATAATCATCTCCCAGACGAATGGTTTCATTAAACTCTTTTTGTAGTTCTGAAAGTGCGACATCGATTTCAGCTAACTTGATTTGTGCCTGAGTGACACCACTCTTTCCAGTAAAAAATTTTCCTATCGTTCCTTTTTTCTCATAATCCGAAACTGTCCGCTGGTAGTTTTCACGTTCTTGACGCAACACACCCATCTGCGTTTGAAGGCTTTGAATCTTTGCAGATATAGAAGCAAGCTCACGGTTGATAAATACGGAGGAAAATGTTTTATCCTCTTTGGCAAGCAGTTCTGCATAGATTACGTGTCTTTTGATTTCATCTTTTGCCAGTTGGATTTGATGTGGCACCGACCTAACTACTTCTTGCGCAGTGTTCAGCTGTTGCTCAACATCATTATGATGCTGTTCTGTTTTTTCCAGTATAGTCGACAGAGCAATATATTGCTCCACCTCAGGGTGGAGTTCTTTTTCCTGGAGAAGTCTACTTTGTAAGCTATCTGTTCTCTTTCTGAGTGTTTGAAGGGCTTTGTCTGCTGCTTCAAGCGCCGATATATGTCCTGGGATAGAAGGGAGCTGTGTGCTTTCGACCCACTCAATTTGCTTCTGCTTGCGTCTGACAATATGTATTGCATCTTGCAGGTTTGCTTTCGTGTTCTCTAACTGTTGCTTTTGCTCATAAAGTTCCTGCCCATTCATCTTGATGTGGAACTCCAGAGTTGTTTCAACGGGCAGCTGCTTCACTGACTTGCCAATACGAAGAATGGGATAGGAGGCCGTGGTACCGTGATTTGTTTCCCAAAAATGTTGATAAGATTCTGCTGCTTTTTCGATTGCTCCATCAACTGCGGTATTCGTGTGAGAGACCACCAGAACGGAACGCTCCTTCTCTTGCAACTTATCAATGATCTGCCCGATAACTTTCGTTTTGCCAGTCCCAGGAGGTCCCCAGATATATGTAATATTATTGGTCAAAGCAGAAACAATAGCTGCTTTTTGATTATCGTTATTTTCTCTACCTATGTGAAGTTCCTGTATGTCATAAGATTCTATTTTTTCGCAAGGATCAATGCCCTGATTGTCAAACGAAAGCATTCGTTTCCCTGCCGGATTAGTTTCTGAAGCGTTCTCTTCTATGCATTTAATCATGCATTCCATCAGGACAGTTGATCCATTTTCCAGGCGTGCCTGTGAAAAGCCATCCGGCAACGGTTGTTCAGAAGCAAGAGTAATCGTTTCCTCGTCAAAACTGACCGTAGTAACAGTGTACTGATTCTGTCCAATAATCAGCTTGCACGGAGTATCTGCGGGTAGAACTGGAACAAAATCCGCATTGTACTTGTAGCAATATTTTCCGGCCTGATTAGAGATTTGCACACCGCCGGTTAGCAGTATTGATGATTGTCCACGCTTTTTAACTGCCTCAATTTCATCTTCCAACGCTTGACGAAATTCTGCAAGAGTGCCATGAAGTTCAACTTTTTCTTTCGGTTCATATCTCTTTATTGTATTCATGCCGTATCCCTCCAGAGGACTTGGGTTTTTACATTATACCACATCTTTCCACATAAAATCTATTAAGCAAGCGGATTATCCCATATGTTCCTTTACATCCAATAAATGACCACCACAATATGTAATTTCATTAGCCCTAGCATCCTCTTGTACATACTAATAGGTCTAACACTTTCATCCTATATTGTTTCTAAAGGTAAATTTGTCTTTGAATCATAGCGATAAAAAGCCTCTGCCAGTAGACCGGCAGAGGCAAGTCGGACACTATATTAACCCAATGGGCACAATCAAATTGTTCTCATCAAAGGCCCCCAGCTTTTCTGCCATGCACAGTACTGCGCCGGTACCACGCTGGAGGGGCGATTTGTCGATCAGTTCAAAGACCTTTGTGAGCTTTTTCGGCGGGGTAGCCATCTTCTTAATCTCCAAGGGGTAGAGCTTTCCGTCCTGCTCCAGCAGCAGGTCGATCTCCTTGGCATCGCTGTCACGATAGTAGTAGAGAAACGGCTCCTGCCCTGCGTTCTGGTAGGACTTCATAACCTCAGACACCGTGAAATTCTCCAGCAGCGCCCCGTTCATAGCCCCGGCCATAGCCGTCTCCGGGCTGGTCCACCGGGTCAGATAGCACACCAGGCCAGTGTCGTAAAAATACAGCTTGGGCGTGGAGATCGTCCGTTTCAGCAGATTATTGGAATAGGGGTGCAGCAGAAATATAATACCTAGCGCCTCCAGAATATGCAGCCAACTCTTGGCCGTAGCCTGGTCGATCTCCGCATCATCGGCAATGCCCTTGTAGTTCACCTGCTGACCGGCCCGGGCGGCAGTGGCCCGCAGAAACCGCAGGAATTTCAAGCTGTCAATCCCAGAGGACAGCCGCCGCACGTCCCGCTCCATATAGGTATCAATATAGCTGGAATAGAACAGATTGGCGTTGGTATACTGGCCGGTGACCAGTGCGGGCATACCACCCCGGAAAATTCGCTGATACATGGTCGGAGTATCGCATACCGGGCAGTGCTGCTGCCGCTCTTGCAGCGCATTCAGATCCACTCGGAAGGGGCCTGCGGCAGGACAATGGAGAATCTCACTCTGGGACATGGGAGACAGATGGAGCAAAGCCACTCGCCCTGCCAGAGATTCCTGCACACCCTCCATCATTTTGAACAGCTGAGAACCGGTCATCCAGAAGTCACCCGGCTGGTGGCGCTGATCCACCATCATCTTGAGGTAAGGGAACAGCTCCGGAGCATACTGCACCTCGTCGATCAGGAGAGGCGGCTTATGAAGCTGGAAGAACATCTTGGGGTCGGTCTTTGCAAGCTCACGCTCTGTGAGATCGTCCAGGGTGACAACCGTCCGTCCCCGTCCCTCTATCTCGATCAGATGCTCCAACATGGTGGTCTTGCCCACCTGCCGGGGACCTACGATCAGCAATGCGGGATACTGGGAGGAGACCTCCAGAACCACCGGCTCCATGTGGCGGGTAACGTACACATCCCTCACCTCATTTCGGATAATATCGGATTATACTCCTATTTTACCCGAAAAACACTAGAATAGCAAGTCGCTGATCCAATTTATTACGGCATTGCATATATTATTTCTCGCATGACAACTTCTTCGGCAGCGGCCCTGAAATTGTTCATGGCTCCTACCCACGCCATCTGGTCTGACTCCTTCAGGCGCTCATCTACTCCACTGGTAGCTGCCATCTTTTCCACCATATCAATCACCATTTCTTCGGCCCGCAGGTCGATCTCTGCCAGATGGTCGTCCAGCTGCCCAACCAGCAGCAAACGGTCGTACAGCATGGGCCTGTGCTGCTTCAGATAGGTTTTGCGAAGCATACCGTACTTGCCCAGAGGGCGATCTTCTGTTTCCGGCAGGTAGAGGTCAGGGTAGAAGTAGTCCCCTACCTTGGTATAGGTCAAAGATTGACTCATAGGTCTATTCCTCCTCCGTCATAAAAGCATCCAGGGTCAACCTGGCACCCATGCGAAAGCCGCAGATAAAGCTGTCCAGGTCACAACGGGCATTCAGTTCGCTCCATGCGTCGGTATAAGCCAAGAACCGTTCTCTCTGAGAGCCATCCAGCTGCTCCAGCAGCCATTTCTCCAGGTCAGAGAGAGTACGCTGCACCTTCCTCATTGCTTCGGGATGGATGCTCTCCCGGGCCTGCGGATCCATATTGCCGTAGAAGAATTGCTCCAGATAACGCATCATTTGCCCTCCTTCTGCTTGGTATGGGCATCCATCTCCTTATGGAAGGACATCATGGTAACGATATGCCATTGGGATTTGCGGTGGATCGTACGGAACCGCATGGAACAAATAAAGTCAATCAGGACTGCCTTGGGGATATAGTAGCTGCCGCCGGACTGGATGTAGTACAGCTCACCCTTGCGACACCACTGATGGACGGTGGTGGGACCGTAGCCGATCAACTTGGCCACCTGTCTGCCTGACATTACGTCGGGGCAGTCCTTCATCAGTCGCAGGAGGTATCCTTTCAGTGCCTTTTTGGTTTTCTCCGGCAGCTCCTTCGACGTCAGAGACGGAAATTTCGTCTTGCGCTTTGTGTTTTGGGGCAGATATAACTCCGGGCAGATTCCCTTTCCCCGGAGATAAGTCTGCACATCCTCTTTGCGGATCTGATAGCAGCGGGTCTTTTTGCCGGTATACCGGCAGGGCACCTTGCCGGTCTGGAGCAGGTACCTGGCGGTGGATTTGCTGATGTGGCACAGCTTATAGAACTGGTCTTTGCTCATCACATCGGGAACGCTATCCCAGTTAATTGGCTCGTAATTCATGGCAATCACCTCGTCAGAAATGTCGCATCAAAAAAGCCATTTCCTGTGTGTTGCCAGGTGGTCACTTTCTCCCCCAGTTCTCTCCGCAGTTCTCTCCAAAATGCTTGAGTTCTCTCCAAAAACGGCCAAAATGGGCTTTTATTCGAATTTCAGGGGGTTGGGGACATGGGGCTGGATCAATCGGCGCAAACCGCTGTGGCACAAAAGATTGGAAGCGGATAAAACCGCCTGAAAACGCCTGGGAATTTCAAGAAGTGTATAATTGGACAACCGACTCGAAATCAGTTTGCGGGCAACCGCACGAGGGTTCGAATCCCTCCCGCTGCGCCAAAGGCTCCAGAAGCAATCTGCTTCTGGAGCCTTTTTCTATCTCGACGGAGGATGCAAAGTAGAACAGCCCGTATCATTGTCCTTGGTCGTTACCTCACATACCAAGATCCGCAAAGATACCATCTGTATCTTTCTGCTTTATACACTGACATTACCGGACGTTCTGTACTGGATCAGCTTTTGCCTGAAAGATGGTACTTGATTTCCAGGGTAGATGAGTGTCCGCTGGCGGTGTCATGCAGCACGACATCATGGTCGGCCATACATTGTCTCATGGCATTACATACCATTGGCATCCTGTTTTTTAATTGCAGATTCTTATGAATATCATTTGCCTTTAGTGTAAGCTCGGTTTGCCCGCTGCTGTATGCCTGCAATTTTTGGCTTTCAATATAAGTCCGGATATCTCCTGTGGTGGTTTTGGGATTATCTCCTGCCGTATTCTCGGTGGAGGCGCAGCCAATGACTTCCTGCAAAGATTTTACCTCCTCCTCGAGCTTTTGAATCCTTGAAAAAAGTTCTAAAATAATGGTGTCATAATTCATACAAACTACCTCCGTATTCTGATAGAATTCTAACACGACTTGATGAGGGTGTCAATACGGGAGAAAAGCAATTAAAGGACTATTTGAGCGCGGAAAAGACGCTGGCCTCGTAGATCCATCCCATCAGTTCATCATCGATTTCGTCTGGGCTTGCAATCAGTACATGATGGGTCCAGCGGTTGGGATAGGGCTCGGTAGCCACGTCGATTCTGGGGGATTCCAGACAGTGCTGCAGACCAAAGGTGACCACAATGTAGTGGGCGGGGCGATCCTTGGCCTTGCGGACTTTGCTAAAGGAGACGCAGGCAAACATATGCCGGTTATAAAAGGAAATCTGGCTTTTCTGTACCTTGATTTGTACATCGGCAATCCGGTCCAAGATCAGGCCTTCCAACCGCTCATACAGCGGCAGCACCTCTATATCCTGCTGAAAAAACAGCAGAGCGTTTTCGTCCATGAAAACCCCTCCTTTGCTATCAGTGTATCATATCCATGCAGCCATGAACAGCGGTGTTCCCCTGGAATACAGCGAATAGAACGAATGTTTGACTTTGCGGCAAAAAAAGCATATAATAAAAAAATCAGCCGTATCTTTTTGGGAGAGGGGAGGGAAGTGCTTGGACCGGGTCATTTTTCACTGTGATTTGAATAGCTTTTACGCATCGGTGGAGCTGCTGGATCATCCGGAGTTAAAGGACAGGCCGGCGGCGGTATGTGGTGACCCGGAGAGTCGCCATGGAATCATTCTGGCCAAAAATGAGCTGGCCAAAAAGTATAAAGTACAGACGGCAGAGACCATCTGGCAGGCCAGACGGAAGTGTCCGGACCTGGTATTGCTGCCGGCCCACCACTGGAAGTATCGGGAGTATTCCAAAAAGGTGAATGCCATCTATGAACGGTATACCGATCTGGTGGAGCCCTTCTCCATTGACGAGAGCTGGTTGGATGTGACCGGGACCCTTCATCTCTTTGGAGGGGATGGAAAGGCTTTGGCCGACCAGATTCGCCAAACAGTGCGGCAGGAATTGGGGCTGACGGTATCGGTGGGAGTCTCCTTTAATAAGGTATTTGCGAAAATGGGCAGCGACTACCGAAAACCGGACGCCACAACGGTGATCACCCGGGAAAACTTTCAACAGCTGCTTTGGCCATTGCCGGTGACCGATCTGCTCTTTGTGGGCCGGGCGGCGGCCAGGGTGCTCAATGGCTACGGGATACGCACCATTGGTGATCTGGCCCGGTTTGACCGGGAGAGCCTGGGGCAGATTCTGGGCAAGGGAGGATATACCCTCCACGACTATGCCACGGGCAGGGAACACGCCCCGGTGGTACCTGCCCGGGATATGCCAGGGCCCAAGTCGGTGGGAAACGGACTGACCTTCCCTAAAAATCTGGTGGGCTGGGAGCAGCTGCGTACGGCGCTGTCTGAGTTGGCGGACGAGGTTGCGGTCCGGCTACGCAAGCACGGCCTCAAATGTACCACCGTACAGATCACCGTGCGTGATCCGTCCTTTAAAGATATCTGCCGCCAGAAGCGGCTTAGTGCCCCCACTTATATCTCCCGGGACCTGGCGCAGTGCGGGATGGAGCTGCTGCACAGCTGTTGGAGTGAGCGGCAGCCAGTCCGGGCCCTTACCATTACGGCCCAGAACCTGGTGGAGGAGCGGGACGCAGGGGAGCAGGTGGATCTGTTCGCCGCCGACGCCATACCCTGCCGCGATAAGCTGGAGAAGCTGGAGAAGGCCATGGATTCCATCCGGGACAAATATGGGAGGGGAGCCATCTCCATTGCTTCTGCCGTCCATCCAGCGGGAGAGCCGGACAGGGAGGACCAGCGGTTGCCGCCGGGGGACTGATATAGTCTTACAAACTATATTATAGGATGGATAAAATTATATAAAACTAAGGCGAAAATCTGAAACGCTTTTAAGCAAACTGCTGTTTTTGTATAGAGTTTGGACATGAAACGGGTTTTGTCTATTTTCAATTTTCGTCAGAAAAGGTATCATGACACACAATGATAGGTATTGTTATGCCGTGAAAGGGGAAAATAAAGATGAAAATTCCTGACAGTCTGAAGCGCTATGGCCTGGCCAAGGTGTTTGATTATCTGGATAAAGACCCTATGAACAATATGAGCAAGGTTATGGACCTGGTCAATAAGTTCTCCGGGGACACCCTGTCCACTCAGCGTGAGGCGTTCGACAAGGCCATCAACGACAAGGATTCCTGCTGGCACCAGCTGATCGAGAAGGTCTGGACCCAGACCGACCCCGATGTGCTCAAGACCGTGTTCAACAACTTCTTCGTCAACGCCAACCTGGTGGGCTGGCCCAAGCAGGAGAAGATGCGTGAGAAGTACGGCTGCAATATTCCCTGGGCCATTCTTCTGGACCCCACCTCTGCCTGCAACCTGCACTGCACCGGCTGCTGGGCGGCGGAGTACGGCAATAAGCTGAATCTGTCCTTTGACGATATCGACTCCATCATCACCCAGGGCAAGGAACTGGGCATCTATATGTACATCTACACCGGCGGCGAGCCCCTGGTGCGCAAGAAGGACATCATTGCCCTGTGTGAGAAGCACAACGACGTGGCTTTCCTGTCCTTCACCAACGCCACCCTCATTGACGAGGAGTTCTGCCAGGATCTGCTGCGGGTGAAGAACTTCATTCCCGCCATCAGCCTGGAGGGCTTTGAGGAGGCCAATGACAGCCGCCGCGGCCAGGGTGTATACGAGAAGGTCACCAACGCCATGGCCCTGCTGAAGAGCCATCACCTGCCCTTCGGTATCTCCACCTGCTACACCAGCGTCAACTACAAGGACATCACCAGCGAGGAGTTCTACGACAAGATCATCGACCTGGGCGCCTACTTTGTGTGGTTCTTCCATTATATGCCTGTGGGCAACGATGCCGCTCCTGAGCTGATGCCCACCCCCGAGCAGCGTGAGGAGATCTATCACCGCATCCGCGCCATGCGTCAGACCAAGGGCATCTTCGCCATGGACTTCCAGAATGACGGTGAGTATGTGGGCGGTTGTATTGCCGGCGGCCGCCGTTACCTGCACATCAATGCCAACGGCGACGTGGATCCCTGCGTGTTTATCCACTACTCCGACTCCAACATCCACGAAAAGACCCTGCTGGAGTGCCTGCAGTCCCCGCTGTTCATGGCCTACCATGACAACCAGCCCTTCAATGACAATATGCTCCGTCCCTGCCCCATGCTGGAGAACCCCGAGCGCATCGAGGAGATCGTCAACAAGACCGGCGCTCACTCCACCGATCCTCAGTCTCCCGAGACCGTGGAGCACCTGACCTCCAAGACCCACCCCTACGCCGACAACTGGAAGCCCACCGCCGACAAGCTGTGGGCCCAGTCCCACCCCCAGTGCGGCGGCTGCACTGCCTGCAGCGGCAACAAGTAATTACATAAAAAAATTCCTCCGTCTCAGGACGGAGGAATTTTTTTATCCGTGGGAAGGGCTGTGCATTCTGCTGGCCAGATTGCGGAAGCTTTCCATCAGATTTTCCTGATGAACCTCTGCCGCGCGGAAGCGGAAGAGGGCAAAATTCAGATTGAACAGGGTACCCAACACGATAGCGGAGATAACTGTGCCGATTCCCACCTGGCCGCCCAGCAGCCAGCCGAGAATAATGACGCCGATTTCCACCACTGCCCGGCATAGGCCGACAGACCGTTTGGTCTTGCGGGCCAGAGCCACCATCAGGGAATCCCGGGGACCGGCGCCCAGAGCCGCCTTCATGTACAGCCAGGTCCCGATGGCCAGCAGTTCCAGGCCGCCCAACAGCATCAGAATGCCGGAGAACAGGTTTTCCATCAGAGGAATCCATCCCTGGGCCAACATATAATCGATAAAAATGGCACATAGGGTGATATTTAAAATTGTACCCAGGCCGAAACCCTCGCCAAATAGAATGGCAACACCGATGGCGGCTGCGCCCACGATGATGGAGGCGGTGCCGTAAGTGATGCCGAAGGTTTGGGCCATACCCTGCTGCAGGACGCTCCATGGCTCCAGGCCAATGTTGGCCTGCAACATCATAACGATACCCACCGCGCTGATCACCATGCCCAGAACTACCCAGAGCAGCCGGCGGGGATAGTGATAACCCATCTTGATCTTACCTCCCATAGAACTGAGGAAAAGGGGAGAGACCTCAGGTCTCTTCCTTGCGGATCGCACTCAGGTAACGATATACGCTGGCCTGGGAACATTCCAGAGCGTCGGCCACATCCTTTACGGCGCCCTTAAGCAGGAAAACGCCCTCGCTGTCCAGTGCGCCGATGATCTGAATGCGTTCTTCGGAATTGAGACGGTCCGCCGTGATGTTTCTGCGGTCCAGTTCCCGAAGTACCGCCTCGGTAGCCACACCGTGGATGGAGTTGTGGAAGCGCTCTGCCGGAGCAAAACGGTCTGCCACAGTCTCATCCACCTGAAAATTGGTATCAACAAAATGATCGGGGTGGCAGAGCCGCAGTAAGGCATCGCTCACTGCCTGGAATCGGCTGTCATCAAAATTGATGCACAGCATTCCGATCAGCTTGCCGTCGTGTTTGATGAACATGGTGGAGGAGCGCAGGGTCTTTCCGGTGCTGGATACTCCTAAATAGTGAAGGATATAGTCCTGATTCTCATAACTTTTGTCCCGCAGAATGCGCAGGGCAACATTGGTCAGAGGGGCGCCCACCTCGCGACCACTGACGTGGTTGTTGGCAATGGCCACAATGGAGCGATCTTTGTCGGTCAGATCATGAAGAGCTACCTCATAATCGGGCCCCAGGGCATAGCCCAAAAATTCAGTCAGCTTGATATAGTGCTGCAACAATGGACTGGCCAATCGGCTCACCTCTATCCTTGATTTTGGCTCAAATTACCTGCTTGTCCCAAAGACGCATCTATACTTAGTATAGCTGATAATAAGAATATTGTCAAAACAAGATTAGAGCAATTTTCTCAAGAGAAAAAATTTTTTGTGCCGCGGCAAAAAATTATATTGATAATTCCTACAAAATCTGAGAGCTGAATTGTAAAATCATACGAAATGAACAAAAACGTGTTGACAAAAAATTATCTGCGTGATAAATTATTGTTGCCAAGTGAAAAGGAGGCGGAAAACAAACATGAAGAAAATCGTCAATACCGACAAGGCGCCTGCGGCCATCGGCCCTTACGCTCAGGCGGTTGAGATCGACGGCCTGGTCATCACTTCCGGCCAGCTGCCCATCGATCCCGCTACCGGTGCGTTCCCCGAGGGCATCGCGGAGCAGACCCGTCAGTCCCTGACCAACGTGAAGTCCATCCTGGCCGAGGCTGGCCTGGGCATGGATAAGGTCGTCAAGACCACCGTGTTCCTCAGCGACATGAACAACTTCGGTGCTATGAACGAGGTGTATGCCACCTTCTTCGGTGAGGGCGGCTATCCTGCCCGCTCTGCTGTGGAAGTTGCCCGGCTGCCCAAGGACGCCCTTGTGGAGATCGAGGTTATCGCAGTTAAGTAAAGTTCCAAGTACCTATAACCACATTCGGAAAGGTTACTGTCCGCCAGTTGCAGGAGCCGGAATCGCCGGCTTCCGACGACCGGGGTATCCTCTAGTAAAATGATGGCGCAAAGCGCCAAATTAAATGGAGGTAAACAAAATGGACAAGAATGTGAAGCACTATCCTCTGGCTCAGAATGTTGAGATGCCCCAGCACTGCGCCTTTGCGGTGCGCGATCTGCCCCAGGCCACTGTTGAGCAGCGTGAGCGTGCTCTGAACGCCACCCACTGGAACGAGTTTTCCTTCCCCTCCGGACTGCTGACCGTTGATATGCTGTCCGACTCCGGCACCACCGCCATGACCAACCAGCAGTGGGCCACCCTGTTCCTGGGCGACGAGGCCTATGGCCGCAACACCGGCTACTATGTGCTTCTTGACACTTTCCGCGATATCTTCGAGCGCGGCGGCGAGAAGAACTGGAAGAAGAGCATCGACCTGGTCCGCACCGACTGCCGCGACCTGGAGAAGCTGATGGACGAGCTGTTCCTCTGCGAGTACGAGGGCGGCCTGTTCAACGGCGGCGCCAAGCAGATGGAGCGCCCCAACGCCTTCATTATCCAGCAGGGCCGTGCCGCTGAGTCCGTGCTGATGGAGATCGTGAAGAAGATCCTCACTGCCCGTCATCCCGGCAAGGTCTTCACCATCCCCTCCAACGGTCACTTCGACACCACCGAGGGCAACATCAAGCAGATGGGTTCCATTCCTCGTAACCTGTACAACAAGGAGCTGCTGTACGAAGTTCCCGAAGGCGGCAAGTACGAGAAGAACCCCTTCAAGGGCAACATGGACATCGAGAAGCTGGAGCAGCTGATCAATGCCGTGGGCGTGGACAACGTGCCCCTGATCTTCACCTGCATCACCAACAACCCCATCTGCGGCCAGCCTGTCTCCATGGCTAACATCCGTGAGATCAACCGCGTGGCTCACAAGTATGACATTCCTCTGGTCTTCGACGTGGCCCGCTGGGCTGAGAATGCTTACTACATCAAGATGAACGAGGAAGGCTACGCCGACAAGTCCATCGCTGAGATCGCCACCGAGATGTTCTCCTACTGCGACGCCTTCACCATGTCCGCCAAGAAGGACGGCCATGCCAACATGGGCGGTATGCTGGCCTTCCGCGACAAGGGCCTGTTCTGGAAGAAGTTCTCCGACTTCAACGAGGACGGCACCGTCAAGACCGACGTGGGCGTGCTCATCAAGGTTAAGCAGATCTCCTGCTACGGCAACGACTCCTACGGCGGTATGTCCGGCCGTGACATCATGGCTCTGGCTGCCGGCCTCTATGAGTCCTGCGATTTCAACTATCAGCATGACCGTGCCATGCAGTGTGAGTACCTGGCTCAGGGCTTCTACAAGAACGGCGTGAAGGGCGTTGTTCTGCCCGCCGGCGGCCACGCTGTGTACATCAACATGGACGAGTTCTTCGACGGCAAGCGCGATCACACCACCTTCGCCGGCACCGGCTTCTCTCTGGAGCTGATCCGCCGCTATGGTATCCGTGTGTCCGAGCTGGGCGACTTCTCCATGGAGTACGACCTGAAGACTCCCGAGCAGCAGGCTGAGCTGGCCAACGTGGTCCGCTTCGCGATCGACCGCAGCCGCCTGACCAAGGAGCACCTGGACTACGTCATCGCCGCTGTGGCTCAGCTGTACAAGGACCGTGAGTCCATCCCCAACATGCGTATCCTCTGGGGTCACAAGCTGCCCATGCGTCACTTCCACGCCTTCCTGGAGCCCTATCCCAACGAGGAGAAGTAAGAGGCGGCGCTGCAGCTAAAACACAATGTGACGTAACTGCATCACGCGGAAGTATGCAGGCACAAGGATCAGCGGCGCCCGCGAACTCAATACTTCGTTCGTCGGGCGCCGCTGCCCGTATACAGCAAAGGTTTGTCAGACAATTTTAGAGGGAATAAGGAGGGTCTATTATGTCAGGCTCCGCTCCTAACAATGTGGAAAACCGGGATGGTTTCAAAAGCAAATGGGGATTTATCCTCGCCTGTATCGGCTCTGCCGTAGGCATGGCCAACATCTGGCGCTTCCCCTACATGGTCGCCAAATATAAGCAATATGGTGGCATGGCATTCCTGCTTCCGTACTTCCTGTTCGTTATTGTCATCGGTATGTCCGGCGTGATGGAGGAGTTCGCCCTGGGCCGCTGGGGCGGTGCGGGCCCCGTGGGCTCCTTCGGCAAGGCCGTTGAGGACCGGGGCGGCAAGCGCCGCATCGGCGAAGTCATCGGCGCCATCCCCGTCATCGGCTCCATGGGTCTGGCCATCGGCTACACCGTGGTCATGGGCTGGATCTTCAAGTACACCAAGATGGCCATCTGCGGCGACCTGTTCGCCCTGGGCCAGGATGCCGCCGCCATCGGCGGCGCCTTCGGTCAGGCCGCTCCCGAGTCCGCTACTCTGGGTGAGGGCGTCGGCATGATGCTCCAGAACGGCATCTTCGGCATCGGCAACGGCGTTTGGATCATCGTGGCCATCGTGGTCTCCGTCATCATCATGGCGCTGGGCGTGTCCGGCGGCATTGAGAAGGCCTGTAAGATCATGATCCCCCTGCTGTTCGGCCTGTTCCTGGTTATGGCGGTGTACATCGCCACCCTGCCCGGCGCCGGCGACGGCTACAAGTTCATCTTCTCCCTGGATCCCAAGGGTCTGCAGAACTGGGAGATTTGGCTCTTCGCCTTCGGCCAGGCGTTCTTCTCGTTGTCGGTGGCCGGCAACGGCTCGGTCATCTACGGCTCCTACCTGGGCAAGGATGTGGCCATCGGCTCCTCCGCCCGCAACGTGGCCGTGTTTGATACCCTGGCTGCTCTGGTGGCCATGTTCGTCATCATCCCCGCTATGGCCACCACCGGCAGCGACGTGTCCAGCGGCGGCCCTGGCCTCATGTTTATCGCTCTGCCCGGTGTGTTCAACGGCATGGGCGGCATCGGCTGGGTCATCGGCGCCTTCTTCTTCATCGCCGTGCTCTTCGCCGGCACCACCTCCATCATCAACCTGTACGAGACCCCCGTGGCCTTCCTGCAGGAGAAGCTGAAACTCAACCGCGTGGTGTCCACCATCGTGATCCACGTCATCGGTCTGGTTGTGGCTCTGCTCATCCAGCCCTGGACCTCCCAGTGGATGGATTTGGTTTCTGTTTATATCTGCCCTCTGGGCGCAATGCTGGCTGGCATTATGTTCTTCTGGGTCATGAAGAAGAAGACCGCTCTGGACGCCGTGAACCAGGGCGCCAAGAAGCCTATCGGCGGCTGGTTCCATTCCTTCGGAAAATATGTCTATGTGCCTCTGTGCGCTGTGGCACTGATCGGTGGAGCGATTGTCTTTATCGTGCTTGGTCAGACCCTTGGCTAATCGTACATTGCATCGTAATATGGGTAAAAATGGTCCGCTGCATTTGCAGCGGACCATTTTTTATTATCCATGATAGCCCAGGTCAGCCAGCAGGCGGGCCAAAACCTGCATTCGTTCTCCCAGCAGATCACCATCCCGAGCCAACGCATCCCGAAAGAGTGCAATATCCTCGCAGATATGGTCGTTGCCGGTACATACCTCTACCGTCATGGCGTCTCCCTGGAGACCCACCCGGTCGATCTGAGGGGTGTTCGGATCATACAGAGCAGGGAAGCGGTAGCTCTCCTCCCGAATGTAGTGGACTGCCCGGCAGGTGAGGATAGCCAGGTCCAGCACCCGGTGGAGGGGGAGCTCCTCCGACTGGCGGGACCACTTTTCACCAGTGTGCCGCCACACCTTGGCCGAGATGTCCACCCGGCCCCGGTCATTCCACTGGGCCAGGCCAAGGCTCAGACCCTGGGCGTCGGTTTGATAAGCGCTGCGGCCGTCGATATTGCCGTAGTCCTCTGCCACAAAGACAGGTTTGTGTTTCAAATTCGTGGGGATTTGCATGGTTACCTCCTAACAATAAATTAGTTATTTACTAAATTACTAAATGAGTAAATGCAGTTTAACACAAAAGGGGAGCGCAGTCAAGATGACATACCAGTTAAATAAGCAAAAAATGCCGGCCGCATTTGCGGCCGGCATTTTTTAATAAGTCAGTCCTTGTGGTCTTCTACGATCTCGCCATTGCGGAAAGCCTGTACCAGAGCCATCAGATCGTCGATCTGCTCCTGGAGCTGGCGGCCCACGTCAGTCCCGGCGATTTTCAGCCGGGATTCCAGCCGCTCAAATACCACCGAAGTAGAGGCGATATCCTGGTTTTCCCGAATGGCGTTGGCCCGTCCAACAAAGGGCTCGTGGGAGACCAGCCGGAAGCAAGCGGAGTTGTAAATCAGCGTGTAGCCCGCAATGCCGGTGGTTTTCTGATAGGCTTTGCAGAAGCCGCCGTCGATAACCAGCAGCTTGCCGCCTGCCTTCATGGGGCTCTCGCCCTTTTTGGACTTTACCGGGATGTGCCCGTTGATGATGTGGCAGTGAGGTCCCTCCAGACCAAACTGCTTCAGCAGGAACTCACACACAGCGGGGTCGTTGTACAGCTGATAGTAGGCGTTTTTGGGTTCGGTCCAGGTGGACTCATCCAGGATGAACCGCCGCTCAAAGGTGGTCATACGGTCACGGCCAAAGATGGGGCTGTTGCGGCCTGCCCACAGGAACCACAGAAAGTCCATGCCGAACTCCCGTTCTTCCGTGCCCGGCTTGCTGTAATAGGCCCGGCGGGCGTTGGTATCGGCATAATCCAGAAAGTCTTTGCCGGACAGGGTCACACCGCCGATGGTAAAGGACTGGAGCTGACCATCCTCCGTCATGGGAATGCAGCCGTGGAAGAGCAGGTTGCCGTTGTAGACCTTGTACAGACTGCCCTTGGAGTAGAGAAAGCGGATGTGTCGCTGGAGCTTCTCGCTGTGGAGGAAGGAGCTGGTCAGCTGATTGATGAGGGTACTCTCTTCCTCGGTAAGGGTATAGGGATCGTTGGGGTCTACAGTGGGGAAGTCGGTATCCTCCAAGGGATAAGTGGTGCCATTGATGGTGATGCACTTATTCTCATAGTCAATCTTGTCCAGCAGCAGCCGGTCCGCCATACCAAAGCAGGGGTTGCGCAGCAGCTTCTGCCCCTCCAGCTTGAAGAGAATGATGGTAATGGCCTTGTGCATTCGGGCGGCCAGCAGCTTATCCTTTTCCGTGTAGTGGGCGGCGTCTTCGTTGGTCAGCTTCACCTCAAAACAGTGGATGTCGCAGTCCTTGTATACCTCGTTGGCAAAGACCGACAGAGGCCGCAGAGAGATGCCGTAGCCTGTCTCGATGACCTCCAGATTGTTGTAGCGCAGGGAGTTGGCCAGTACAGTAGCCACCAGGGTGCGGGAGCCGGAGGCGGCCCCCATCCACAGCACGTCGTGGTTGCCCCACTGGATGTCTACACTGTGGTAGTCCATCAGAGAGTCCAGAATGATGTCCGCCCGGGGACCACGGTCAAAGATATCGCCCACCAGATGAAGATGGTCCACCGCCAGTCGCTTGATGAGCTCGCACAGCTGCACCAGGAAGTTGGAGGCCCGGTCGATGTCGATAATGGTGGAGATGATGTTCTCGTAATAGTCCCGCTTGTCCATGTCCTCGTAGTGGGTATGGATCATTTCGTCGATGATGTAGGCGTACTCAGGAGGCATAGCCTTACGGACCTTGGAACGGGTGTATTTGGAGCTGACCAGACGGCACATCTCGATCAGGCGGTGGAAGGTGATGCGGTACCACTCCCGCATATCGGCGGTCTCCCGCTCGATCTCCTCCAGCTTTTCCTGGGGATAGTAGATAAGGGTGGCCAGCTGGTCCAGATCGGCCTTGGATACGGTGGTGGCAAACAGGCTGTCCAGCTTCTCGCGTACCACGCCGGAAGCCGAGTTCAGGATGTGAAGGAAGGCCTCATACTCGCCGTGTACGTCGGAGATAAAGTGCTCAGTGCCTTTGGGCAGGTTCTGAATGGCGTGGAGGTTGATGATCTCGGTGCTGGCAGCCTGGACATTTGGGTATTGCCGGGCCAGCATTTTCAGATAGTGCAGGTTTTCCGGACGGTATGCTTTCTTACCTTCCATGGGAGGGCCTCCTTTTGGATGTCGTTGCCAATATTATCCCACTTTATGTGGCTGGTTGCAAGTAGAATCCAACCGTTGTTGGACTTGACAGTGTAAAATCTCGGGGTATAATTGATATGTCAATCGTTGATATGTCAATTAGGAAGGTGAGTGGATGGAAAAGACATTCCATATGCTGCTCTACCGGGCTTTTCATGCCCAGCGGGGGGCGCTGCGTCCCTGCCTGGCGGAGGTAGGACTGGGAACCGGTCAGCCCAAACTGCTGGGCTATCTCAGCCAGCATGGTCCCAGCCGCCAGCGTCAGCTGGCCGACTACTTTGAGATCGATCCGGCGGCGGTATGCCGGATGCTGGACAGCCTGGAAAAGGGTGGCTTCGTGACCCGATGCGGGGATGGGCAGGACAAGCGCCGAGACCGAATCGAGATCACTCCTGCTGGTCAGACGGCCTATGATGCCTGGCGGACCTGCTGCCGTACTATGGAGGAACGGATGCTGGCGGGGTTTACACCGGAAGAGCAGGAGCGGTTTGCCGACTATCTGAGTCGGGCGTACCGCAATCTGAAGACAGCAGGGGAGGGACGGTCATGAAAGAACTGAAACGCCTGCTGTCCTATTTGGGCCCCTACCGCCGGGACCTGTTTCTGGGCGGATTGTTGGTGTTGGTGGAGACGGCTTTTGAGCTGGTGATTCCCGTGCTGATGGCCGACCTCATTGACGTGGGAGTAGAGAACCGGGATCTGAATTATATTGTGGTCAAGGGTGTACAGATGGGCGTATGTGCTGTACTGGCTTTGATCACCGGCCTGCTGTATGCTCGGTTTGCCGCCCGGGCGGCCTACGGTTGGGGCGCCCGCATCCGGGAGGCCCAGTATGAGCGGGTGCAGGACTACGCCTTTTCCAACCTGGACCGATTTGAAAGTTCTTCTCTGGTTACCCGTATGACCACTGATGTGACGGTGCTGCAAAATGCCATCAACGGCGGACTGCGGCCTCTGGTGAGAAGTCCGGTGATGCTGGTGATGGGATTAGGATTGTCCTTCTGGATGAATGCCCGGCTGGCCCTGATTTTTGTGGTGACTGCCCCCATTCTGGCGCTCATCCTCTTTTTTGTGGTGCGCAAGGTGGCGCCCATGTACGGCAGGCTTCAGAAGGCCATGGATAAGCTGAACAATGTGGTTCAGGAGGGGCTTACTGCCATCCGGGCGGTAAAAGCTTTTGTGCGGGGGGAGTATGAGGAGGAGAAGTTCCAGTCGGTCAATGAGGAGCTGATGGCCACAAGTCAGCGGACCTTCCACTTTGCGGTACTCAACCTGCCAGCCTTCCAGTTCACGATGTATACTGCCATCGTGCTCATTCTGTGGTTTGGAGGCGGCATGATCCTGGGGGGCAGTCTCCAGGTGGGGGAGTTGACCGGCTTTCTCAGCTATGTGCTCCAGGTGATGAACTCCTTCATGATGATCTCCAATGTGTTCCTGCTGCTCACCCGATCTCTGGCCAGTGCCCATCGCATTGCAGAGGTATTGGAGGAGAAGCCGGCCCTTGTTTCCCCCGCTCAGCCGGTGGAGGAAGTGCCCGACGGCAGCGTGGACTTTGAGCGTGTTTCCTTCAAGTACCATACCGACGCCAGGGAGTATGCTCTGTCTGGGGTGAACCTGCATATCAGGGCAGGCCAGACTGTGGGTATCCTGGGCGGCACAGGCTCTGCCAAGACTACCCTGGTACAGCTCATTCCCAGGCTGTACGATGCCACGGAAGGTACTGTGCGGGTTGGTGGGCACGATGTAAAGGATTACGATCTGACCGTTCTGCGGGACGCGGTGGGCATCGTGCTCCAGAAAAATGTGCTCTTCTCCGGTACTGTCCGGGAGAACCTGAAGTGGGGCGACCCGGATGCCGACGATGAGGCTCTGTGGGCGGCTTGCCGGGCGGCCTGCGCCGATGAATTTCTGGAGCGAATGCCGGACGGCCTGGATACCGATCTGGGGCAGGGGGGCGTCAACGTCTCCGGCGGCCAGAAGCAGCGGTTATGTATTGCCCGAGCCCTGTTAAAAAAACCAAAGATTTTGATTTTTGACGACTCCACCAGTGCGGTAGATACTGCAACAGAGGGCAAGATCCGGGGAGCTTTGAGCAAGCTTACCGGCGTCACCAAGATTATTATTGCCCAGCGAGTCACCTCGGTGATGCACACCGATCTTATTGTCATCCTGGAGGACGGCAGAATTCATGCCGCCGGCACTCATAGGGAACTGTTGGAGCATGACCCCATTTACCAGGAGATTTACGCATCCCAGATGAAAGGAGGGGAGGAGAATGGCTAGACAGCTCAGCGCAAAAAAGCCCAAGCACCTGGGTTACACCATTCGCGCCCTTCTGTCCTATCTGGGAAGACACAAGTTCCTGCTGCTGGCGGTAGCGGTGTTGGTTACTATCAGTGCTCTGGCCAACCTGCTGGGTACCTATATGATCCGGCCGGTGGTCAATAACCTGGCTACAGGGGGGATGGAAGCCCTGCTGCGAGGGGTGACCCTCACTGCCCTCATCTATCTGGCGGGAGCCCTGGCGGCCTGGGGCTATACCCAGACCATGGTGAAGGCGGCACAGAAGGTACTTTACGATATCCGCCGGGACTTGTTCGCCCATCTCCAGAAGCTGCCCCTCCGCTTCTTCGATACCCGCCGCCATGGCGATGTAATGAGCTATTTCACCAACGACGTGGACACCATTTCGGATGCCCTGAACAACAGCTTCGCTATGGTGATCCAGAGTTTCATTCAGGTAGCAGGTACCCTGACCATGCTCTTCATCCTCAACTGGCGGCTCACCCTGGTGGTAGCGGTATGCTATGTGGTCATGTTTCTCTATATCCGCTACAGCGGAAAGCGAAGCAAGGCCTACTACAACAAGCAGCAGCGGGCGTTGGGTGATCTGGACGGCTATATTGAAGAGATGGTGGCAGGCCAAAAGGTGGTCAAGGTATTTAACCACGAAAAAGCCAACCTGCGGACGTTTCGAGAGAAAAACGAAGCGCTTCGCAAGGCGGGTACCGGTGCTCAGAGCTACGCAGCCACCATGATCCCGGCGGTGGTGAGCATTTCTTATATTAACTATGCCATTGTGGCTGCCCTGGGAGGCTATATGGCCATGGCTGGCATGACCGATGTGGGAAGCCTGGCCAGCTATCTGGTCTTTGTGCGTCAGGCGGCCATGCCTATCAACCAATTTACCCAGCAGACCAACTTCCTGCTGGCTGCCTTGGCTGGCGCCGAGCGGGTTTTTGAGGCTATGGACCAGACCCCGGAGGTGGACGACGGTCAGGTGAGGTTGGAAAAGCGCGACGGGGGCTGGGTTTGGCGCAAGCCTGACGGCTCTGAGGTGCCCTTGCGGGGGGATGTCCGCTTTGAAGGTGTCACCTTTGGTTATGATGCCGGTCACCCCATTCTGAAAGACATCAGCCTCTTTGCCAAGCCTGGCCAGAAGATCGCCTTTGTGGGCTCTACAGGCGCGGGCAAGACCACGATCACCAATCTGATCAACCGCTTCTACGATGTACAAAAGGGGCGGGTGACCTATGACGGCATTGACGTGAAGGACATCCGGAAAGATGATCTGCGGCGATCCCTGGGCATGGTGCTTCAGGATACCCACCTCTTTACCGGAACCATTGCGGATAACATTCGCTTTGGCAAGCTGGATGCCACCATGGAGGAGGTGGAGAAGGCGGCCAAAATCGCCAACGCTGATTCCTTCATCCGCCGCTTGCCCCAGGGCTACGACACTATGGTGACGGCAGACGGAGCCAATCTGTCTCAGGGCCAGCGGCAGCTACTTGCCATTGCCCGGGCGGCAGTGGCTGACCCACCGGTACTCATTCTGGACGAGGCAACCAGCAGCATTGATACCCGCACCGAGGCCCTCATCGAAAAGGGAATGGACCAGTTGATGGAGGGGCGGACGGTGTTTGTGATTGCTCACCGGCTGTCCACGGTCCGTAATGCTGACGCTATTATGGTGCTGGAACAGGGGCAGATTGTGGAGCGGGGCAGCCACGAGGACCTGTTGGCTCAGCAGGGAGAATATTATCAGCTGTACAACGGTATGTTTGAACTAAGCTAAAACCATAAAAAAAGGACGCCGTCAGGCGTCCTTTTTTTATGCTGGATTAGAACAGGTGAATGGTGGTGATCAGGCCGGAGAACACGATGGAAACGGTGGAGCACAGCTTGATCAGGATGTTCAGAGAGGGGCCGGAGGTGTCCTTGAAGGGGTCGCCCACGGTGTCGCCGATCACGGCGGCCTTGTGGCAATCGGAACCCTTGCCGCCGTGGTGGCCGGCCTCAATGTACTTCTTGGCGTTATCCCAAGCGCCGCCAGCGTTGGACATGAACACGGCAACCACGAAGCCGGTGACGGTAACGCCGCCCAGCAGGCCCACAACGGCCTCAGCGCCCAGGATCAGGCCCACGATGACGGGAACGATAATGGCCAGCAGGGAGGGGATAACCATCTCATGCAGAGCGCCCTTGGTGCACAGGTCCACGCAGGACGCGTAGTCGGGATCAGCCTTGCCTTCCATGATGCCGGAGATCTCACGGAACTGACGGCGAACCTCCACCACGATGGACTGGGCGGCACGCTGCACGCCGCTCATGGTGAGGGCGGCGAAGATGAAGGTAAGCATGGCGCCCACGAACAGACCCACCAGCACGGCGGGGTTGGTGAGGGACAGGTCCATGGCGTGGTCCAGCTTGCCCTTGACCACGTCTACATAGGAGACCAGCAGAGCCAGAGCGGTGAGGGCGGCAGAGCCGATGGCGAAGCCCTTACCGGTGGCGGCGGTGGTGTTGCCCAGGGAGTCCAGAGCGTCGGTACGGTTGCGGACCTCCTCGCCCAGGCCGCTCATCTCGGCGATGCCGCCGGCGTTGTCGGCCACGGGGCCGTAGGCGTCGGTGGCCAGGGTGATGCCCAGGGTGGACAGCATACCCACGGCGGCGATACCAATGCCGTACAGGCCCTTGGAGAAGAGCAGCTCATAGTCGGCGCCGCCGGTGGTCAGAGAGCCGCCGGAGGCCAGGAAGGAGACGATGATAGCGATGCCGATGATGATAATGGGAGCGGCGGTGGAGAGCATACCCAGGGAAATACCGCCGATGATGGTGGTAGCGGCGCCGGTCTCAGTGGAGTCGGCCAGGCCCTGGGTGGGCTTGTAGGTGTCGGAGGTGTAGTACTCGGTGAAGTAACCAATGGCGCAGCCAGCCACCAGACCGGCCAGGATGGAGATGTAGGGGCCCCAGGAACCCATGATGAAGTAGGTGATGGGGGCGGCGGCGATTGCGGCCAGAACAGCAGCGGTGTAGGTGCCCTTACGCAGGGTGGCCAGCAGGGACTTCTGGGTGGCGTTCTCCTTGGTGCGGATCAGGAAGCTGCCCAGCACGGAGCAGATCACGCCCACCACGGCGATAACCAGGGGCAGCAGCATGGCGTTCCAGGTCATGTTGTCGCTGGCATAAGCGGCAGCACCCAGAGCGAAGGTAGCCAGAATGGAACCCACGTAGGACTCGTACAGGTCGGCACCCATGCCGGCCACGTCGCCCACGTTGTCGCCCACGTTGTCGGCGATGGTAGCGGGGTTACGGGGGTCATCCTCGGGGATACCGGCCTCAACCTTACCCACCAGGTCGGCGCCCACGTCGGCGGCCTTGGTGAAGATACCGCCGCCCACGCGGCCGAACAGAGCCATAAAGGAGGCGCCCATGCCGAACATAACCATGGTCTGGGCGATCTTGGCGGCTTCAAAGTGAGCAATGTACTTCAGGATGTGGAACCAGATGGACACGTCCAGCAGGCCAAGACCCACCACGGTGAAGCCCATGACGGCGCCGGAGGAGAAAGCCACGTTGAGGCCCCGGTTCAGGCTTTCATGAGCGGCGTTGGCGGTACGGGCGTTGGCGGAGGTGGCGATCTTCATGCCAATAAAACCAGCCAGGCCGGAATAGATACCGCCGGTGAGGAAGGCGAAGGGGATAAACCAGTTATCCAGCATACCCACTCCTGCCAGAATAAGTAAAATCACGAAGACTACAATAAAGATCTTTGCGACAGTGGTATACTGGCGCTTAAGGTAAGCGTTAGCGCCTTTGCGGATAGAGGCGGCGAGCTTTTGCATTAGTTCAGTGCCTTCGGAAAACTTTAGCACCTTCCTTGCTTGGGCTACGGCGAAGATTAGCGCGATAAAAGCGCCTACTAGACCGAGCCAAAAGAGGTTTTCGATCATCTTACCCAACTCCTTTAATTCGGAAACCATTGTAGCGCAAGGGTTTCCGGTTTTACAGACAACATTATAATACCTCAAAATACATCCGTTTGGCAAGAGTATTCAAAAAAGAAAGCGTCAAATCCGAGGATTTGACGCTTTGGACAAAAACGAATGGACAGTTTAAGACCGTTTCCATGCATTTCCGCTAAAGAGCACCAGAATGGGCAAAACCTCAAGGCGGCCCACGATCATGCACAGGGAAAGCACCAGTTTGGAGAAGCCGGAGAAGAAAGCGTAGTTGCCCATGGGGCCTACCAATTCCAGACCGGGACCGATGTTGCCGATGCAGGAGACCACCGCAGTAAAGGTGGTACCGAAGGAGTTGTTGTCCACAGAGACCAAGAGTGTGGCGCCCAGGGTGATAAAGATATAGGCAGCAAAGAAGATCTGGACGGAACGAAGGGCGGTCTCGTCCACTACACGACCGTCCAGTTTGACCACGTTGACGGCCCGGGGATGGATAACCTGGCGGATCTCCCGCTTGATGCAACGGCCCAGCAGCAGGACACGGGAACACTTGATAGCGCCGCCGGTGGAGCCGGCGCAGGCGCCGATAAACATGAGCAGCACCAGCAGGGTTCTGGAGAACTCCGGCCATAGGTTGAAATCCGTGCTGGCGAAGCCAGTGGTGGAGATGATGGAACCGACCTGGAAGGCGGCATGGCGGATGGATTCTCCGCCGGTGGGGTAAAGATTCCAGATATTGATGGAGATCAGCGTGATACTGGCAAAGACTACGATCAGGAAGAAGCGCAACTCGTCACTTTTCAGTACCTGCTTCACCTTTCCGCAGAGCAGCAAGAAGTAGAGGGAGAAGTTCACGGAGAACAGCAGCATAAAGATCGTAATGATGATCTCAATGGCGGGACTGCCGTAGGCGGCAATGGAGATGTTTCTGGTGGAAAAGCCGCCGGTGCCTGCTGTAGCGAAGGAGTGAACGATGCTGTCATACCAGGGCATCCCGGCGATCTTCAGAATGATGATCTCAATGGCGGTCAGACCGCAGTAGATCCCGTACAGGATCTTGGAGGACTGGCTACTCTTGGGGACCAGCTTGCTGACTACAGGACCGGGACTTTCGGCCCTCATCAGGTGGAGAGTGCGGGACCCCAGACTGGGCAGCAGTGCGATGGTAAGAATAAGCACGCCCATACCGCCCAGCCAGTGGATGAAGGAGCGCCAGAACAGAATGCCGCGGGGCAGCGGCTCCACCGCGGTCAGAATGGATGCGCCGGTGGTGGTAAAGCCGGAGACAGCTTCAAAAAAGCAGTCTATGTAAGAGGAGAAATAGCCGCTGAAATAGAAGGGAAGCGCGCCGAAGGCGCCTACCAGCAGCCAGATCAGTGCCACCGCGAAAAAGCCTTCCCGGGTAAAGAAGTGGTCGTCGCTGGGCAGAAGGGAAAGTGCGAAGCCGATTACCATGACCAGCGGTATGGTGAAGAGAAAGGGGGTGGGGTCCTCCTGATAGATCAGACACACCAGCAGCGGCAGCAGCATGGTGATAGCCTCCACCATCAGGGTCTTTCCGGCTACTTTAAATACCAGTCTGAAGTTCATTGCGCCGCCCCCAGATCCAGCAGAGAGTCCTCGTAAATATCATTGAGGTCCAGAATGCCGTGGTTGCGGGAGATCAGAATCACCGTATCGCCCGCGGAAATGGAACTGGAGCCGTCAGGAATGATGATCTTACCCTGGTGGACCAGCACGGCAATGAGGATGCCCTTTTTCAGCCGCAGATCCTTCAGCGGCACACCCTGATTGTGGGTAGTCTCATTGGCGATGAACTCCAGAGCTTCCGCGTGTCCGTCGCAGATCTTGTACAGGGCGTTCATCACGCTGCCTTTGGAATTCTGCATTCCGCGGACCACCTGAAGAATGTGGCTGGCGGTGATGAGCTTGGGGGAGATCACACTGTCCAGACCGGCGGCATGGGCGATGCTGGCGTAGTTCTGCCGGTTGGACTTGGCCACCACCTTTTTGATACCCTGCTGCATGGCGTAGAGGGAGATGATGATATTGTCCTCGTCCCGGTCGGTGAGGGCAATAAAGGCATCGGAAGCGCTGGCGTTTTCCTCCTCCAGCAGCTCCTGGTCGGTGCCGTCGCCCTGAATAATAAGGGCCTGGGGAAGCACATCGCTGAGGTGACGGCAGCGCTCCGGGTTACGCTCCACGATCTTGACCTGCATTCCCATCTTGAGCAGAATGCTGGTCAGATAATGGGCAATGCGTCCGCCGCCGATGATAAAGGCGGAATGCAGCTTGGAAATGTGCCGTCCCAGCAGGCGGAAGAAGGCGGTCAGGCCGGCGGGCTGACCCACCAGATAGAGCCGGTCGCCTACCCGGGGAATAAAGGTGCCGTCAGGAATGATGACCTCGCCGTCTTCCCGCTCCGCCGCGCACAGGAGCATGGGCAGCTCCCGGATCTTGCTGGTCTGGGCGGACAGAGGCTGGTCGGCCAGGAAGTCTCCCTCCCGCACCCGGAAACCGATCAGCTCCACCCGGCCCCGGCAGAAAGTCTCGATGTTGGCGGCGCCGGGGAAGCGAAGCAGACGGGATATCTCCACGGCGGTGGCGTTTTCGGGATTGATGGCCAGGTCAATGCCCAGCTCCCGCTTCATGCGGGACAGCTCCATGGCATATTCCACATTGCGCACCCGGGCAATGGTGAATTTGGCGCCCAGCTGTTTTGCGGTGAGGCAGCAGACCATGTTGACTTCGTCCAGGCTGGTGGCGGCGATGAGCACATCTGCCGACTCAACACCCGATTCCTTCAGGGCGGAGATGGAGGCGCCGTTGCCCTTGACGCACATCACGTCCAGAGATTCCGAGGCGTGGCGCAGGGCGTCGTCATTGGTGTCGATTACCGTGACGTTGTGCTCCTCCTGAGACAGATGTTCCGCCAGTGTAAAACCAACCTTTCCATCCCCCACAATGATGATCTTCAAGCAATATCCATCCTTTCAGGGATCAGGGTCCCTTTGTAGACGCTCTATATAAATCAGGCGAGAGCGGTCCATTCATGATGTATGATTGTAGCCTCCATCTTAACGCAATCTGTCAGTAGATGCAAGTATTCTTTCATCATTCCGACAAACTTCGGGAAAGCAAAAGAAAGATTTCCCGGACAAAAAATCTGCCGGTCTGTGACCGGCAGATTGGGCGGCGGCAGGATGATTAACTGGTCCATTCGCCGTGGATGATGCCCACCAGGTACCAGTCGTTGTTCCAGATCTCAAAAACCAGCTTGAGAGAGCACCAGTCAAAGCCCTCCAGCGCGGGATCGATACCAGGGAAGTGGTATTCCACAAAACGACCGTTGGGATAGGCATCAGCCACGTTTTCCAGGGCGTTTCCACTGATTAGCACGGTATCAATCCCCATCTGGGGAGCTTCGGTATAGTCGGCGTTAAAAACATAGCGGGCAAAATAGTCCTTGGAGGTGCAGCGGATGGGGGAGCCGGAGCCCACAGCCAGACCCCAGGTGTAGAGCTGTTTATCTTCCGCTAAACCGGCCACCTGATCTTGCGAGAGTACATTGTCGCAGGAATGGTCCACGGTGGAGTAAGGCGTCAGGGTGACCCCCCGCCTGGGATGGACCAGCTGGGAGAGCGCGGAATAATCTTCCTGCTTGAGTGCCTCCAATACCTGACTGGCACGCTCCAGGAGCAGCGTATTGTCGTTGACATCCAGGGGTGGCTCCGTAGGAACAGCGGAGGCGTAGGTATGCTGATTATAGGCGACAGTAGGAATGGAGGAAGAGACAGCAGCGGAGTTATTAGAGGAAGAGAGAGACAGTCCCACCATAGAACCCAGAACCAGTCCGCACAGCAGAGCCAGTACGGTCATTAGGGCTGCCCGCTTCACATTCGCCGCCTCCTTTTAAATCGAGATGTCTGCCGGACCAGGTAAAAATGCAGCCTGTCCTTCAGCAGAACTATTCTAAAACGGATGAAACAAAAATACAACAACAAAACGTTACAAAAAGGAGAGATATTTGTGCACCTTGCAAAGGGGAGCAGAAACTGATATAATACAGTACGCTAATCCGTGGACCATACCCTGTCTGATCCGGGGATGAAAGGGATGTATGCGACACCGAGGAGGTATCCGAGATGCATGAACATGAATTGCAGTTCCATATAAAATGTAAGCAGGGCGACGTGGGCCGCTATTGCTTTCTGCCTGGTGATCCGGGCCGCTGCGAGAAGATAGCCGCTTATTTTGATAATCCGGTGAAGATCGGCAGTAATCGGGAATATACCATTTATACCGGCACGCTGTTGGGCGAAAAGGTGAGCGTATGCTCCACCGGCATCGGGGGTCCCTCCGCTGTGATTGCCATGGAGGAGCTACATAACATCGGGGCGGATACCTTTATTCGTGTGGGTACCTGCGGCGGTATTGCTCTGCCGGTCAAAAGCGACGATGTGGTGATTGCTACCGGCGCGGTGCGCCACGAGGGTACCAGCCGGGAGTACGCGCCCATTGAATTCCCCGCTGTGTCCGATTATGAAGTCCAGACTGCTCTGGTCCAGGCGGCCAAGAATCTGGGGAAGCCGTGGCACGCCGGCGTGGTCCAGTGTAAGGACTCTTTCTATGGACAGCACAGTCCGGCCCGGATGCCGGTGGCTCAGGAACTGCTTTATAAGTGGGAGGCCTGGAAGCGCCTTGGGGTTCTTGCCTCTGAGATGGAGTCGGCGGCTTTGTTCTGCTGCGCCGCCGCACTGGGCGTGCGGTGCGGCTCCTGTTTCCATGTGATCTGGAATCAGGAGCGGGAGGCCGCCGGACTGGATCAGACCGAGAGCCACGACCTGTCTGCCGCTCTGGAGGTTGGTATCGAGGCGGTCAAGCTGTTGATCGAGGCCGACAGGGAGAAAAACTGAAAATGCCTGCATCAGGGCCTGCCGCAATATGCGGCGGGCCCTTTTTTGCTGCTGTACAGCGCCCCCAAAACGGGTATGTTTGTCTGACAATATACCGGATATCGTAGCAAATTCGGTAACAGAATTACGGGGAGATCAACTTATGTGTTTTGTTAATGTTGTGCATTGACAACTGTTAGCAGACAAACTAAACTAAACATAGTACAGAAAAAGGAGATGACGTGATGCGGCAGGAGCGCCATGTGGGCTATGAGATCAAAGCCCTGTCCAATCTGCTGCGGCGAAAGGTTTTGGAGATGACCTGCACACCGGAAGGAGACGATTTTACCGAGATGCAGGTGAAGCTGCTGGGGTTTTTGTGTCATAACCGGGACCAGGAGATCTGCCAAAAGGATATTGAGGAAGCCTTCTATATCCGGCGGTCTACGGCATCCCGGCTGCTCAAGCGGCTGGAGGCTCAGGGCTTTATCGTGCGGCAGTCAGTGGAACGGGACGCCCGGCTCAAGCGGGTGACCACCACTGCCAAGGCGGATGCGCTCCATCAGGAGATCATCGATCGGATCAACAGTGTGGAAGACCTGTTGACCCAGGGGCTGAGTCAGGCGGAGGTGGAGCAATTCCTCAGCACGGTGGAAAAACTGAAGCAGAATCTGATGTAAGCCGTCCGTGTGGCGGCTTACAGTGCGTCATTCCTGCGTAGACTGTGGTTTACGCGCAAATCCTAAGGAGGGAACCCTATGAAGAAGAAACGCGGCTTAATCAGCTGCATTGGGGAATTCAAGACGGCTACCATCCTTACACCCATCTTCGTGATCGGAGAGGTGGCCTTCGATGTACTGATTCCCATGATGACCGGCAAGCTGCTGGATGAAGGCGTCAGAGCGGGCAATATGAGCCGGATCATTCAGTATGGCCTGCTGGTTGTGGCCATGGCATTGATGGCACTGCTGTTGGGCGGCCTGTCCGGCCGGTTCGCGGCCCGGGCCTCCACCGGCTTCTCCCGCAATCTGCGCCGTGAGATGTACCAGAACGTACAGAAGTTTTCCTTTTCCAATATCGATAAATTCTCCACCGGCGGTATCATTACCCGTCTGACCACTGATGTGACCAACGTGCAGATGGCCTTTATGATGATTATCCGTATTGCGGTGCGCTGCCCCATTATGCTAATCTGCGCCTGGTTCCTTACCTTTACCCTCAATCCCAAGCTGGCGCTGATCTTCTTGGTGGTCATTCCTATTCTGGCAGCGGGTATTCTGCTCATTATGAAATCGGCCCACCCTGTCTTCGAGCGTGTGTTCAAGAAGTATGACTGGCTGAACAACGTGGTGGAGGAGAACCTGCTGGGCATCCGTGTTGTGAAGTCCTTTGTGCGGGAGGATCATGAGAAGGAGAAGTTCGGCAAGGTGTCCAATGAGATCTATATGGACTTCTCCAAGGCGGAAAAGATCGTGGCATTCAATATGCCGCTGATGCAGATCTGTGTCTACGCCTGTATGCTCACTGTGTCCTGGATTGGCGCCAACCTGGTGGTGGGCGGCGAGCTGACCACCGGACAGCTGACCAGTATGTTCAGCTACATCATGATGATCCTCATGAGCCTGATGATGCTGTCCATGGTGCTGATGATGATCATTCTGGCCCGGGCTTCTGCCGAGCGAATCGTGGAACTGCTCAACGAGGAGAGCGACCTGAAGAACGGCCCCGATCCCATCCATGAGGTGAAGGACGGTTCCGTGGTCTTTGAGAACGTCAGCTTCAGCTACGCCAAGGACCCCACCAAGGAGTGTCTGAAGGACGTGAATCTCACCATCAAGTCCGGCGAGACCGTGGGCATTCTGGGTGGTACCGGTACCTCCAAGACCACCCTGGTCCAGCTGATCCCCCGTCTGTACGATGCCACTGAGGGCCGCGTGCTGGTAGGCGGCGTGGATGTGCGGGACTACGATATGGAGGCTCTGCGTGAGCAGGTGGCCATGGTGCTCCAGAAGAACGTGCTTTTCTCCGGTACTATTAAGGAGAATCTGCGCTGGGGCAACAAGGAGGCCACCGACGAAGAGATGGTCCGGGTGTGTAAGCTGGCCCAGGCTGATCCCTTTATCCAGGAGTTCCCAGACAAGTACGATACCCACATCGAGCAGGGCGGTTCCAACGTGTCCGGTGGCCAGAAGCAGCGCCTGTGTATTGCCCGGGCTCTGCTGAAGAAGCCCAAGATCCTCATTCTGGATGACTCCACCTCTGCAGTGGACACCAAGACCGACGCCCTGATCCGCAAGGCGTTCCGGGAGGAGATCCCCGACACCACCAAGTTCATCATTGCCCAGCGTATCTCCTCCATTGAGGACGCCGACAAAATCCTGGTGATGGACGGCGGCAAGATCTCCGCCATGGGTACCCATGAGGAACTGCTCAAGACCTGCGAAATTTACCGCGAGATTTATGAATCCCAGACCAAAGGAGGCGGCGAAGATGAAACCTGATATGAGACAGAAGCCTCCTGTGAACCGCTCCCGCACGATACGCCGCCTGATGCAGTACGTCAAGCGGGGATACGGGTTCCGGTTCCTGCTGGTGTTGGTATGCATCCTGATCAGCGCCATCGCCTCGGTGTCCGGCTCACTATTTTTGGGCTCCCTCATCGACGTGTATATCACCGATCTGCTGGCCATGGATAACCCGGTGTTTGACGGCCTGCTCCATGCCCTTATTCTCATGGGCTGCCTCTATCTTGCCGGTGCCCTGTGTGCCCTTGCCTACAACCGTCTGATGGTTACCATCTCTCAAGGCGTACAGAAAAAGATCCGGGATGATCTGTTCAGCCATATGCAGTCCCTGCCCATCAAGTATTTTGATACCCACGCTCACGGCGACGTGATGAGTGTATACACCAACGACGTGGATACCCTCCGTCAGATGTTTTCCCAGAGCATCCCCCAGGTCATCAACTCTCTGATGATGATTGTGGTGGCCTTTGTGGGCATGATCTTCACCAATTTGCTGCTTACCGGCGTGGTAATTCTTTGCATCATCGGTATGCTGCTGGTGACCCGGTTCCTGGCCAGCCGCAGCGGTCGCTACTTCATTCGCCAGCAGGTGAAGCTGGGCGATCTGAACGGCTATATTGAAGAGATGATCAACGGCCAGAAGGTAGTCAAGGTTTTCTGTCACGAGGAGGAGGCCCAGGAGGGCTTTGATAAGGTGAATGACGCTCTCTTCGAGAGCGCCGACAAGGCTAACAAGTACGCCAACATTCTTATGCCTATCCTGATCAATATCGGCAATGCCCAGTATGTCATCATCGCCATGGCCGGCGGTGCTCTGGCCCTCAGCGGCATTGGCCCCGGCATCACCTTGGGCGTCATCGCTACCTTCCTCCAGCTGTCCAAGAGCTTGTCCAACCCCATCAGCCAGATCTCCCAGCAGATCAACTCGGTGGTCATGGCTCTGGCCGGCGCCCAGCGTATCTTTGATCTGATGGATGAGCCTGCCGAGGAGGACCACGGCACCGTGACTCTGGTGAATGTGGCCTTCGACAAGGATGGTACCCTCCATGAGACCGACGAGCATACCAACCTGTGGGCCTGGAAGGTACCTCAGGAGGACGGTTCCTTCCAGTATGTGAAGCTGGCCGGCGATGTGCGCTTTGATCATGTGGACTTTGCCTACGAGGAGGGCAAGACCATCCTCCACGACATCAGCCTCTTTGCCAAGCCTGGCCAGAAGCTGGCCTTCGTGGGCGCCACCGGCGCAGGCAAGACCACCATTACCAACCTGATTAACCGCTTCTATGACATTGCCGACGGCAAGATCCACTACGATGGCATCTCCATCAACGACATCAAGAAGCCCGATCTGCGCCGCTCTCTGGGCATCGTGCTTCAGGATACCAACCTGTTTACCGGTACCGTCCGGGAGAACATCCGCTACGGCAACCTGAACGCCACCGATGAAGAGGTGGAGGCCGCCGCTGTGTTAGCCAATGCTGACGACTTCATCCGGCGGCTGCCTCAGGGATACGATACCATGCTGACCGGCAACGGTGCCAACCTGTCCCAGGGCCAGCGGCAGCTCATTGCCATTGCCCGGGCCGCTGTGGCCGATCCCCCGGTGATGATTTTGGATGAGGCCACCTCTTCCATCGATACCCGTACCGAGGCTATCGTCCAGCAGGGCATGGACTCCCTGATGTGCGGGCGAACCGTCTTTGTCATTGCCCACCGCCTGTCTACCGTACGCAACTCCGACGCCATTATGGTGCTGGACCACGGCCGTATTGTGGAGCGGGGCGATCACGAGGACCTGATCGCGCAGCATGGCCTCTACTATCAGCTATACACCGGCGCTTTTGAGCTGGAGTAAGTAAAACCTTCGCTTTGCGGCGGGCCGCCCCGGTATGACCGGGGCGGCCCGCTATTTTTCCATGCAGTACGCACCACCTCCGGAGCGCGGCATAGTATGGAATGAGACCGGGCCGGACAGCGGGAAGCTCCGCCGCCAGCTCCAGGTTTCTAACATTTAAACCGGGAGGTACTTCTATGATGGGGTGCAACAATGGTTGTGGCTGTGGCTTTGGCGGCGGTAGCTGCCTGTGGATCATTCTGATCATCATCCTGCTGTGCTGCTGCTGCGGTGGCGGTAATAGCTGCGGCAACAACTGCGGCTGCGGAAACAGCTGCTGCTGAGTCCATACCCATAGAAAAAACCGGGGGGATGCCTTGTCTGGCATCCCCCCGGTTCGTCTGTCTGGTCCCCGGAGCGCATAGAATGGCAGAAAGGGGGGACGGGGTATGGAGCGGCGGTTTTCACTGTGGGAGGGCCGGGGCTGGCTCACGGTGCGGGAGGAGCAGAACCGGGCGGTGTGTGCCGCACAGTTGCCTAACGACGGCAAAGGACTGTACAAGTGCTGGCTTACCGGAGGGGGAGGAAAAGCCCTGCTGGGCACCTTTGTGCCCCAGGGCAGTGTCCTGTGGTTGGAGCGTACCTTGACGATCAGCGAGCTGGAGCGGCAGGGTGCCTGGCCGCCGGAGGGCGGTCAGGCGGTACTGGCATTCTCTTTTGACGGGGCAGAGAAGCTTCCGGCAGGGTGGCAGCGGGAAGACAATCCCGGCCGGCTGATGGGGGAGCCGCTGCTGGCCGCTGCCGCCAGAGGTCCGGCCCTGATCCGTCTGGATGAGAATGGTTTTCTCCTGGCCTATCTATATCGGAAGGATCGGCCCTTTCCGCTGACGCCACTGTTTTGTTTTGCACGGCTGGAAACGCTGGAGGGGCGGGACTATCTCTGTTTTCCCTTCCGGCCCGGCGGCTGCCCGCGGTTGGACGATCTGTTGTAATTTCACTGTGTTTGCGCTATACTGACAGAATGAGATCCTATTTACAAATGAGGAATGAACTATGACCGATTATTTTCATCTCAATGCCGGGCCGGAACTGATCCAGGGGATCAGCAGCTTGGGGCTGGCCCATCTGGGGGATGGTGTGTTTGAGCTGATGGTGCGCTCCTGGCTGTGTCTCCACGGCAAGGCCACCTCCAAGGGCCTCCATCGGGCCACTGTTCGCTATGTGGCGGCTCCCGCCCAGGCTAGAGCAGTGGAGAAGATCCTCCCCCTGCTGGAGGAGGCGGAGCAGGACGTGTTCCGCCGGGGCCGCAATACCAGCCCTCACAGTGTGCCCCAGAATGCCAGTCGGGCGGACTACCAGGCTGCTACCGGCCTGGAGGCTCTGTTCGGATGGCTGTGGCTTCAGGGTCGCACCGACCGGCTCAATGAACTGTTTGCCGTAATGATGGAGGAAGAGGAATGCCGTTAGACGCACTGTGCCTGACCGCCGTGGCGGAGGAGCTTCGCCGGGCCGTGGTGGGGGGGAAGATTGACAAGATTTATCAGCCTACCCGGGATGAGATCGTGCTCTTCCTCCGGGGGCAGGGCGAGAATCTGAAGCTGCTGCTCTCCGCCAATCCCGGCCACCCCAGGGCCCACCTCACCACCCTGAACCGGGAGAATCCGGACAAGCCTCCCATGTTCTGTATGCTGCTGCGCAAGCACCTGCTGGGCGGTCGCATTCTGGAGCTGAACCAGCCCCCCCTGGAGCGTATCCTGGACTTCAAGCTGGAGACCATTGACGAACTGGGGGACCGGGTGGAGCGCCGTCTGGTGCTGGAGGCCATGGGCCGCTCCGCCAACCTGATCCTGTTGGACGGGGAGGGGCGCATCATTGACTGTATCCGCCGCATTGACGGCGACCTGTCCAGAGGACAGCGCCAGGTGCTGCCCGGCCTGTTCTATCGGCTCCCTGCTCCGCCTGCCAAGCTGAATCCCTTTACACTGGATGAGGACGGGCTGAGGGCGGCCCTGGATAATCCCATGGGAAAAGAGCCGGAAAAGCTGCTGATGGATACCTTTACTGGCCTTTCACCCCTGATTGCCCGGGAAATCGTGTTCCGGGCCGGAGGGGAGGAGGGCCTGGTTCAGGAGCTGCTCAAGCTGCAAAATATTGTACAGCAAAATGACTTTACAGCCTATCTGCTGATGCGGGAAGGCAAACCGGTGGATTTTTCCTTCCTACCCATCCTCCAGTACGGGCCGGAGACTGAGAGCATCCGCCAGGACAGCTTTTCCACTCTGCTGGACGGCTTCTATGAGCGCCGGGAGGCGGCGGAGCGGGTCAAGCAGCGGGGCCAGGATCTGGTGAAGGCGGTGACCAACGCCCGAGACCGTACCGCCCGCAAGCTGGCCAACCAGGAGAAGGAGCTGACTGCCACCTTTGACCGGGAAAAGCTGCGGGAGCAGGGGGACATCATCACCTCCAATCTCCACCGGATGGAGAAGGGAATGGCGGTGCTCCATGCCCAGAACTTCTACGACCCGGATTATGGCGAGATCGACATCAAACTGGACCCACTGCTCACCCCTCAGCAGAATGCCGCCAAGTATTATAAGGACTACAACAAAGCCAAGAAGGCGGAGGAGATGCTCACCATCCAGATTGAGAAGGGCGAGCGCGAACTGGAGTATCTCAACAGCGTGCTGGAGAACATCCGCCTGGCGGAGGGGGAGCGGGACCTGGGCGAGATTCGCCAGGAGCTCACCGACACCGGCTATCTCCGCCGGGCCAAGACTGCCGCCAAACGGGAGAAGCGGGTGGCGGGCAAGCCCATGGAGTTCCGCTCCACCACCGGCCTACGCATCACTGTGGGCAAGAACAACAGCCAGAACGACCAGCTTACCACCAAGATGGCTTATAAGAGCGACATCTGGCTCCACACCCAGAAGATCCACGGCTCCCACGTGATCCTGTGGCTGGAAGGAGGGGAGGCCGACGCCCAGAGCCTCACCGAGGCGGCCATTCTGGCGGCTACCTTCTCTCAGGCGGGGGACAGCACCCGGGTGCCGGTAGACTACACCCCGGTGAAGTATGTGAAAAAGCCCGCCGGGGCCCGGCCGGGCATGGTGGTGTATACCACCTATCAGACCGCCGTGGTGGACCCGGACCACGAGCTGGCCAAGCGCCTGCGGGTGAAATAACCGGGGACCAGGAGGAGATCATATATGGAGACCTGCCACATCCTGGTGGTGGAAGACGACCAGGACATCAATAACCTGCTGTGCAAGATCCTGACCGGGGCGGGCTATGACTGCCGGCCCGCTTACTCGGGCAGTGAAGCCGCTCTGTGGGCGGAGCAGTATGACTATGATCTGGTGCTGCTGGACCTGATGCTCCCCGGCATGACCGGGGAGGAGTTCATTGCCCAGCTCCGCCGGCGCAAGACCATGCCCATCATTGTCCTTTCCGCCAAGGCGGGGCTGGAGGATCGGGTGAACGTGCTGCGGCTGGGGGCGGATGACTTCATCCCCAAGCCCTTCGACAACGCCGAGGTGCTGGCCCGGGTGGAGGCCCAGCTGCGCCGGTACAAACAGTTTGACCGGGGGAGCGGCGGGGCTGTGCTTACCCACGGGGACCTGGTGCTGGACAAGGAGGGTGTCACCGTCACCGCCGGCGGCAAGCCGGTGACCATCACCGCCCGGGAATTCCGGATTCTGGCTCTGTTGATGGAGCATCCCAAGAAGGTTTTTACCCGGGAGGAGCTCTACCAGCAGGTGTGGGGCGGGGAGTATATGGGGGACGACAATACGGTAAACGTCCACATCTCCAATCTGCGGTCTAAGCTGGCCAAGGCCAGCCCCACGGAGTACATCAAAACGGTGTGGGGCATCGGTTTCAAACTGAACGATTTATAAGATCGTATCCAACTTTAAACATTCTTCACCTTTGCTTAAAGCCCGGTTATTGACTTGCCTGTATACTGGCATCACAAACCAAGAGAAAGGCTGATGCCATATGACAGATACCGTATTACACACAAGGGGCCTGACCAAGCGGTACGGGGCCCACACTGCGGTGGACCGGGCGGAGCTGACGGTGGAGAAGGGCCAGATCTATGGCCTGGTGGGCCGCAACGGCGCCGGAAAGACCACCATCATCCGCATGGTGACCGGTCAGACCGTGCCTACGGCGGGGGAGATCTCCCTCTTCGGGGCCACGGGTAAGGATCTCATGAAGGTGCGTGCCCGCACCGGGGTTATGGTAGAGACTCCCAGCTTCTACCCCTACCTTACCGCCCGGCAGAACCTGGAATACTATCGCATCCAGCGGGGTATCCCCGGCAAAGGAACGGTGGATCAGGTGCTGGAGGAGACTGATCTGGCCAACACCGGGAAAAAGATCTTTAAGAACTTTTCCCTGGGTATGAAACAGCGGCTGGGCCTGGCCCTGGCGCTGATGAACCGGCCCGACTTCCTGCTGCTGGACGAGCCCATCAATGGTCTGGACCCGGAGGGCATTGTGGAGTTCCGCAACCTGCTGCTCAAGCTCAATCGGGAGCGGCAGACCACCATCCTCATCTCCAGCCACATCCTGCCGGAGCTGGCCAACCTGGCCACCTGCTACGGCTTTATCGACAACGGGGTCATGCTGGAGCAGATCACCGCCCGGGCCCTGGAGGAGAAGTGCCGGGCCTGCATCGAGGTGGGGGTGGAGGACCCCTCTGCCGCCTCACTGGTGCTGGAGCAGAAGTTGGGTACCCGGGACTACGAGGTGCTCTCCGGCGGTATCCTGCGGCTGTACAGCTTCCTGGACCAGCCCCAGACAGTGGCAAAGGTGCTGGTGGAGGGCGGCGTGGCCCTGCGTTCTCTGGAGAGCCGGGGGGCCAACCTGGAGGACTACTTCCTGTCCATGATCGGAGGTGTCCGTCATGCGTAACTATCTGGCCGCTGAATGCTATAAAGTATTCCGGAGAAAGTATCTCTATCTGACCCTGCTGGTGGTGCTGGCCCTGGAGGGGCTGATGCTGTGGGGGTTCTGGTTCACTTGGTCCAACGGCAACACGCAAATGGACTTTTACTCCGCCGTCATCATGATCCCCATGATGCTGAGTATCGGACTGTATGCCACCATCCTCACCGGCGACATGGTCTTTTCCGAGCAGTATAAGCACAACACTCTGAAAAATGAGGTGTCCTACGGCGTGTCCCGGGTGCGGATCTACCTGGGCAAGCTGACGGTGGCTACCCTGGTGGCACTGCTGGCGGCGGTGGTGATGGTGGCCCTCTATATGGCAGGCTGCTGGGTGCTGCTGCCCCACAATGAACTGGATCAGACCGGTCTGGCGCTGGTGGGCTACACCCTCGCCGGTGCGCTCCCCCTGTGGCTGGGTGCCCAGGGTGTGGTACTGGCCTGTTATTTCCTGGTGCGCAACACCACCCTGGCCGCCTTTGTGGCGGTGGCCCTGCTGGGGGTGGTACCCTCCATCCTCCAACTGTGCGGTCTGCTCATCCATCCGACCTTTGAGATGATCCGGCAATTTATGCCCGCCGTTATGCTGGAGCAGCTGCATCTCTATGCCTTCCAGTGGGACTATGTGGGCCGGTGCTGGGTGGTAGGCCTGGTGGTGCTGGCGGGGTCCATTTTGGTAGGCCTGCTGGCATTCCGGAAAAAAGAGATCCGCTGACAGACAGAGCCGGGAGGGAGACATATGCTCAACTACATTAAGGCGGAGCTGTGGAAGGCCTTCCGGCACAAGGGAATCTACGGGCTGGTTCTCTTTCTGGGAGTGTGTACCGCTCTGTTCACCTTTATGATGCTGGAGGCTGACGACTTTTCCCAAATGGCCTCCGCTGCCTCCACTACCATGCTGCTGGGGATGCTGGTTGCCCCGCTGCTTACCCAGATCGTGGACGGCAAGGCCCTGGGGAGCTTAAAAAATGAGGTGTCCTTCGGGCTGAGCCGGGGACGGATCTACTGGGGCAAGCTGTTGGCCGGATTGATGCTGGGGCTGGTGCTGTGCCTGCTGCTGTTGGGAAGCTACCTGCTGGTGGGCTGGCTGGCCCTGCCTCACTACTCCCGGGAGGCCGATTTGGTTGCTTTGGCGGTGGTAGGCTTCTCTTTGCTGGGGGCCCTTCCCGTCTGGTGCGGGATATATAGCTTGTGCCACATGATGGCCCTGCTCATCCCCAGCACGGCGGCATGGATGGCGTTCTATTATATCCTCAGCTTCTTTGGCCAGCCTGTGCTGGTGGCCCTGGCGGCCATGGGTACCGAGGGCCGGGTCGGCAGTTTGATTCAGGCGATTTTAATGCCAGCATCCCTGCTGATGCCTGATTTTCTGTCCGGCTGGCTTACCTGGGAATACCAGCTCTGGTGCTGGGCTGTGGGGATAGGCTGGCTGGTATTTACCACAGCGCTGGGCCTGCTCTGGTTCCGGCGGCGGGAGATCAAGTAAAAAGAAACTTTTCCACGGGCGTGCCGCTTCCTGCGGCACGCCCGCTTGGGCTGGAGAGGAGATGGGACCATGACGATCATCCTTTGTATCCTGCTGGCTGCTGTGTGCGCCGGACTGGGCCTGCGGATCTGGACCCAGCACCGGGCGCTGAAGGGGGCGGCAGAGCAGCTGCGGGAGCTGACCCGGGGAGACAGCACCGCGCGGCTGCGGATGGTGGTGCCCAACCGGGCGGCGGAGGAACTGTTGGAGGGGGTCAACCACCTGCTGGAGCTGCGGCGGGAGGACCAGTCCCGCTGGCTGGAACGGGAACGATCTCTACGCCAGCAGATTGCCAATGTGTCCCACGACCTGCGTACCCCTCTGACCTCCATCCTGGGCTATCTTCAGCTGCTGGAGGACCCTTCGCTGCCGGAGGGAGAGCGGAGGGAGTACCTTGCGGTGGTGGAGAGCCGGGCCAAGGCATTGCAGAGTCTCATCACCGGCTTTTATGACCTGTCCCGGCTGGAGGGGGGAGAGTATCCTCTGGAGCAGGAACCGGTGAATCTCTATACCAGCCTGTCCGGTTTGCTGGCCGCCTTCTACAACGACTTTACCGACCGGCACTTTGATATGACGGTGGAGTTGTCTGAGCATCTGCCGCCGGTGCAGGCAGACAACGGCGGCGTACTGCGGGTATTCACCAATCTGATCCGCAACGCCCTGGACCACGGACAGGGGAAGATGACCGTCCGGCTCTGGCAGGAGGGGGACAAGGTGGTGAGCCTCTTTGCCAACGAGACCGATGAGCTGACGGCGGAGGACCTGCCCCATATCTTCGATCGCTTCTTTACTTCCGATAAAATGCGCACCGGCCGCAACACCGGTCTGGGCCTGGCCATTGTCAAAACTCTGGCGGAGCAAATGGGCTGCCAACTGACCGCTGAACTGGAAAACGGTATGTTTGCCATTCGGGTACAGTGGCCCCTTTGGCAGGGGCGAAGCTTTGGATGATGTGCCAAAGGCGGTGATTGCCGCTTGACAAAGTAAGGGAAAACTGATATCGTTTATCCGTATGACTGGAAGGCCGCAAACCATTGGGGCTGTAAGGTTTTCTAAACTGGGCAGTCATAAAATGGCGAAGCGGCCGTGACGGGAAACCGTGCCGCAGATTGTTATTGAGAAGAAGAGGTTGAATACTATGGTAAAGATCGTACGCAAGAAGGTGCTGAACCCCAGCGTTACCTTGCTGGAGGTTGAGGCCCCCCTGATCGCCAAGAAGGCGCGGGCGGGACAGTTTATCATTCTGCGGCTGGATGAGCAGGGTGAGCGCATCCCCCTGACCATCGCCGATTATGACCGTGAGAAGGGCACCATCACCATCATCTTCCAGAAGGTGGGCCTGACCACCGAGCTGCTGGCCGACCTGAATGAGGGCGACCACATCCAGGACTTTGTGGGTCCTCTGGGCCTGCCCACCGAGCTGCCTGAGGGCGCCAAGCGCGTCTGCGTGGTGGGCGGCGGCGTGGGCTGCGCCATTGCCTATCCCCAGGCCAAGACCTGCCATGCCGAGGGCCTGGAGGTGGACGTGATCGCCGGCTTCCGCTCCAAGGATATTGTCATTCTGGAGGACGAGTTCAAGTCTGTCAGCGACCACTGCTACATTATGACCGACGACGGCTCCTATGGCGAGCAGGGCTTCGTTACCGTCAAGCTGAAGGAGCTCATTGACTCCGGCATCCACTATGATGCTGTCATCGCCATCGGCCCCATCCCCATGATGAAGTTTGTGTCCAAGACCACCGAGCCCTACGGCATCAAGACCATCGTCTCCCTGAACCCCATCATGATCGACGGCACCGGTATGTGCGGCGGCTGCCGTGTCACCGTGGGCGGCAAGATGAAGTTTGCCTGTGTGGACGGCCCCGACTTTGACGGCCACGAGGTGGATTTTGACGAGCTGATGAACCGCAATGCGGTTTACCGTGCTCAGGAGGCGGAGGAGAAGGAGCGCCACGCCTGCCGTATGGACCAGCTTGCCAAGGAAATGATCCAGTAAGGAGAGACTGATACAATGCCTAATATGAGTTTGAAGAAGGTCCCCATGCCGGAGCAGGACCCCAATGTACGCAACCATAACTTCCAGGAGGTCTCTCTGGGCTACACTGCCGAGATGGCCATGGAGGAGGCCGGCCGCTGCCTCAACTGCAAGCACAAGCCCTGCGTGGGCGGCTGCCCGGTGAATATCCGCATCCCCGAGTTTATTGCCAAGGTGGCCGAGGGCGACTTCAAAGCTGCCTATGAGATTATCTCCGACACCAACGCCCTGCCCAGCGTCAGCGGCCGTGTGTGCCCTCAGGAGAGCCAGTGTGAGGCCCGCTGCGTCCGGGCCATCAAGGGCGAGCCGGTGGCCATTGGCCGCCTGGAGCGCTTTGTGGCCGACTGGTACCGGGAGAACATCAACGCCATGCCTGAGAAGCCCCAGAGCAACGGCATCAAGGTGGCGGTGGTGGGTTCCGGCCCCGCCAGCCTGACCTGCGCCAGCGATCTGGCCAAGCTGGGCTATCAGGTCACCATGTTCGAGGCCTTCCATACCGCCGGCGGCGTGCTGGTGTACGGCATCCCCGAGTTCCGCCTGCCCAAGGCCATCGTGCAGAATGAGGTGGACAAGCTGTCCGCCCTGGGCGTGGATCTGGAGACCGACATGGTCATCGGCAAGACCTTCGACATCGACGAGATGTTTGAGGAGGGCTACGAGGCCGTGTTCATCGGCTCCGGCGCCGGCCTGCCCATGTTCATGGGCATCGAGGGCGAGACCCTGGCGGGCGTGTACTCCGCCAACGAGTACCTGACCCGTATCAACCTGATGAAGGCCTACCGGGAGGGATACGACACCCCCCTGAAGATCTCCGGCTCCGCTGCTATCATCGGTGGCGGCAACGTGGCCATGGACGCCGCCCGCTGCGCCAAGCGCATGGGCGCCAAGCACGTCTATGTGCTCTACCGCCGGGACGAGGAGGAGATGCCCGCCCGTAAGGAGGAGGTCCACCACGCCAAGGAGGAGGGCATCGAGTTCATGCTGCTCACCAATCCTGTGCGGGTACTGGACGACGGCACCGGCAAGGTGGGCGGCCTGGAGTGCGTCAAGATGCGCCTCACTGCTCCCGACGAGAGCGGCCGCCGTGCCCCCAAGGTGGTGGAGGGCTCCAACTTCGTGATGGACGTGGACACTGTGGTCATGAGCCTGGGCACCAGCCCCAACCCCCTGATCCGGTCCACCACTCCCGGCCTGGAGACCAACAAGAAGGGCTGCCTCCAGGTCAACGAGGAGACCATGGAGACCAGCCGGGAGGGCGTGTACGCCGGCGGCGACGCGGTCACCGGCGCGGCTACCGTGATCCTGGCCATGGGCGCTGGCAAGAAGGCTGCCGCTTCCATGCACGAGTACCTGACCAAAAAGCACAGCAAATAAAAGTTCAGCGGGGCCCGCCGGATTCCGGCGGGCCCCGCTTTATTTGATATGAAATTGGTTACTAAAAAGAAAGTGACTGAGCAAAAGGTGGGGATTGCAGGGAGAAGGACGGCGCGGTACACTATACCATGTATGAGAAAGAGAAAAGGAGAGGATGGGTATGCCCGCCCTTCAGAACAATCTGACCGAGGGGAGTGTCAGCCGCAAGCTGATTCGATACGCCATGCCCCTGGTGGCATCCAGCCTACTGCAGGCCATCTATTCCATCACGGACATTATCATCGCCGGTCATTTCATCGGAGATAACGGTATCTCCGCCATCAACACCTCCAGCGTCATCATGAATATGCTGACCCAGGTGGCCATAGGCCTGACGGTGGGCGGCAACATCCTGGTGGGCCGCTACTTTGGCAGCGGCGCGGACGAGGAGCGCAAGAAAGCGGCAGGTAATACCTTCACGGTGGGCGTTATCACCGGTATTTTGTTTACCGTGGCGATTTTGCTGTTGGGCCGGCCCTTCCTGACGCTGCTGAAAGCCCCTGCCATGGAGGATTCGGTGGCCTACCTGGGAATCTGCGGCATCGGTCTGCTGTTCATCTTTGGGTATAACGCACTGTCGGCCATTCTGCGGGGGGTGGGAAATTCCCGCATCCCGCTGTATTGCATCATTGTGTCCGTCAGCCTCAATGTAATCCTGGACATTCTGTTTGTGGCGGTCTATGAGATGGGTGTGGCAGGCGCGGCTATGGCCACTGTAATTGGTCAGGCGGTGTCTTTTATAACAGCCCTGGTGTTCAGCCTGATCCATAGGGACAGCCTGGGCCTGCGGCTGAAGTACCTGCGCCCGGAGCGCCGCGTGGTGGGTATGACCCTGAAGCTGGGTCTGCCGGTGGCCCTCCAGTGGACCATCGCCAGCATTTCCTGGCTGGTGGTGCTGAGCCTGGTGAACAAATACGGTGTGGCGGTGTCTGCCGGTAACGGAGCCTCCAATAAAATCCGGGATTTTTGCCAGCTGTTCCTGTCCGCGCTCACCACCGGCGCCGGCACCATGTGCGCCCAGTGCCTGGGCGCCAAGATGTACGACCGGGCGGAGCAGGTGATGAAGACCTGTATGAAGCTGTCCCTGGGTATGGCGGCAGTCATCATCGTGCTGGCCGAGGTCCTGGCTCCCTGGCTGGTGATGATCTTCACCCCCGACCCGGAGGTTCAGCACTGGGCCGTCATCAACCTGCGGATCGAGATTGTATGCCAGCTCTTCTATGCAGGTATGTACACCTATAACACGTTGGCCACTGGTTCGGGCCACACGGTGTTTATTATGTGGAACTCCTTCCTCAACTGCATCGTGGTGCGTCTGGTGCTGGCGGTGATTCTGGAGCATTTTATGGGCATCTACGGCGTTTATCTGGCCTGTGGTATCGCGGTGTCCAGCTCGGTGCCGGTGGGCTGGTGGTTCTACCGCTCCAACCGCTGGAAAATTGCAAAGAACGTAGCATAACAGAATGAAAAAGCCCCTGCTGAGGACCTCAAATGGTCCCCAGCGGGGGCTTTTTATATGCGCTCAGGTCAGGTGGCGCGCTGCGATGCATCGTCTGCAATCTCGGAGCGGACCTGCTCCATCAATGCCTCATAGGCCCGGTCGATCCCCTGCATATAGCTGCGTACAAAATCCCGGAACCGCTTGCCCTGGGCGTTCAGCGGGCGGCGCTTGTGGTAGGCGATACCGAAATAGGCCACCGGCGCGCCGTCGGAGTAGGGCCGGCAGACCACGTCGCTGTGCTTGCCCAGCAGCCGCAGCTCCCGATATTTCACCGATGGCACAATGGAGATACAGCGATTGGCCTCCACCAGGGAGAGCAGCAGCTCCAGGTGCCGCACATCGTAGTCGATGATGGGGTTGTTTCCCATTTTTTCTTCAGCGGCGCAGAAGGTGGTCCGGTTGACCCGGGAGCCGTCGATGGCAAGGTGCTCACCCGCCAGCTGCTGGCGGCTGATACTTTGACAGCTGGCCAGGGGATGGGCACGATTGAGCAACAGCACAAAATCACACTCGTACAGCCGTTCAAAGGCCAGATCGTCTCCCGGGGGCTCCAGTACCGTGAGCGCCAGGTCTACCTCCTGGCGCTCCAGCATTGCGGTGACGGAGGGCAGATCGGCACGCTGGTGGTTGAGGCTGATATCCGGATTTTTCAGCAGGAACTGCTGCAGCATGATGGTATCGTCCACCATACAGGCAATGGACAGCGCTTCCGGGCGGTCGGCATTGAGATTGCGTACCTCCTGCACGCCTTTTTCCAGGGCGGACAGAGCATGGTCCACATAGTGCAGGAAGCACTCACCGCTCTGATTCAGAGTGATCTTACCCCTTCTGCGTTCAAACAACGGGACTCCTATCTCCTCCTCCAGCCGGGATAGAGAAGTGCTCAGATTGGGCTGGGACACAAACATGGTCTCAGCCGCTTTGGACATATTACCCAACTGGGCTACGGCAGAAAAGTACCGAAGCTGTGAAAGTTCCATGCCAAGTTTCCTCCTGGTAAGTATATGAATTGTTTATACTGTTGTAAACATTATATATTTTTCAAAAATGCTTGTAAAGCTTATACTGATAATCGCTCCAAGACGATCCGGAACGTCAGGCAATGCTACGCAAGAGGGAAGGGCAGACGGCGCTGTCCGGTTTGCCCAGATGGAATGTGTAAAAAGGAATGTGAAAGTATGGAACAAACGAAGCGAGGCTTTGGTGCCTGGGGTTGGTTTCTGCTGATCTTCGGATTGCTGATCTTCTTCAGCAACGGCGGCTTTTTTGCTGACGGCACCAACGTGATCTCTCCCGCGGTAGCGGAAAAGTTGAACGTGGATCAAAGTTTGATCCTTACCATGAACTCCATTGCCGGTGTGATTGGTGTTCTGGTGGCCATTGTGGCCGGCCAGGTCAATCAGCGCATCGGCCCCAGTAAGGTGGCTGCCGGCTGCCTGATTCTGGCGGGCCTGGGTCACATCGCTGCCGGTAACGCCGTGAACGTGCCCATGTATCTCATCGCCATGTGCTGCGTGGGCGGCGGCCTGAGCGCCGGCTCCTTTGTGGGCATCGGTACCCTGGTGGCCATGTGGTTCCCCAAGAAGCAGGGCCAGGCCATGAGCGTTGTGGCCATGGGTTCCAATCTGGGCACCATGCTCTTCGTCCCCCTGCTCACCGTGATGGTGGGCGCCATGGGCATCGGCACCAGCTCCATGATCTGCGGCATTGTGGCTGTGGTGGTGGGCGTGATCGGCGCCATCCTGCTGCGCAATACCCCCACTGAGCGAGGCCTGTATCCCGATAACGTCACTGAGGCCGAGTTCAAGGCTAACTACTCCACCAAGCCCCCCGAGGTTTCCGATGCGGGCTGGACCACCGGCAAGCTGCTGCGGACCAAGGAAGTGTGGCTGTGTGTGTTTGCCACCGGCCTGCTGATGCTGGTTCAGATGGGTATTATGACCCAGCTGGTTTCCCGCAACATGGAGGTGGGCATGGATCTGGGTATGGCCACCGGCGTTATGAGCGCCATCGCTGTGATCGGCATCATCGGTTCGGTGATCTTCGGCCGCATCGTGTTTAAACTTGGCATCAAGAAGGCAGGCGTGCTCACCGGCGTTCTGTACATCATCGCCATGCTGTGTAACGTCAGCGGCATCATGCCTCTGGTGTGGGTGTCCCTGGTGATCATCGGCTTCCTGGGTGCTGCCGCTCCCAACCTGATGAACTCCGTTCCCGGCTCCGTGTTCGGCCGGGTGGGCTACGCCAAGGTCAACAGCGTGGTGTTCCCCCTGACCAGCATTATCTTTATGCTCAACTTTGCTGTCAACGGCCTGATCAAGCAGCTGTTCAACAGCCTGAGCGTGGCTTACATCGTTTTCGCGGTACTGGCTCTGATTTCCACTCTGCTAATCCTGGCCCTGCAGGATCACAAGTACGACCAGGACTATATGGCTGCCCACAAGAAGTGAGCGGTCCCAATACAAAAAGGAGGTAACCCTATGAGCAAGAACTCTACCGTGGCTCTGGCCCACGGCATGGACGTGCAGGAAAACGTCACCCGCGTCTTTGATTTGCTGGGCGGCGTGACCAACCTCATCAAGCCCAACACCACCGTGATCCTCAAACCCAACGCCGGCCACGCGGCTCCCCCCGAGTTTGCCGTGTGCACCCACCCCGAGACCGTCCGCGCCGTGATCCGTGAGGTGCGCAAGGCCAATCCCAAGCGCATCGTCATCGCCGAGTCCGCCGCTGTGGGCTGCGACACCATGGAGTGCTACGAGGCCTGCGGCATCGCCAAAATGGCTGCCGAGGAGGGCGTCGAGCTCTACGACATCAAGCGGGAGAAGGACCTCATCAATGTTGCCGTCCGGGACTACCGCTCCAACATCTCCCATGTGAAGCTGCCCCGGCTGCTGCTGGAGGCCGAGCACATCATCAACCTGCCCATCCTGAAGGCCCACGCCAGCATGGTGTTCTCCGGTGCGCTGAAGAACATCAAGGGCGTGGTGCAGGACCAGGTCCACACCACCATGCACCGCCAGAACCTGACCATGGCCATGATGGATGTGTGGAGCGTCTGCCGGCCCGACCTGAACATCATGGACGTGATGAGCGCCGCCAGCGGCTACTCCCCCCACACTCCCACCCCCATTGAGCTGGACTGCGTCATGGGTTCCAAGGACCCCGTGGCTCTGGACCGCATGGCCTGCGAGCTGGTGGGCATCGATCCCGACGGCGTGAGTTACTTCAAGGTGGCCGATGAGGTGGGCCTGGGTACCACCAACCCGGATCACATCGAGGTGGTGGGTGACAAGCTGGCCGACTGCTACAAGAAGATGTGGGTCCCCTATCTGGAGGACATCCGTAACCGTTGGCCTGAGTATGACGTCCACTGCGAGGGCGCCTGCTCCAGCTGCCAGGCTCTGCTCACCCTGAACATGGAGACCCTGAAGGCCATCGGCATCTACGACGAGAACAAGGGCATGACTGTTGTGGCCGGCTGCGACAACAAGTTGGATCCCAACACCCCCGACAAGCAGATCATCCTCCACGGCAACTGCACCCGCCGGCACCTGAAGGAGCATCCCGATGCCTACTTCCTGCCCGGCTGTCCCCCCGGAGAGGGCTCCCTGTACATGACCGTCGTCCGCAAGGAGCCTGTCACCGGCCAGCCTGAACTGATGCCCTGGATTCGTCAGCGGATGGAGGACGATGCTCCCGCCTGGCGCGGCTACGTTGAGAAAGAGGCCGAGAAGTTCTATGGAAGCAACAAATAATAATCAGGGCTATGTGTCCCTGACCAACGCCCCTGAACTGATGAAGCTGCTGGAGGATATCTTTACCGACGAATTCATGCAGCAGAACACCCGCTTTGAGAACTTTGACGGGTTCAAATTCTCCAGTGCGGTGATGGTCAACTGGAAGGCGGATACCATCGTCTATGCGCCCCTTCTGCTGGACAGCTTTGTCAAGGAGAGCACCCAGTTTTCCAACTGGGACGAGATGGTGCGCGCCGCCACCAGCCTGCGCTATCACTGCAGCTGAGAGCGGGGAAGGGGAGGCCTGAACCCGTTCGGATACAGGCCTCCGCTATAATTCCACAGATGTTCTGCCGGGGCGGGATGGGATCACGCCCCGGCAGGGCGCAGGGCTTTGAAGTCCAAGAACGGGACGCCCTGCGCGGGAACAGAGTCAGCTTGCCCTGAAAGAGTGTCTTTCCAGGGCTCTGACTCTATTCTCGAACCTGGATCCCAACGGACCGCCGGCGCCAGCACGCCGCCGGGTTACACAGTGAAAGACCTGCTAATAAAAGTCAAGTAGAAATTTCAGATTTTTAGGGAGGCGAAAAAATGCAATACAAAATCAAGCCGCTGAGCATCTCAAAATTAAAACGGCGGCCAGCCAGATGG
>NZ_NFHC01000015.1:0-82063 GCF_002161245.1 Flavonifractor sp. An9
AGAAATTAATTCAAGAGCCTTCTTTCAAGCTTTGCTTGTCAGAAGGACTTCTCGTCCTTTCTGGTGCTTCGTGTTTCTTTCACGTTGTTTAATTTACAAGGTACACGCTCTTGCCAGCCGCTCGGGCTGACGTGCTATTTATTTTAGCACACTCTGTTTCGCTTGTCAAGAACTTTTTTCAAGTTTTTTCAGGGCTTTTTAGCCCCGAACCGCTTGTTTCGGTTCTTTTTCAAGCTGGTTCGTACCTTCCGGCGCGAACTTATTTAGTTTACCATGCACGCTCGCGTTTGTCAAGCACTTTTTTCTGATCCCTTTCCGCAAGGCTGTCCAGGTTCCCCTCGGTTTCTTCCGGTTTTGGTCAGATTTTCATGCCCTCTCGCAAGGTGCTCAGTTAGAATACCACCCCTGCCCCCGTTTGTCAACACCTTTTTTCACTTTTCTTCTTTTTCTTTTCCCGTCCCGGATTTTTGGACAGCAGCCGCCAAGTCCTCATAGGAGAAGAGCGCATTAAGCACCTCCAGCATGGCATTGGGAGACAGATGTCCCGGCAGCTTCAGCTGCTTCATCAAGGTCTGTCTGCGCTCGGCTGATCCAGCCCCTCCAGACAGCCCCAGCAGCATCAGGTCCGCCTTGGTGATGACTCGTCCACACCGCACCGGCGGAGCATCTTCCTCCAAGAAGGTAGCCCCCGCCCGGCGGAGAGCCTGTTCCAGTACCTGGGGACGCATCCCTTCCACGCCCAGCTTCCCCTCTTTTCCCGGCGTACGCTTCCGTCGTTCCTTACCCAGGATATCAGGCACATAGGCGTGCTTCACCTGTTCCGGCGGAATGCTGCCCTTGAGGAAATTGCGGATGACAAAACCAGCCCCATCCGGATCGGTGAGGATGATAAGGCCCCGCTCCGCCGCCAAGCGGCGGAACAGGGCCAGTTTCTCACTGTTTTTAAATACACCAAAGCCGGAGGTCTCCACAATAATGGTATCCACCATCTGAGAGAGGGTATTCTTATCATAACGCCCCTCTACCACAATAGCCTCTTTGATCCGCAGCATACTCAGCTCCAGTGCAGGCAGGCGTATCCGACGTGCCAGCCGTCACCCAAGTTTTCCGTGTACAGAACACCGGGCCGGGCACTGCCCCGCCAGGGTTGCTGATGGACATTCAGGCGATCCAGAGGCTGATCGGACAGCCACGCCCGGGCTGCACCGTTGCAGAGGCACACGGTCAGCGCCCCGTCCTCCAGGCGAACCGCCTCCACCTCCAGGCCATCCAGCGGTTGGGTACTCAATCCCTCCGAGGGCAGTTCCCCCGCCTGGGCCGCCTTCCGCAGAAGCTGCAGCTCGTCCCTCCGCACCGCCAGCAGCTTGCGGACCTGCTCACGGATGATCTCCATCTGATTCTTTCTGCGATTGGCGGTCAGATACCACCCCGCCGCGCCGGCGGCAAGCACCACGCCAAAGATCGCACGCTTTTTCATTATCATCAGGCTCCTTTCTTTACGGCCAGCTCCATCAGCAGGCCAGTCAACAGTTCTTCTCCATCCGCGCCAGTGGATTTCATGGCCAGATCTACTTCGCCACAGCGGATCACCGCCCGGCGGCACCAACCCAGAGAAAACCGCCGGGCTGACTGCATCATCCGTTCCGCCGGATAAGCCGAGCGCAGTCCCCACAGCTCCATCAAATAGCGGCTTCCCTTCCTGTGTTCCAGGGCCAGCCGGGCTGTATAGAGCTGCCGCAGCTGCTTGCCCAGGGCCGCCAGCAGTTTGATGGGAGGCTCCTGCATATGATAGAGGTCCCCCAGCACTGAGGCCGCCTTGTCAAAGTCTCCGGCGGAGATGGCATCGGTCATCTGGAACACCACCGCATCCAGCTGGGGTGTGGCTACCGCGTCGATATCCTGTCGGGTGACCCGCCGGTGAGAGGCGTAGGCACCAATCTTGCCGATCTCCGAAATCAGAGTGTGCATCAGATCTCCACACAGGAAGATAAGATACTTGGCGTCCTCAGTACCGATATCATGGTCCATGGCCCGGAAACGCCGGGCGATCCAGTCCACCAGGTCCCCCTGCTCCTGCCGGTTGAAGGGCACTACACTGCCCTTCTCCTTGATAACACCGGCCAGCTTGGTACGAGCATCTGATTTATATTCGATCAGGTCATACACAAAGACCAGGCACACATAGTCGGGCAGATCCTTCAAAATGGCGGTAAGCCCCTCCTTGTCTCCCTTGAAGAGATCGTAATCATTGACTACGATCATGGTGCGGGGACTCATCATAGGCAGGCAGTCCACCGTCTGGGCCAGAGCCTTCAAATCAAACTCCTTACCCTGGATCACATGGTAGTTGAAGGTCTCCATTCCCGGAGGCAGCAATTTCTGCTTCATCTGTCCCAGATAGTAGTCCCGCAGATAGGCCTCCTCGCCGTGAAACACATAAAGGCTGCCCAACGTGCCGCTTTTCAGATCCTGTTTCAGCTTCTGATAGGCAGCAGTATCTGGTTTTCCCTTTGGCGGCATGGTATCTTCTCCTTATTCCGCAGTAATGGTAACGGTCCCCGACCAGTCAGTGCGGTAGATCTGGCATCCGTGTTGGGACAGCCGGGCCAGAGTCTCCGCCGCCGGGTGACCGTAAGTATTGTATCCAACTGATATAACAGCCCATTCCGGCTGTATGGCCTGGAGCAATTCGTCCGACGAGGCGTATTTGGAGCCGTGGTGGCCTGCTACCAGCAGCTCTGTATCCGGCAGGTCTCCGTATTTCACCAGCCGCCCCTCCACCGTGGTATCCATATCTCCCGTAATGAGCACATCAAAGTCCCCTGCGCTGCCTAACACCGACAGGCCTTCTTCATTGCTGCTGCCGCTGCCCAGGGGCGGGTAGATCTTCAGGCTCGTCTCTCCCAGCTCGGCGGTGGCCCCGTCGGTGACCAACAAAGTCTCCACTCCATGGGCTTGGGCGGCAGCCTCCACCTCTGCCCGCAGGGCACTGTCCGGCTCCACGTCAGGCAGAATCAGCAGTCCAACGTCCATCCGCTCCAGTAGTTGAGGAATTCCGGATGCGTGGTCGTCGTGATAGTGGGTGAGGATCACCAGGTCGATGTGGCTCAGGCCCAGGGACTGGAAATAATCCGCAGCCGTATCCCCCGCATCGTAGCCGCCGCAGTCAACCAACGCAGTCTGTCCCCGGGAATAGAGGGCCACGCTGAGCCCCTGACCCACATCCAACACCGACACAGTAAGCCTCCCGCCGGTGAGGGCGGCGGCCTGGAGGATCAGAGCTCCGCAGAGGGTGGACGTGCTGAGGCACACCGGCACCGCCACCCGGCCTCTGGGGCCCCGCCAAAGCACCCACAGGAAAATAAGTCCATAGGTCAGAGCCATCCACAGAACCAGATAGACGGAATGGACGGCCACCGAGGCAAAGGGCAGGCTCGCCAGGGCAGCAGTGAGCCACTGGAGATACCACACCGGCAAGGAGACCACCCAGGCCATCACCGTGGCCACGGCAGGCAGCACAAGCCCCACCAGCGCCGTCACCAGCCCACCCAGGAAGGCATCGGACACCGCCCACAGGGAGAGCAGATTGGTAAGAGGTGAAATAAGCGTTACGCTGCCAAAATAGAAGGCCATCAGAGGCGTGGTGAACACAATGGCTCCCAACGTGGTGGCAACAGTGGCGATAATCACCCGGGCCACCCGGCAGCCCAGTTTGAGCCAAAAGTTCTGGGGCTTGCGGGGCAGTCTGCTCTCCCACTTCTCACACAAAGGCCCGGTAAACAGAAAGATACCGGCCACGGCGGCAAAGGACAGCTGGAGGGACACGCTGGCGGCAGCATAGGGATTGACCGCCAGCAGTATCATCAGCACGGTACTGAGGCTGGTAGGCGGATCATTCTCCCGGTCCACCAGCGGGGCAATCAGGAGCAAAGCCTGCATCAACGCCGCCCGCTGCACCGAGGGGGTGTTGCCTGCCACGGCGCTGAAAAAGAAGAGCAGGCAGATGCCCACCACTGCCGACAGCCGCCTGCGGCGGCCCAACAGAGTAGTAATCAGTCCGGCCAAAAAAGAGACATGGAGGCCGGAGACTGCGATCACATGGGCCAGTCCAGACCGGCGCAGGGCACTGTACACCGCCTCAGGCAGTTCCGTCTTGTCTCCCGTCAGCAACGCGGTGACCAAAGGCGCGGTACTATCCGGAAAAGCTCGGTCCACGCTGTCCTTCAGCGCCCCACTGAACAGGGCGGGCCAGCAGCCCACCGGAGTCTGTTCCGGCCGTTCCGCCGTCCATTCCTTCCCGCCGCTGCCGATGAGGAGTACCCCTTTGGCATAATAGTAGCTGGTAGTCTCCCCCGCCATAGTGTCTGCCATACGGAAGGAGGCGGTCACTGTCAGCCGGTCGCCAGGCCGCAAACCCATGGCCTCTTCCCCATTCAAATAGAGCAAGGTCTTGACCGGACTTCCATCGTCCCCATAGACCTCCGACATAACAGAAGTGCTGTAGCTGTTCTCCTGAGGCCAATCGGTGACCAGAGCCGTAACCGTCGTCTCTGTGCCGTTCAGCCGCAGAGCAGGTACCCGTACCAGAGCACAGTATACTCCCGTCCAACATAGGCCCGCCGCCAAACCGAAGCAGATCAGCAGCGTCCGCAGACGGGCTTTGCCCCGAAGGAACAGTCCGGCCAGGGCTGCCAAACCACAGCACGCCCCCGCCGGCACCAGTATGGCTTCCGGCAGCAGATAAACCGCCAGAAACACCGCGCCGGAAAAGGCTGCGGCAAACCAGGCCAGCTTACGCATAGGGCATCCCAGCCATGCAGCGAATAGACTGAACATACATGGTCATCACCTTATCCATGATACCAAACTGAGCCATACAGCGCAAGACATGACTCCATGCACAGTCACAAAAAATGCAGAACAGCCCCCGCCCTTCTAGGGCAGGGGCTGTCTTTCTATCTGGTTCTTATTTCTTCCGCAGGAAAGAGAACTTGGTCTCGGAGCAGATCACGCCCACAAAGATCAGGGCAAAGCCCACCAGCATCAGGGCAGTAGGCTGCTCGTTGGCGAAAATCATGGAGAAAATTACGCCGAAGGGAGCTTCCAGGGACAGGAGGACCGCCGCGGTGGAGGGGGCGGTGTATTTCTGCCCGATGTTCTGGAAAAGCAGCGCGCCGCAGGAAGCGAAAATCACCAGGTAGGCAAGGCCAAAGATCAGATCGCCGTTGAACACCTCGGGGCTCACCGAAGTTCTGGTAACCAGCACGCCGATCCAGGAAAACACGGCAAAGCTGGCAAACTGGAGGGTGGTCAGGATGAAGATATCCCGGCCCTCGGAGAACTTGGACACCGCCACGATATGGGCGGCAAAGAAGAAGCCGCCGATAAGGGTAAGTACATCACCCATATTGAAAGCGGAGGCGTTATCGCCGGTAACTGACACCAAGCCGATGCCAATGATGCACAGCAAGGCTGCGATCACATTGAACTTGTCCGGCCGGCGCTTGGCCACGATCCAGTAGAGGAAGGGGACAATGACGCAGTAGACCGCAGTAAGGAAGGCGTTTTTGCCGGGGGTCGTCTGTTCCAGGCCGTAGGTCTGGAAGGCGTAGGCCACAAACAAACAGAAGCCCATTACTGTGCCGCCAATCAGGTAGTGGCGGTCCATCACCTTCCATCGTTTGATAAAGACCACCGCCAGCACAAGAGCGGCAAAACTGAATCGAATGGCCAGTAGCCAGAAGGTGGGCAGCACATCCACGCTGCTCTTCATCACTACAAAGGAACTACCCCAAATAATCGTAGCGAGGATAATCAGCGGGGTGGCGAACTTGGCCAGGACACTGCTTTCATTGGTTTGGCTCATGGTTGTACCTCTCCTTTACCTATGGTAAAATAAAATGTAATCCCAACAAAGGGGGGCATCCAAATGAAACCGCTGGATCGGACCTTTTTTGCCCGGGACACCTTGGATGTGGCCCGAGATCTGCTTGGAAAACACCTGGTCCGGATATGGAACGGGGAAACGCTGGTGGGTCGCATTACAGAGACCGAGGCCTATATTGGCCGGTGCGACAAGGCCTGCCACGCCTATGGCTACCGCCGAACCGCCCGGACCGAGACTCTCTTTGCCCCGCCTGGCACCGCATACATCTACCTGATCTACGGGATGTACCACTGTCTCAACTTCGTGACCGAGGCGGAAGGGGAACCTGCTGCCGTCCTGCTGCGGGGTCTGGAACCGGTGGATGGGTTGGCTCGTATGAGCCTCAACCGCTTCGGCAAAATGCCCGGAGAGCTGACTTCCTATCAAAAGAAGCACTTTCTGGATGGACCGGGCAAGGTGTGCAAGGCCCTGGCTCTTACCCGTGCCCAAAACGGTCTGGACCTGTGCGGCCAGGAGTTGTTTCTCTGTGATGCAGGCGAAACACCCGCTGTCATCCATACCGGCCCCCGCATCGGCATCGATTACGCTGAGGAGGCCGTTCAATTCCCCTGGAGGTTTTATGTATGATCCTGTTTGACTTTGACGGCACCCTGGTGGACTCCAACGGTGTGTGGGAGGAGGTGGACAACACCTTCCTGACCCGCCGGGGGCTGACCCCCACCCAGGAGTACAGCGAGACGGTGGGCCACTCCATCTTCCCTCTGGCTGCCCAGTTCACCATCGATTACTACCACCTAGACACCACGCCTCAGGCCATCATGGACGAGTGGACCCAGCTGGGCCGGGAGGCCTACCTATCTCAGGTCCCCGCCAAACCGGGAGCTCTGGCCTTTCTGGACCAGTGCCGGCGGCAGGGGCAGACCATGGTATTGCTCACCGCCTGCGTGCCCGAATTCTGCCAGGCCGCCCTGAAGCGGCTCAATATGGAGAACTACTTCTCCCGCCTCATCTTCGTCCAGGAGCTGGGTATGCTGAAGAAGGACCCGGCCACCTTCGTCCATGTACTGAAAGAGCTGGGAGCCACGCCGGAAGATAGTACCCTCTACGAGGACTCTCCCGGCGCCTGCGCTGCCGCCAAGAAGGCGGGGCTGACCGTAGTAGGGGTGTACGACCCTTTTTACGCCCGGTACGAGGGCGAATTGAAGGAGCTGTGCCATCAATACATTTACAGCTTTACGGAATTGCTTCAGCCGTAGCATTTCTCCGGGCCACCTTCCGGCGGCCCGGTTTTCTTATACCTTGGTCATATACTGGGAGGCAGATTTCAGCATCAGCTTTTTGGTACCCACGCTGTCGAAGGCGATCTCCACCAGGGCGTCGCCGCCCATGGGAGTCACCTTGGTGATCAGGCCCTGACCGAAGGCCTTGTGCCGCACCGTATCGCCCATGCGGAAGGCTCCGCCGGACGGAGCGGCCTGGCTTGCCGCAGGCGCCGGGGCAGGCTGGGCCGCCGGAGCCGTATGGCCTAGGGAGAAGCCGTGGTCGAAAGTGCGACGCACTGGCGCGGTCTTGCGGGCAGGCCGCTCCCCCTCACCCCGCTCGCCGTAGGGCAGGCGGCCGGACTTCTCCACCAGTTCCGGTGGAATCTCCCCCAAAAAGCGGGAGGGACGGTTGGAATTGGTGCGGCCGAAGAGCATACGCTGGGAGGCACAGGTCATATACAACTTCTCCTTGGCCCGGGTCATAGCCACATAGCATAGCCGCCGCTCTTCCTCCATCTCCTCTGGCTCACCGATGGCACGGATGCCGGGGAAAATACCCTCTTCCACGCCTACCACAAAGACCACCGGGAACTCCAGGCCCTTGGCGGAGTGCATGGTCATCATGACCACGCAGTCCTCGCTGGAGTCGTGGCTGTCAATATCGGTATAGAGGGCGATCTCATCCAGGAAGCCTGCCAGAGAGGGCTCCTCCACCGCATTGTCCAGGTAATTCTGGATGGAGGTAGCCAGCTCCCGCACGTTCTCCAGTCGGGTGCGATCCTCAATGGTCTTTTTCTGCTCCAGCATGACGGCATAACCGGTGCGTGCCACTACCTCTTCGTAGAAGGCAGGCAGAGGCAGCTCCCGGGACAGCTTTCGCAGATCGTCCATCAGTTCCACAAACTGGCCCAGCTTGGGAGCCGCCTTCTGCAGCTCCGGCCAATCCTTGGCGTGGCTGATGACCTCCCACAGGGACCTGCCCTCAGCCTGGGCAATGTTCTGCGCCCGGTCCACGGTGGTGGCGCCGATACCGCGGGGCGGATTGTTGATAATGCGGGAGAGCCGCAGATCGTCGCCGGGGTTGTTCACGGCGCTCAGGTAGGCCAGCATATCCTTGACCTCGGCACGGTCAAAGAACCGGATGCCACCGATGATGCGGTAGGGAATACCGTTGCGCTTGAAGGCCTGCTCGATCTGGTTGGACTGGGCGTTCATACGGTAGAGCACCGCGTGATCTTTCCAGCTGCGCCCGGCGGAAAAGCCTGCCAGGATCTGAGCCGCCACATACTGGGCCTCGTCGTGCTCATTCATGGCGGTATAGCACTGGATCTTCTCGCCCTCTTCGTGCTGAGTCCACAGTTCCTTGCCCTTGCGGCCCTCGTTGTTCTTGATAACTGCGTTGGAAGCCTCCAGAATGTTCTTGGTGGAGCGGTAGTTCTGCTCCAGCCGGATCACCCGGGCGCCCTTATACTGGCTTTCAAAGGAGAGGATGTTCTCAATGGTGGCGCCCCGGAAGCGATAGATGGACTGGTCGTCGTCACCCACCACGCAGATGTTCTCATAACCTCCCGCCAGAGTGGAGGCCAACAGATACTGCAGATTGTTGGTATCCTGATACTCGTCAATGAGGACGTAGCGGAATTTCTTCTGGTAGTAGGTCCGTACCTCCTCAAACCGCTGGAGCAGGCGCACCGTATCCAGGATAATGTCGTCGAAGTCCAGGGCATTGGCTTCCTTCAGCCTCCGCTCATACTCCACATAGATCTTGGCCATCTTCACCAGGCGGAAGTCTCCCGCCTTCTCGCACTGGGCCAGATAGTCCGCCCCGGACAGCATGGCGTCCTTGGCACGGGACAGGTAGCCCAGCACCGTGCGGGCAGAGAAGGTCTTATCATCCAGGTTGAAGTCCTTCACAATATCCTTGATGACCCGCTCGGAGTCGGCGGTGTCGTAAATGGTGAAGGAGCTGGTAAAGCCCAGTCGGTCGATGTCCCGCCGCAGGATACGCACGCAGGCGGAGTGGAAGGTGGAGGCCCACACGTCGTTGGCGGCGGGGCCCAGCATCCGCTCCAGCCGCTCTTTCAACTCTCCGGCAGCCTTGTTGGTGAAGGTGATGGCCAGGATGGACCAAGGCACCGCCGGGTCCAGGCGGCACAGCCGCTCCTGCTCTCCTTTCTTCTCCGGATCGGGGCGGGCCACATACTCCTCCAGGAAGGCCAGATCCTCCGGCGTCACCCAGGCAGGCACTTCGTTGGAATCGGAGCCCCGACCGTACTTCATCAGGTTGGCGATGCGGTGGATGAGCACCGTAGTCTTTCCGCTGCCCGCTCCTGCCAGCAGCAGCAGAGGCCCTTCAGTGGCCAGAGCCGCTTTCCGCTGTTCCGGATTCAGATTTCCAAACTCCAGTTCGATGGCCGCCCGCCGGGCCTTGCAAAAGCGCAGTTCCTCTTGGGTATTCAACATATCGTTTTCCTGTCTCCTTGGCAATGGGAGAGCCGCCCACAGGTGGACGGCTCCCTTTTTTGGTATCTCTATTGTATCGAAAAGCGGCGGCCAGGTCAACCACCCCCAGGGGATTCTTTTTACCGTGATGGACTCTTTAAAGTGCTATAACTTTATAGTGCAAAAGTCTTAAGGATGTGATATAATGTGCCTCGCGTGCAATGCATCGGAAGGGAGAGGGTTGGGATGCGCCGTTTTGTTTTTCGTTCCCTCCGGCTGGGGTTTCTGGCCTGTGATCCGGCGCTGGCAGGTCCGGCGGCAGCATTCTACCGACGCAATCGGGCAGCTTTTGCCCCCTTTGATCCGGTCCAGCCCGAGGAATTCTTTACAGCAGAGGGCCAGGCAGAGCGTCTTGCCTTCGACCTGGAGCAGGCGGAGGCGGGCCGCTGTTTCCGCTTCCTGTTGGTCCAGCCCCGGCATCCCGGTAAAATCATCGGGCTGGCTGGTCTCAACGAGATCGTGCGCGGGGCCTTCCAGTCCTGCTTCATCTCCTACAAGCTGGACCACACCCTCTGGGGACAGGGCTACGGCTCGGAAGCCATCGCCGCTCTGACGGAGTGGGGCTTCCGCAATCTGGGGCTCCACCGGGTGGAGGCCAACATCATGCCCCGCAATCTTCCCTCCCGCCGAGCGGCGGCCAGAGCCGGTTTTGAGGAGGAGGGACTGGCCAAACGCTATCTCAAGATCAACGGGGTATGGGAGGACCATATCCACATGGTACGCAGAAACGAAGAGGAGGATCTCTGAATGGAACACAACAAATCCGGCGGTAAGTTTACCAGCTCACTGGGATTTGTCCTGGCAGCGGTAGGCTCCGCCGTTGGCATGGGCAACATCTGGCTTTTCCCCTATCGCATGGGACAGTATGGCGGCGGCGCCTTTCTGATCCCCTATTTCATCTTTGTGGCCCTGTTCAGCTATGTAGGCCTGTCCGGCGAGTTTGCTTTGGGCCGGCTCACCGGCACCGGCGCCATGGGCTCTCTGGATTACGTCATGAAATCCCGGGGCAAGAAGGGCGGCAAGATCCTGGGCATCATTCCCCTGCTGGGCGTGCTGGGCATCGCCATCGGCTACTCGGTGGTGGTGGGCTGGGTCCTGCGGTATACCGCCGGCTCTGTCACCGGCTCCATTCTGGCCGGGGATTCTCAGAGCTTTTTTGACGCGCTGGCTGTCAACTTCGGTTCCGTGCCCTGGCACCTGATCGCGGTGGTCTTTACGGTGGTCATTCTGATTTTCGGCGTGGCTTCCGGCATTGAGAAGCTGAGCAAGTTCATGATGCCCGCCTTCTTTATTCTGTTTCTCATCATTGCCGTCCGGGTAGCCTTCCTTCCCGGCGCGGCGGAGGGCTACCTCTACCTGCTCCGGCCCGACTGGAGCTACCTGCTTAAGCCGGAGACCTGGGTCATGGCTATGGGACAGGCCTTCTTCTCCCTGTCCATCAACGGTGCCGGTATGCTGATCTACGGCAGCTATATGAAGAAGGACGAGAGCATTCTGCGCCACGCGGGCATGACCGCCCTGCTGGATACTCTGGCCGCCCTGCTGGCGGGCTTTGCCATCATCCCCGCCGTCTTTGCCTTCGGCATTGATCCCACCAGCGGCCCCTCCCTCATGTTTGTCACCCTGCCTCAGGTCTTTACTCAAATGCCCGGCGGCCAGATCTTCGCCCTGCTCTTCTTCGTGTCGGTGTTCTTCGCAGGTATCACCTCTCTGATGAATATGCTGGAGGCCTGCGGCGAGGCCCTCAGCTCCACCGTCAAGCTCTCCCGCCGGGCCGCCACGCTCATTGTTGGCGTGGTTACCTTCGTGCCCGGCCTGTTCCTGGAGTCCCTGGCCGGCATGGGCGGCTGGATGGACCTGATCACCATTTACGTCTCCCCCTTCGGCGCCCTGCTGGTGGCGGTGTTCATCTACTTCGTACTGCGGGTAGACACCATTAAGGACGAGCTGGCTCTGGGCGGAAAGGGCCGCCCCGGCACGTTCTTCACCGTTACCGCCCGCTTCTATGTGCTGGTGGCGGCAGCTGTGTGGGTGCTGGGCATCTACTACGGCGGCATTGGCTGATCTCATATAAAAAGACAGGCTCGGCTTACAGCCGAGCCTGTCTTTTTATCCGCCTGTGATCCAGTGCTGGAAGCCCTCCCACAGCTCAATGGCCTTGAACTTCACCACATACCCCTCGTCCTCTCCGGTGATGAGGGACACCTGGTCCTGGGTAAAGCCGTCGCTGAGGGCGGTCTGGGCCGCCGTCTCACTGACCGAACCCAGGCACAAGGGGGGAAAGACCACGCACCACCAGTTCTGACCGGCGCCTTCGCCGATCACCACCCGCAGGGCGGTATACTCTCCGGCGGGAAGGGCAAAGTCTGTGTACTGCTTGGTGGGAAACCAGTAGTTGTCCTCCAGGGAGACCGTCACCGGATACTGATATCCCTCCTCCGCCACCTGATCTGCTCCGGCAGCTGCTATGTCGGCCAAATGCTCTGTCAGAACCTCTCTGGTCTCTTCCAAGGTGGCCCCAGGCACAAAATAATCCGACGCCGCGCCCAGCACCCGGTCCCTCACCTTCAGCTTCAGGGCCTGGTCAGCCTCCGAGTCGGAGTTAGCCAGCACATGGAGCCGGATCACCTGATCGGACAGGGCCGCCTGACTCCGGTCCAGCCAGACCCCTGCCAGAGCCGCAATAGCCACACCCAGCAAAAGAGCCAATTCCCAGCGCCGCAGGGTCTTGCTCTGTTTCATAAAAAATCACCGTCCACATTGGTTTGTCTCCATTGTGGACGGTGATTTTTGATTTTATACCTGTTCCAGCAGATTTTCCACGGTCTGAGCCAGAAATGTCTCTTGGTACTGCTCCTGCAGTGCATCAAAAGCACTTTGTGCCCGTTCCTCGTGGTCAAAAAGTCCGAACACAGTGGGACCGGTGCCGCTCATGGAGGAGCCAAGGGCTCCATGCTGGATCATCACATTTTTAATGGCGTCAATTTCCTGGGCACGGCGGCTGGGCAGAGCGTCCTCAAAGACGTTATACATCCGCCGGGACACCCCGGGCAGGTCGCCGCTCTTCAGCGCCGCGATCAATCCGGCCGTATCGGGCCGCCGGCGAATCCGGCAGCCGTCCAACGTACGGAACAGCTCCGGCGTGGACACCGAGAAAGCGGGCTTGCACAGCACCACCAGACAGGACGGCAGCGGTGGCAGATCGGTGAGGACCTCTCCCCTGCCCTCGGCCAGGGCGGTGGTTCCCCGGACGCAGTAGGGCACATCAGAGCCCACCAGGGCGCCGATCTCCTCCAGCCGCTCCCAGGACAGGCCCAGGCCCAGCAGCTTGTTCAGCCCCCGGAGCACAGCAGCGGCGTCAGCACTGCCCCCCGCCATTCCGGCACACACCGGGATGGTCTTGTCCAGCTTGATGGATAGTCCGCCGTGGTCCACCCCTGCCGCTTCGCACAGCCGTAGGGCGGCAGCGGCGGCCAGATTACTCTCGTCCGCCGGCAAAAAGCCCAGGTTACTCTCCATGCGCAGGGGCTGCCCGGTGCCGGTCTCCAGCCGGAGGGTATCGGTAAGGCCCACCGTCTGCATCACCATCCGCATATCGTGGTAGCCGTCAGGCCGCTTTCCCAGCACATCCAGGGACAGATTCAGTTTGGCGTAGGCCTTGACCTCCAGGACTGCCATGAGACTCCTCCTTATCGGATCTTGCGCGCCTCCAGATAAAAGCGCTTGTCATGGGCCTCGCCCAAAGAGAAGGTCTTGCGGGGCAGGGCCCCGTCGTGGATCACAGTGGGGAACAGCTGGTCCTTCCCCATGGCAGGCAGCAGGAAGGCCAGGTTGCCCGGCCGGGCCGCCAGGGTACGGGCCACATCAGCCCCGTGGATGTAGTCGATACGCCCGCCCTGTTCCTTCACATAGGTATCCAGGAAGGGCTGAAGGGTGCCCACCTCCATCTGCGCAGTGGGGTTGGGCACGGTGACCGCGCCCTGCCCGCCTGCGTGGACATAGCGGAGGACGTGGCCCTCCCCCTCACCCCGGAAAGCGCCGGGGAAGTTCTTTACCAGTGCATCCACCACCTGCTCCGGCTTTACGCCGAAGAGCACCCGGTGGATGGCCTCAAATTCCAGGGCCGGGTCGTGGAGGTTCACCAGTTCGCACAGGGCGAAGCGGGCAGGCAGACGGCTCCACTGCTCTTTGGGAGTCAGTCGCTTCTGACGCTCATAGCACTCCTTGGCTGTGGCCAGGGAGTGGTTGCCGTCACCCACGGCAAAGGCCATGACCTCCTCCGTGCCGTATTTGGCCCGGAAGGCGGCGGGGTCAGCCAGGGTGGACAGTGCGTCGGCCACCAGGGCCATACTCTCTTCATCCAGCAGCCAGCCGGTGATGTGTCCCCCACGCTCCATCAGGTCAAAGTCATACACCTTCTGCATTCTGTCTTTCCGCTGGGCCAGAGGCTCAATGACCGTTTTCTGGGGATCGTCGGTCAGCAGCATAACGTGGGGCAGCTCCAGGGGGGCGTTCTTCCGCACCGCCACCCGGGGCGGAATGCGGGACATGACGGTACCCTCGGTGGCCCGCACGGCGGCGCCGGAGCCGGGCTCATAGTCGTACTGCTCCAGATCCACCATGCCCACCAGGCCCCGGCGCACCTTCAGGTTGTCCAGCCGCCGCTCCACATAGATGAGGGCGTTGGGGAACTCCTGAAAGCGCTCCTCCCGCAGGTAGCGGGTCATGGTGTTGTTGACTTCCATAATATCGGTCTCTACATTGGGACCGTCCAGGCAGCTCTCCGGCAGGATGAGCCGCAGGGCGGAGGGGGCGGAGCCCACATACTCCTCCACCCGCTGCCAGTAGTCCGGCTGGGAGGTATACTGATCGCAGGCCACCACCGACCACTTGCAGTATTCGCAGTCCCGGGGCAGCAGGATATCGGCCGGCCGGAAGGCCAGTCCCTCAAATTGCCGCAGCATATTGCTCACTCACTTCCAGACATGAAGTTTGGGTGGTACTCAGTCTATCGCGTTCCGGATGGCGGCCAGCAGATCGGGGAATTCCTCGTAGGCGGGCAGCTCCGGATGATCGGCCTTGATCTGGTCGGTGCTCTTGAAGAGGAAGCCCGCCTTGCTGGCCTGGATCATGCCCAGGTCGTTGAAACTATCCCCAGCGGCGATGGTGTCGTAGCCGATGGATTGGAGGGCCTTCACCGTGGTCAGCTTGGACTGGGGGCAGCGCATCTGGAAGCCGGTGATGGTACCGTCGTCGGCCACCTCCAGGGTGTTGCACATCAGAGTGGGCCAGCCCAGCTTTTTCATCAGGGGCTGTGCAAACTGCTCAAAGGTATCGCTGAGGATGATCACCTGGCTGAAGGAGCGCAGCTCATCCAGAAATTCCTTGGCCCCGGGCAAGGGATCGATGGTAGCGATGGTATTCTGGATCTCCTTCAGGCCCAGTCCATGCTCTTTCAGAATATTCAGACGGAACTGCATCAGCTTGTTGTAGTCAGGCTCGTCCCGGGTGGTGCGGCGCAGCTCCGGGATACCAGTGGCCTCGGAAAAGGCGATCCAGATCTCAGGGACCAGAACGCCCTCCATATCCAGACAGGTGATGTACATATCCTCTCCTCCTTTTCTTATTCCTGCTCTCTGGCCTGCTTTTTCTTCAGGTTGGTCAGGAAGTTGTCCATACGCGTCAGGGCCTCGGCAATATCCTTCATGGAGGTGGCGTAGCAGCAGCGGACGAAGCCCTCGCCGCCGGGGCCGAAGGCGGAACCGGCGATAACGGCCACCTTCTCCTCCATCAGGAAGCGCTCACAGAACTCATCAGAGGTCAGACCGGTGCCCCGGATGTCGGGGAACACATAGAAGGCCCCTCTGGGCTCAAAGCAGGGCAGGCCAATGCGGCGCAGACCCTCCACCAGATAGCGGCGGCGGCCGTCGTACTCGTCCCGCATATGCTCGATGTCGCCGTCGCCGTTGCGCATGGCCTCAATGGCGGCGTACTGGCTGACAGTGGGGGCGGACATGATGCCGAACTGGTGGAGTTTCAGCATCTGCTTGATGACCGGGGCGGGCCCGCAAACGTAACCCATCCGCCAGCCGGTCATGGCATGGCTCTTGGAGAAGCCGTTGACCACGATGGTGCGGTCGTACATATCAGGCAGGTTGGCCATGGAGACGTGGTGCTGGCCGTAGGTCAGCTCGGCGTAGATCTCGTCGGAGAGCACCATGATGTTGGTGCCCCGCAGCACCTCGGCAATGGCCTCCAGATCCTCCCGGCCCATGATGCCGCCGGTGGGGTTGGAGGGGAAGGGCAGCACCAGCACTTTGGTGCGGGGGGTAATGGCGGCCTTCAGCTGCTCGGGAGTGAGGCGGAACTCATTCTCCGCCTTCAGCTCCACATACACCGGGGTACCGCCGGCCATGGAAGCCAGAGGCCCGTAGCACACGAAAGAGGGCACAGGCACGATGACTTCGTCGCCGGGGTTAAGCAGGCAGCGCAGAGTCAGGTCAATGGCCTCGCTGCCGCCTACGGTGACCACGATCTGGTCGGCAAAATTGTAGTGCAGGTCGAACCGGCGGGCCAGATAGGCGGCAATCTCCCGCCGCAGCTCCGCCATACCGGCGTTGCCGGTATACTTAGTAAATCCCTTCTCCAGGGAGTAGATGCCGGCGTCCCGGATGTGCCAGGGGGTAACGAAATCGGGCTCACCGATGCCCAGGGAGATGGCGTCCTTCATCTCCTCCAGAATGTCAAAAAAGCGCCGGATGCCGGAGGGCTTCACATCCTGGATGCGCTTACACAGTATCTCGTCGTAGTTCATGAGAAAATCCACTCCTTCGGCTGCTTCTCCTGCTTTTCAAAGATCAGGTGCTTTTCCTTATATTTATGCAGGATAAAGTGAGTGGCGGTGCCGGTCACGTCCTCCAGGGTGGACAGACGCTCCCCCACGAACTGGGCCACTTCCTTCAGGGTGCGGCCGGAGATGATAACGGTCAGGTCAAAAGCGCCGCTCATCAGGTAGACGCTCTCCACCTCGTCGTACTGGTAGATCCGCTCGGCCACCCGGTCGAAGCCCTCGCCCCGCTGGGGGGTCACCTTGACCTCGATCAGGGCGGTAACCGCCTCCCGGTCGGTGCGGTCCCAGTCCACAATGGCTTTATAGCCCAAAATAATTTTTTCATCCTCGTACCGCTTGATCTCCGCCTTCACGTCCTCCACGGACATATCGGCCATAGATGCAAGCTGTTCGGGGGTCAGAGTGCAGTCTTGTTCCAAAAGCTGGAGCAATTTCATGGCTGTGCTCCCTCCTTCTTCTTATCAGCGATTCACACAGGTCTGTAGAAAGGCCTATTATATGATATTATATACGGACGGTTTCAGAAATACAAGAGTACAGATGGAAACTTCAAGGGCTGTCTGTCTTACATTTCCATGCAAAAAGACAGGCCCCGGGGCTTTTTAGCCCCGAGGCCTCATGTGCTTGCGTTACAGCACTCCCTTGCGGACGTTGACCACAAAGTCCTGCACGTTGGTAACAATGGTGCGTACCGACAGGCTGCCCCGATCCCGCAGCTTGTTCACCGCAAACTCGGAAATATCCACGGAATAGAAATAGACCGGGCGCACCACCCCGTCCACCACCCGGTAGGAGGGGGTCATGTTGCCGGTGGCCACCGTATGGAGGGTGGAGGCCATACAGATCACGGTGGTGGCATTTCTCACCAGCGCCCGCATGGCGTCCTGGCCCTCATACACGTTGCCGTACACCTCAGGCAGGGGGCCGTCGTCCCGGACGGAACCCACCAGCACAAAGGGCACGTTGTGGTTGACGCACTCGTAGATGATGCCGTCTTTCACCTTGCCGGAATGGACGAAGGCGGCGGTGGACCCCGCCAGCCGGACAGCGTTGATGGTGTCAATGTGGTTGTAGTGGCCGTTGGGCATACTCTTCTGGGTGTAAATGTCCTGGCCCAGGGCAGTGCGGAGATAGCCCGCCTCCAGATCGTGGGTAGCCAGGGCGTTGCCCGCCAGCAGGCCGTGGACATAGCCACCCCGCACCAGAGCGGCAAAGGCGTCCCGGGCATCGTGGTCAAAGGCGCAGGCGGGGCCCATGACCCACAAAATGCGCCCGTGGTCCTTCTCATGGCGGAGCAGTTCATAGATGGAGTCGTAATCCATGGAGTAGGCGGTCTCCCTGGAGCGGCCCTGACGGAAGGAGAAGGTCTCCTGCTCCCCTTTTTCCGTCTCAAAGCCATCGGCGTAGATATAGATGCCCTCCGAGGCATCCTCCGTCCGGCCTACTACCACCGGCTCGCCCTCTTTCAGGTTGCGGAACTCTACCACGGCAATCTTGCCATCCCGCAGGACGGCCACGCAGTCCATGCGGCTCTCCTCGGCCAGCAGCCAGTCTTCGTTGACTTTGAAGTATTCCGGGAAAATACTGGTGGCGTGGTAGCCTTCGGGCGCCACACCGTCCCGGGGGGCGGGGTGGAAGGTTACGCTGGGGGCGTTCTGGAACATGGGCTGGGTAAAATCAGGGGCATGATACTCAGGCAGTACAAAGCTCATGGGAATCAGAACTCCTTTCCGTCGTTTTGTCACCTCCATTGTATCATGACGGCCCCAAATCCGCAATCTGTTCTTCAGAGATCCTTTTTCATCCGGTTTATTGCACTTTTTTCCAGTCTGGAAACCTGAGCCTGGGAGATGCCCACCTCGGCGGATACCTCCATCTGGGTCTTGCCCTCAAAAAAGCGCATCCGTAAAATCCGCTTCTCCCGGTCGGTGAGCCGCTCCATGGCCTCCTTCAGAGCAATGTGCTCCAGCCAGCTATCATCCGTGTTTTTGGAGTCCTTTACCTGGTCCATGACGCAGATGGTATCCCCGCCGTGTTCGTAGACCGGCTCGTAGAGGGACACCGGGTCCACGATGGCATCCAGAGCAAATACCACGTCCTCCCGCTTCAGTTCCAGCATCCTGGCGATCTCCTCCATGCTGGGCTCCCGCTGGTGCTCGTTCATGAATTTCTCTTTAGCCTGGAGCACCCGGTAGGCGGTGTCCCGCATGGACCGGGACACCCGGAGAGAGGAGTTGTCCCGGAGGTAGCGGCGGATTTCCCCAATAATCATCGGCATGATACTGCTATTAGGGAAAATTCTCTATGACTCCGCCCCATGCTTCAAAAAGGTGTAATAAATCTCCACTTTGGGTCCGTCCACCACAATGCGCTCCACGCAGTCCCGGATCACCGCCTGCCGCTCCTCCGGGGTGAGATTGGGCCAGCTATCTTTGATGCCCGCCGCCTGCTCCCGCAGGTCCTCCATCCGGGCAGCCCGGCGGCAGGTGGCCTGCTCGGTCTCATAGTCCTGCCGCAGAATCTCCAGCTGCCGGCGCACCTCCCGCACCTCGTCCAGCAGCACCGGGTCCTCCCCCTCGGCAAAGAGCTGGTAGAGCCGCCGCAGCTTGCTCTCCAGCTTGTTCATCTCCCCCTCCAGTTGGGTCAGGGGATCGGGGACGGGGTCAATCTCCTCCCCCAGCCGGGCGGACACCTGGAACAGATCGTGAAGCACCTGCTCCTCCAGTTCCTCCGCCCACACCGCCTCAGCCTGGCAGTTGTCGCCCTTCTTCATATGGGGCTTGGAGGGGTCCCGGCCATAGCAGCGCAGCTTATAGCCATTCTTGCCCCAGCGAATGTATCGCATCCGGGCGCCGCAGGCGCCACAGTACACCAGTCCGGTGAGCAGGTGACCCCCTCCGGCGGCCCGGTGCTTGGTAGCCCGCTCCTTCATCCGGTCCTGAACCAGATAAAATAGTTCCTCGGGCACGATGGGCTGGTGAAGGCCCTGGTACTCCTCCCCCTTGTAGGTGATGAGGCCGATGTTGCTTTTGCGGGTGAGGATCTGGGTCACCAGCTTGTCGTATTTCAGCCCCATTCTGTGGGCGATCCGCTGGGCGGACCATCCCTTCAGGTAGAGCTCGTACATCTGCCGCACCCGGGGGGCGTCGGCGTTGGGCACCAGGATGCCGGTGCTCCGGTCGTAGTCGTAGCCAAAGGGTACCCCGCCGCCCCCCATCCAGTAGCCCTGCCGCACCCGCTCCACCATGCCCATTCGGGTACGCAGGTAGATGTTTTCCCGCTCCAGCTGGGCAAAGGCGGATAGAATCCCGATCATGGCCCGGCCGTAGGGGGTGGAGGTGTCGATACTCTCATTGAGGGAGATAAAATCCACCCCGTGGGGCAGAAATACGTCCTCAATGAGGTAGAGGGTATCTTTCTGGCTTCTGGACAGCCGGTCCAGCTTGAACACCACCACCGTGGCCACCTGCCCGCCTCGGGCATCGGCGATGAGCCTGGTCATCTCCGGCCGGTCCAGATTGCTGCCGCTGTAGCCGCCGTCGGTGTAACAGCGATAGTTGTCCCACCCCATGGCCTTGCAGTAGGCCTCCAGCCGCTCGGTCTGGGCCTGGATGGAGTAGCCCTCCTCCGCCTGGGCCTCGGTGGATACCCGGATATAGAGGGCCCGCAGGGGCTGGTTTTCCACAAGTTCCGTCATATTTCTCTCCTGATGCTGTGTCATGGGGTCCATTGTACCGGATTGTCCCTATTCGCTGCAATTCCTTTTTCTGCCATCACCGTTTCCGTCCTCTGGCCCTGGCCTGCCGCAGCAGACGGACCAGCACCGGATTTTCCACCTGCTGGGGCGGCAAATCCTTGCCGGACACCGGCTTGCCGTTCACATAGCGTCGCACTTCCATGATATCGCCTCCGCTTTCAGTGTGCCCGCTTTTGTCCGAAGGCAGACAAAAGGACCTGCCGTTTTCACAGCAGGTCCTTCCATCAATATCTTCCGCAGACGGGGCAGCCCGTGCCCCGCTCCACCGGCACACGATCCAGCTCCAGCCGCTTGCCGTCGTAGAGCAACATTTCTCCCGGGATGGGATTGTGCCCCAGCAGCATCTGGAGGGCAACGGTAGCCATCAGGGAGGCCACCGCTCCGGTAACTGCCCCCAGGGCCTGACCACCCTCCTCCGGCGCGGTCCCGGCATAGCAGCAGGACAGGCAGGGAGTTTTCCCAAACTCCACCGCCATCACCGAGCCGTACCAGCCCTCCACCCCACCATTGACCAGAGGAATATTATTCTGAGCGCAGGCGGCATTGAGGGCAAGCCGGCCAGGCAGATTGTCCACCGCCGCCACTGCCAGCTGGCAGTCTGCCAGCAGCTCCATTCCAGTTTTCTCGTCCAGCCAAGCCTCCACCCCCTCCACCCGCAGGTCCGGGTTGAAGGCGGACAGCCGCCGGGCGGCCGCCTCCGCCTTGGGGCGGCCCAGGTCGGCCTGGTCAAAGAGGAACTGCCGGTTCAGGTTGCTGAGGGAGACGGTATCCCCGTCCACCACCACCAGCCGCCCCACCCCAGCACCGGCCAGGGCATAGAGCAGCGGGCCTCCCAGGCCCCCGGCTCCCACCACCAGCACCGAGGAGGCGGCCAGCCTGCGCTGGCCCTCCGTTCCGATCTCCGGGATAGTTAGCTGCCGTCGGTATCGCTCCAGTTCCACAGCACCCTCCTAACCGCCGCCGCACACGGGGATAAACTCCACCACGCTGTCCGGTCCCGTGGGGGTACGGAAGCCCTTCTCCGCCCCAGCGGAGCGTTTGTCCACAATGATGTGGCTCCGCTTGGCCAGCCGGTAAGCCTCAACCCCGCGGTACTTCTTGATCTGATCCAGCAGCCGGGACACATTGTTCCCGTCCATTGTTTCCTCCCGGCAGCCGGTGAGGTCGGCCAACCGGCCGTGATAGCGCACCAACGCCATATTATCCCCCCTCCGGCAGGGGGATGCCCAGGTGTTTCAGCCGCTTGGCGGTGGGCACGCCGTGGGCGTCCCACCCCCGGACCCTGTAGTACACCGGCAGCATCTTATCCAGAGGCACCACCGTGTCCGGCCGGTCCGGGTCCTGGGGCGTTTTAGTGAGCCGTCCGGGCAGGGCGTCGTCCGCCGCCGTCAGACCCTCCCGCAGGTTGTACAGCCGCTCCACATTGTAGCTGCGCTCCCCCACGGTAAAGAATTTACCGATGGTCATGGGCAGGCCGGTGACCAGGGCAATGGACTTGCTGTGGGGCACCAGCATACAGTTGATGGGCATGATCCAGGGCATGAACTTCCAGATTTGCCCCAGCAGGGGCCGGGCGGACAGCATCACCTTGCCCGCCGCCCGGCAGGCAAAGCTGGCAGGTCCAAATTTGAACAGGATACCGGGGATCATGGCCTGCATGGTAAACAGGCAGAACCCGGCGGCGGAGGCCGCCTCCATACCGTTCTGGAAGAACACCGTCAGCTCCGGCTTGCCCTTGGGGGTCTGGGCGTCCATGCTGATAACACCCACCGACTCCAGAAGGGCCAGATAACCGCCATTCAGGTGGCAGCCGCCCCGGTTGGCGGTGGCGTAGCCCAGACCCATACCCACGCTTTTCCGGGGTTCATAGGCGGCCAACTCCAGCCCCTTGGCGTGGATGGCAAAGTCGGCGCCGCCGTACTTCTCGCTCAAGGCCTTGCTGCCGATGGACAGTTCTCCGGCGGGACCCCGGCGGTAGGCCACATCCTCCACCACCCGGGGCAGGTCCTCGGGCTGGCCCGGCTTCAGGCCGAAGTCTCCCATCCCCTTCTCCTGGAGCTCCATGGCAAAGGCGATGGTGCCCGCCAGGGAGATGGTGTCCATGCCCAGCAGGTCGCACTTGTAGTTGAGTTCATTGATAAGGTCCAGGTCCCGGTTCTCCAGGTTGGGTCCAAAAAGGCCCAGGGTCTCGTACTCCGGCCCCTTGACCTCCTTGCCTTTTACCTTCACCCGCCGCTCGCAGCGGATGGGGCAGCTGACGCAGCTGCTGTTGCGGGTGAGCCTGGTATCCGCCAGGGTCTCGCCGCTGACCTCCTCGTAGTGCTCGTACCGGCCCCGGGTAAAGTTGTGGGTGGGCAGCACACTGGAGGCGTTGGCCTTGCTCACCAGACCCGCCGAGCCGTATCGAGGCAGACTGTCCCCCGTCATGGGGTGCTTTTTCAGCAGCTTGACCCACTTGCGGGTGTGGGCCTCGAAGCCCTCGGGATTGGCCTTCACCACCTCACGGGTGCCGTAGGCAATGACCGCTTTCAGATTCTTGCTGCCCATGACCGCCCCGGCCCCGCAGCGCCCGGCCACTCGCTCGCCGCTGGCGGCGCAGGCAAAGCGTACCCCGTTCTCTCCGGCCGGGCCGATGACCAGCTTGCCGTACCGCTCCGGCAGTTCTTCCTGGGTGCGCTCAGTGTCCAGGCCCTGGAGTTGGGGACAGGCCTCGATGCGGATCTTGCCGTCCTCCACCACCACCATGCTCAGCTCCGGGGCCTTTCCGCACAGAATGAGTCCGTCAAAGCCCGCCTTCTTCAGCAGCATCCCAAAGGGTCCGCCGCAGTTGGAGGAGGCGATACCGCCGGTGAGGACGTTTTTAAAGGTCATGTTGAACCGGCTGGAGCTGGGGGCGCCGGTATCGTTCATGGGTCCGGTGTTGACGATAAGCACCGCCTCCGGGCTGAGGGGGTCCAGCCCCGCGGTCGTCAGATCGGTGAGCAGCCGGGCCCCCAGGGCCTTGCCACCCAGATATTGCTCAAACAGCCTGGCAGAGATGGTACACTTCCGCCACCGGCCGTTTGTCAGGTCCACTTGGGCATAGACCGGCAGGATCATGCTCCCACCCCTTCCTTCATGGTGATGGCCCCGATACCGCAGGCCCGGGCGCACAGACCGCAGCCCACGCATTTGTCCGGAGCGCTCAGCTGGGCAAATACCTCCAGATCCCCCTTCTGCCGGGGCAGGCTGATGGACAGGCAGGAGAAGCCGCAGGCAAGCACGCACATGGAGCAGGCGGTACACAGCTTGGTGTCAATGACCGGTCTGGGCCACTTTTCTTTGGGTACTTTATGGCTGTAGAGGCCGGGCAGGGGCCCCTCGATGGCCCCTCTCGGGCACACCCGGCCGCACACCCCGCACTGGGTACAGCGGACGGGATCGATGGTATGTACCTGCTTGACCGTCCCGGTGATGGCCCCCACCGGGCAGTTTTTAGCGCACAGAGTACAGCCCACACAGTTTTCTGTGATCTGGTACGGCATCCAGACCCCTCCTTCACGCATCATAGAAAAGCCCGCCCCGCAGCCGGGGCGGGCTTGACTGCCTGAACTCAGGCCTCTTCCTTGGCGCACACCGCCTCCATCAGCTTGCGGGCGTGCTCCCGGGTGAAGTACCGGGGCACCGGATAGGTACCGTGGCACTCCTGGAAGGCCATGTCGATAACCTCCTCGATGGCGGAGGCGGGGAACTTTTCAAACCGGGTGGGAATGCCCATCTGCCGGTTGAGCTTGTAGAGCAGCTTTACGAAGCGGGTGGCTTTGATCTGGTCGCTGTCTCCCGGCATCCCCAGCTTGAGCATCCGGCCCAGCTCGGCAAACCGCTTATAGCTCACCGGCAGGTAGTAGCGCATGATGTGGGGCAGCAGCACCGCATTGGCCAGACCGTGGGGCACGCCGAACTTGCCGCCGATGGTGTGGGCAAAAGCGTGGACGTAGCCCACATAGGTACGGGTAAAGGCCATGCCCGCGAAGAAGGAGGCGGTAAGCAGGGCCTCCCGGCCCTCCAGGTCCGCCGGATTCTCCTGGACCTTGGGCAGGTACTGGAAGATAAGCCGAACGGCGATGCGGGCCTGACGGTCGGTCTCCTCGTCAGCGTAGCCAGCCACATAGGCCTCCAGGGCGTGGGTCAGGGCATCCAGAGCGGTGTGGGCGGTGGTGTGCTTGGGCAGGCCCACCGTCAGCTCCGGGTCCAGAATGGCAAACATGGGCACCAGCTTGGGGTCCAGCAGCTGCTTCTTGCTGTGGGTGGCGGAGTCCGAGATGATGGCGGCCACGGTGGTCTCGCTGCCGGTACCGGCGGTGGTGGGCACCGCGATGAGGGGCAGGGGCCGGCGGCGCACCTTCAGCATCCCGGCCAGAGCCTCGGCGCTGGTGTGGTTGGCCACGGCGGCAGCCACCGCCTTGGCAGTGTCCATCACCGATCCACCGCCTACTGCCACCACGGCGTCGCAGCCGGAGCAGGCCTTTTTGGCCTCGGCCACAATGGCAAAGGTGGGATCGGGCTGCACCCCGTCATACACGCTATGCTCCACTCCGGCGTTCCGGATGCTCTCTTCCACCCCATCCAGCAGGCCGGACTGGTGGAGGAAGGAATCAGTGATCACCAGGGCCTTCTTGGCGCCCAGCATTTTCAGCAGGCGGCCTGCCTCTTTGGCACGGCCCGGCCCAATGTAGGTCACAGGGGTAGGTTTGCTGACGATTTTGATGACCGGTTTACGCACGGCCACGCTCAGCTTTGACATGGTGGTATTCATAAGATCCTCTCCTCCTGACCGCCCGCGGTCCGCGGTTTGTTTTCTTTATTTTACCACCAACCTACTCAAGAATCAAGATTCTGAAACCTGGAGTTTGAATTCAAGTATTTCTATTTCCCCAAAATACCTATCATCGGCACGCCATAGGTGGAAAAACGCACGTCCAGATCGGTGTTGAAATTATCAATGGCTTTAATGAGGCCAATGCACCCTACCTGAAACAGATCGTCGGCGTTCTCACCCCGGCCGGAAAACTTCTGAATCACCGACAGCACCAGCCGCAGGTTGCCTGCGATAAGCTGTTCCCGGGCCTCCATGTCCCCCTGCTTCACCCGCCGGAGCAGTTCCATGGTCTCCTCGTTTTTCAGTACCTTCAGCTTTGCCGTGTTGACGCCGCAGATCTCAACCTTTCCCTGCATGGCCCCTGCCTCCTTCTCTGTGTCTGTGTTCAGTATGTCCCCGACGGTTCCTTTCATACGGCGGCCCCTGCGGCAATCTTTTTTATCGTGGGACCGCTTTCGATGGACTTCGGTGTCTCTTGTGTTCTGACCTTATTTCCGCTATACTGAACAAAAAGAAGAATCAGGTCAGACAGGAGGATCTCTATGCTCACGCCTATTTTGGACAGCAGCGCTTCCATGCCCTTGTATGAGCAGCTCTACCGCCACATCCGGGGGGAGATCGAGGCCGGGCGGTTGGCCGCCGGGGAGCGGCTGCCCTCCAAGCGGGCCCTGGCCGCCCACCTGAAAATCAGCGTGGTAACGGTGGAGGGAGCCTATAATCAGCTGCTGGCGGAGGGCTACCTCCGCTCCCAACCCAAGCGGGGCTTCTTCGTGCAGGCGGCGGAGGCCACGCCCGCCAGAACCTCCCCCGGTCCTCTGCCCCCGCCGGAAGAACCCGCCCGGCCCACCTTCCGCTACAACTTCTCCACCAGCGCCGTGGACACCGCCCTGTTTCCCTTCGCCACCTGGGCCAAGCTGATGCGGGAGGTGCTGTCTCAGCAGGAGGACACCCTGCTCAACACTCCCCATCCCCAGGGGGTGCCCGAGCTGCGGGAGGCCATTGCCGCCCACCTCTATCGTTTCCGGGGCATCCGGGCGGACCCGGCCCAGATCGTGGTGGGCGCAGGGTCGGAGGTACTCACCAGCTTGCTGGTCCAGCTGCTGGGCCGGGAGGGACGCTACGGGGTGGAAAACCCCGGCTACACCAAGACCCACCGCATCCTGGGCAGCTGCGGGGCCCAGGTGGAACCCATCCCCCTGGACGACCAGGGCCTGGTGGTGGAGGAGCTGGACCGTCACAAAGTACAGGTGGTCCACGTCACCCCCTCCCACCACTTTCCTCTGGGCATCATCATGCCGGTGACCCGGCGTCAAGCCCTGCTGCGCTGGGCCGCCCAGCAGCCGGGGCGCTATATTCTGGAGGACGACTACGACAGCGAGTTCCGTTTCTCCGGCCGGCCCATTCCGGCGCTGCAAAGTCTGGACAACGGAGAGCGGGTCATCTACCTCAATACCTTTGCCAAGAGTCTGGCTCCCTCCCTGCGCATCAGTTATATGGTGCTGCCCCCCCATCTGCTGGAGCGGTGGCGGCGGGAGTTCTGGTTCTACTCCTCCACCGTCCCCTCCTTTGAGCAGTACGCCCTGGCCCGGTTCATGGACCGGGGCCACTTTGAGCGTCACCTGAACCGCACCCGCACCCGGTACAAAGCCCGGCGGGAGGCCCTGCTGGCCGCCGCCCGGGACACCGGCCTGACCCAGGTGGGTTCCTTTGACGGAGGCGACGCCGGCCTCCACCTGCTGCTGTGGATGGACCGGCGGTGGAATGAACAGGAGCTGGCCGCCCGGGCGGCGGAGGTAGGTGTTGGAGTGTCTCCCCTGTCCATCTGCGACCTGACTCCGCCCCCCATAGACCGGCCGCCAGCCCTCATCATGGGCTATACCCGGGTGGCTGCCGAGGACATGGCCCCCGCCCTGTCCCTGCTGAAATCCGCCTGGGGCTTTTAAACAAAAAAGGACGCATTGCCTGTGCAATGCGTCCTTTTTTTCGTTAAAATCCGGTGAGTGGAGCGGAACCGTCGTCCTCTCCCTTCTCAATGGCCAATACCTTAGCATCATAGCCGTAGCTGTCATTGACCTGGATGCGGAAGGTCTCTCCCACTTTGCGGCCCAGCAGGGCCTTGCCCATGGGCGACTCCTTGCTGATGAGCCCGTGGAGGGCGTCCTGCCGCATGGTGGTGACGATCTGGTAGGTCTCGGTGTCCCCCTCATCCTCCAGAAACACGGTCACCTTATCATAGAGTCCTACCCCGTCGGTCACCGGCTCGTCCGGCAGCACCTTGGCGGTGCGGATCATATTCTCCAGGTAGCGGATGCGGCCCTCGTTCCGGTTTTTCTCCTGCTTGGCGGCCTTGTACTCAAAGTTCTCGCTGAGGTCACCGAAGGCCCGGGCCTCCTTCACCGCCTCCAGCAGCTGGGGGCGCAGCTGGATACGGCGGTAATCCAGCTCCTCCCGCATCATCTGAATGTCCTTTTTGGTCAGTTCGTTGTGCACGTCAGTTCCCCTCTTCCCCAGATGTCTGCCCAGCGTGAGCTCCCTGGCCCTGGGCAATGGCCTGCCGTTCCTTGACCAGCTCACCGTGGAGGGCCACCGAGTTCCAGGTCCGGTTGGTGGGGGTCAGCACTGCCTTGAGATAGACCGCCGGGATCTTGTTCCGCCGGAAGCCCTGGAGGAACCGGTCCAGCAGGGGGCCGGTGCAGTTGACCAGCACCAGCATCTCGTCCCCAAAGGTCTCTCCGGTCCAGGGCGTCTCCGGCGCGGCGCCGTCCACCAGATCGCCCAGAGGCAGGCCATACTCCTCCGGCGTCACAAGCCGGGTCCGCAGACCCAGAGGCAGGCACATCCGCCGGATCTTGGCCCCCTTGGGGGTATCCAAATTATAAAGCAGAATGAGAGGCATATTCATACGGTTCTTCCCCTTTCGTTCCTTTCATTGTATCCACATCCGCCTCCGCCGTCAACCCGCATCTCCCGCCGCCATACATTGGAAAGAAGGGAGATGAGGCCCGTGTACACACCGCCTTCCGGAGAAACCCTGCTTGCTGCCGCCGCGCTGGCCGCCGCCCGGCTGGCTCACAACCGCTCCGCCGAGGAACTTGCCGTTCTGTCCGCTTTTTTCTGTACCCTGGGGGACGGCCTAGCTCTGGTGGCCGCCCGCCGGACCATGGATGAGGCTTGTAAATCTTCTGTAAATCCCATTGATAATGCTACGGAAATCGCGTAAACTAGACTTCTAAAGAGAGGTGTATCATCACATGAAATGCGGGATCGTGGATGTGGGTTCCAACACCATCCGCCTGTCCATCTATCATTGGGAGGGGCAGAAGTTCAAGCTCCTCATGAATAAAAAGGAGATGGCCGGCCTGGCCGGCTACATCAAAAACGGCCTGCTCTCCGACAGCGGCATTCTGGTGGCCTGCCGGGTGCTGGCGGGCTTCAAGGCCCTGCTACGCAATTTTGACATTGCCGACCTCTATGTATTCGGCACTGCCTCCCTGCGCAACATCGTCAATACCGAGGAGGCCCTGGAGACCATTGAGGCGGTGACCGGGATCAAGGTAGAGGTGCTGTCAGGGGCCGATGAGGCCGCCTTCTCCTTCCTGGGAGCCACCGTAGGCGGCGGCGCGCCGGGCTCCGGGATGCTGGCCGACGTGGGCGGCGGCTCCACCGAGCTGGTGGCCTACCAGGACGGGGCCATCACCTCAGGCTGCTCCCTGCCCATGGGCTCCCTGTCCCTCTTCACCAAACACGTCTCCGGCCTTTTCCCCACCAAGGAGGAGCGGAAGGCCATCCGCTCCGACGTGAGGGAGGAGCTGGAAAAGGCCAAAACCGCCGGTCTGCGGTGCAGTCACCTGACCGGCGTGGGCGGCACCTTCCGGGCCGCCGCCAAGCTGTGCAACGACCTGTCCGGCGCCGATCCGGACAACCGGATCATCCCCGCCGGGGAGATCCACGCCCTGTACAAGGGGCTGAAAAAGGGCGATCAGGATACCCTGCGGCAGATCCTGCGCTCGGTACCCGACCGGGTCCACACCATTCTGCCCGGTTTGGCCATCCTCACCGCCATTCTGGACGCCTATGAGGTATCCACCGTATCGGTCAGCGCCTGCGGCGTCCGGGAGGGCTATCTGCTCCGCCGCGTGATGGAGGGAACAAGCCATGATGCATAAAGAGATCGACACACGCTATACCCAGGAGCGGGAACTGTCCTGGCTGCGTTTCAACGAGCGGGTGCTGGAGGAAGCCAAGGACGAGAGCGTCCCTCTCTTCGAACGGCTGAAATTTGCCGCTATTTTCACCAGCAACCTGGACGAGTTCTTCATGATCCGGGTTGGGTCCATCTACGACATGACTCTGTCCAAGCAGACCCATGTGGACAGCAAGAGCGGCCTCACCCCCACTGAGCAGCTCCAGGCCATCTTCAAGACGGTACCCGGTCTGTACAAGCAGAAGGACAAGATCGTCTCCCAGCTGGAGAAGCGGCTGCGGACCTGCAACATCTGCAACCTGACCCCCGGGGAGCTGGATGGCAAGGAGCGCAAGCAGGTGGAGCGGTGGTTCCGGGACTATGTGCAGCCCATCCTGTCCCCCATGGTGGTAGACAGCCACCACCCCTTCCCTCACCTGCCCTCCAACAGCCTGACCATCGCCCTCACCCTGCGGCTGGGCAACACCCGCTGCTTCGGCCTGGTACCCATTCCCAAGGCCCTTCCTCCCTACTTCCAGCTGGAGGAACAGGGCCTGCGTTACCTGCTCACCGAACAGGTGGTCCTTCACTTTGCCGATCAGCTCTTTGAGACCTACCAGGTGGAGGAGAAGTGCGTTATTTCGGTAACCCGCAACGCCGACATCAGCCCCGAGGACGAGGACTACGATGTGGGTGAGGACTTCCGGGCCCATATGCAGAAGGTGCTGAAGAAGCGGGCCCGACTGGCCCCCGTGCGGCTGGAGATCCAGGGAGAGGCCTCCGCTGAACTGCAGCAGTTCCTCTGCCAGCGGCTCAATCTGACCGCCGAGCAGGTGTTCCGGTCCAAAAGCCCCCTCATTATGGGCTATGTCTACTCCCTGGAAGGCAAACTGCCCGAGGAGAGCGCCGCCGCCCTGTGTTATCCTCCCTATACCCCTCAGTGGCCCGCCGGTCTGGTCAAGGGCGAGAAGCTGATCCCCCAGATTTTACGGCGGGATATGCTGCTCTTCTATCCCTTCCACTCCATGGAGCCCTTCCTCCAGCTGGTGCGGGAGGCTGCCAACGATCCGTTTGTGCTGTCCATCAAGATCACCATCTATCGGCTGGCCTCCACCGCCAAGCTGGTGGAATATCTGGCGGCGGCGGCGGAAAACGGCAAGGACGTGACCGTGCTCATGGAGCTGCGGGCCCGGTTCGACGAGCAGAACAACATTGCCTGGGCCCAGCGGCTGGAGGAGGCGGGCTGTACCATCCTCTACGGCTTTGAGCACTACAAGGTCCACTCCAAGATCTGCCTCATCACCCGCCGGGACAAGGGCCGCATCCAGTACATCACCCAGATCGGCACCGGCAATTACAACGAAAAGACGGCCAAGCTTTATACCGACTTCTGCCTTATGACCGCCAGCCCCGCCATCGGCGGCGATGGCGCGGCGTTCTTTCAGAATATGGCCACCTCCAACCTCCACGGCGAGTATCACCAGCTGCTGGTGGCCCCCCACAGTTTGAAAAACCGCATTCTGGCCCTGATGGACCGGGAAATCGAAAAGGCTCGCCAGGGCCAGCCCGCCCGTATTTTCTTCAAGGTCAACTCGGTCACCGACCGGGAGCTCATCGACAAACTGGCCGAGGCCAGCCAGGCCGGCGTACCCGTGACCCTCAACGTGCGGGGCATCTGCTGCCTGCGGCCCGGCGTACCCGGCCTCACCGACCGTATCCGGGTCTTTTCCATCGTGGGCCGCTATCTGGAACACCCCCGGATCTACGCCTTCGGCGTAGGAGAGGGTACCCGCCTCTACATCGGCTCCGCCGACCTGATGACCCGCAACACCGAGCGCCGGGTGGAGATCGCCTGCCCGGTAGTAGACCCGGACGTGCGCCGTCAGATCCGGCAGTATGTGGAGCTATTCTGCTCCGACAACGTGAAGGCCCGCAACATGGGTCCCGACGGCAGCTACACGCCGGTGCCCCGCCAGGAGGGCGCCCCCGCTGTCAACGCCCAGGCGGCGCTGATGGAGCAAGCTGTGCGGGAGGCCCGGGCCGTTGCCAATGCCCCGGCTCCCCAGGAGAAGCGAGGGGGATTTTTCCACCGTCTCTTCCACCGGGAGTCTCGCTGAATAGCTTGATTTTTACGTAAGAAAGGCCGCCCTGTCGGGCGGCCTTTCTTGCTATTTGAATTCAGGTATGGAACCGGCGGCGTACCTCTTCCCGGACAGCGGGAATACGCCGGATAATCACCAGGGGGATCACAGTACACACACATATAGTAAGTACTACCAACGACCAGGAGGGGTCCCACCGGCCAGTAAGCCAGCGGTCGATGAAAAATTCCACACCCAGGAGAAATACCCCCAGGCTGCCGATGAGAATGGCGACAGTACTGATGACCGAGCGGTGGTACACCCGCAGCATCAGGGAGAGCAGCAGCCATACCGCGCCTCCCCACAGGATAATGGGCACCGCCAGCCCCAGATACCAGTCCCGGCCATTCAGGTCCACCGACATCAGGTAGACATACAGGGCCACCGCCGCCACATTGATGACGCTGCGGACCAGCAGAGGCAATCGTCTGAAGAGGAGGGGCAGCACAATCCACAGCCACAGCATGATGGTGGCCCCAATCACATAGAGAGACCAGGCCCGCCCCGGTTTCAGAAACAGGTTGAGCAGACCGCATCCCACCGCCACACAGGCCAGCATAGCGGTAATGGCCGCCGCCACCGCCCCCTTAGGGATGGGCGGCACCTCTCCCCGCTCAGTGGGAAAGGGCTTGGGAGATGTGGTGTCGGGCGGACGGCCCGGGTCTATCACCTTTGTCTGGCACAGCGGGCAGAACGTGGCAGTGGCGTCCAGTTCCACTCCACAATGAACACAATAGGACATGGTGCTTCCTCCTTATTGGGTACGGTTGCTCTCCACTTTGACATGGACGCCGTCCCGCACCAAAAAGCGGAAAAACTCCCGCTCCGTATCCGTCTCCCTCTGGGTCCCGGCAAAGGTAATTTCCATCTCGTCCCCGTAACTGATGGAGGCACAGTGGACCCGGGGCATGGTAGCCTGCCCCAGGATCACCTCCATCCGACGGATATGGGACTTCATCTCCTCCGGCACCTGGAAGGGCCCAGGGTTGGTATAGGTACCGGAATAGGGCCGCACTCCTGCCATCCAGTACCCGAAAGCGATACCCGGCTTCTTCAGTGCAATGGGTATGATCTGAATGAATTTGTTCCTGGCAAACTTCACATTGCCCGCCAGCTCTGCCTGCATCTGCTGCCGGTTGATGTTCAGCCGCAGATAGTGATGGACCTGGCTGACAATCTCCTCAAAGGTATACTCCCCCAGGCTTGGATCGATGCAGGGCCGGACGGTCAGAATAAAGTTTCGCAGGCTCTCGGTGGGAAACCAGGGCCGCAGGTTGATGGGGATGGCCAGGGCCACCGGCAATTCCTTTTTGGGCCCCTCCCGGTGCTGCTTGTCCACCAGAACCTTCAGCAGCACCGCCGTCAGATATTCCGTAATGGATGCCCCGTGCTCCTTGGCCTTCTCTTTCAGCTGCCGCACCGAGCAAAAGCCCATGGTTACATTGAGGGTATAGAAGGGCTCCGGCGTACCGGCGTTGGCATATGCCTTTTTCAGCGTGGTAAAGCTTCTGGCCTTTACGGTAGCGTACCGGGCGTAGGCGTCCTCCAGCTCCTCCGGCCTGGGGGGCTGCTCCACATCCAGCACCCCGCAGGTATTGGGGATCTGGTAGCCCAGCTCCCGCAGGTAGACCGCCAGCAAGGTCCGCAGCAGGGTCATAGCGCCTCCGCCGTCGCTGATGGCGTGGAAGACTTCCAGGGAAATACGCCGCTCATAGTAGAAAAAGCGCACCAGCCATCCGTCCCCCTGATCAAAACGTATGGGTTGGCACGGATTGGAGATATCTTTCTGTACAAAGGGGCCGGGAGCGTCGTTGAATTCCGAGTAGTACCAGAAGATCCCCGGCTTGATCCGCACCCGGAAGCCGGGGAAGCGGGGCATGGTCTTGTCCACCGCCCGCTGAAGGGCCTCCGGGTCCACCGGCTGATCCATCACGGCGGAAAAGCGATAAACAGCGGAATACCGTTCCTTTTGGATGGCGGAGTAGACCACCGCCGCATTGTCCAGCCGGTACCACTCTTTGTGCTTCTTTTCTCCGCGTTCAGACTGAGCTGCCGCCATGGCTCCCCCCCCCTTTCCTGAAAAAAGGATACCACATTCCTCTGTCGCTCACAAGGGAAAGTGAATCTCTCCACAAAAAAGAGGCCCCGCCCGCCTCTTTTCTTTCATTCTCCCCTGTGGTATAATGCAGTTTATCGAATTACCATGAAATAAGGAGAGACGGCATTATGAGCCACCACAGCAAGCGTCAGGAGCTGGCCGGACAGCGGGCGGAAAAGCAGCGTCTGGCCCCTTTCATGCGCGCACTGAAGGCGATCCACAGCGCCGCCACCCCCGAGGTCATGAACGTGGAAGATCTGGCCCGCCAGCGGAAAAGCCAGGAGCTGCTGGGCCGACTAGTGGCTCCTATGGGCGGTATGAGCTGGGAACCCTTTTCCCTGGGCGAGATGAACTGTGCCTGGATCAGGCCTCACCGGAGCTATGACCGCAGGAAGGCCATTCTCTATTGCCACGGCGGCGGCTATACCAGTGGCACCCTGGGCTACTCCCGCATCCTAGGCTCCAAGCTGTCCCTGGTCACAGGATTGCAGGTGATGAGCTTTGAGTACCGCCTGGCCCCTGAACACCCCTATCCCGCCGCTGTGGAGGACGCCCTCCAGGCCTGGGACCACCTGATGTATCTGGGCTACGGCGCCCGGGACATCATTGTGGCGGGCGATTCTGCAGGGGGCAACCTGGCACTGGTGCTTACCCACAAGCTGAAAGAGGCGGGCCGTTTGCTTCCCCGGGCACTTCTCCTCTTCTCTCCCTGGACCGACATGACGGCCAGCGGCAAGTCCTATCAGGAGCGGGCTGACATCGACCCCGTGCTCACCCTCAACTATATCTACGCCACCCGGGACGCCTATGCCCGGGGAGAGGACCTGACCGATCCCTGTCTGTCCCCTCTGTTTGCCGATCTCACCGGGTTCCCCCCTACCCTGATCCAAGCTGGCACCAACGAGCTGCTGCTCTCCGACTCGGTGCGCCTGCGCAACCGGATGCTCAAGGCCTCCGTGCCCTGCAAGCTGGAAGTGTGGGACAAGATGTGGCACGTCTTTCAGACCTTCCCTATGAAAAAGGCCAACGAGGCCATGGAACACGCCGCCAGTTTCTTAATGGGCGGACTATAATGAAAAACAGGCGCTGCCGCTGGCAGCGCCTGTTTTTATTATCTTGCTTGTTCCGCAGCCTGGAGCACATGGGCCGCCAGCACCGAGGTGGTCACGGCCCCCACTCCGCCGGGCACCGGCGTCACTGCGCCTACGATCTCGTCGGCAGCAGCAAAATCCACATCACCCACCAGATTGCCGTTCTCATCCACATTGATGCCCACGTCCAGCACCAACTGGCCGGGGGCCAGATGATCCCGGCCTATCATATTGGCCCGTCCGGCGGCGGCGATGAGCACCTCCGCCCGACGGCACTCGGCGGCCAGGTCGGCGGTACGGGTGTGGCAGAGGGTGACGGTGGCGTTTTTCCCCAGCAGCAGCATAGACAGAGGCTTGCCCACCACCAGACTTCGGCCCACCACCACCGCCCGCTTACCGGTGAGGTCACAGCCATAGTAGTTTAAAATCTCCATGCAGGCCTGAGCGGTACAGGGCGGATAGCCCGCACCGCCGCCGGTGAACACCGACGCCAGCGAACCGGCGGTAATACCGTCCACGTCCTTGGCCGGGTCCAGGGCAGCACAGATGGCCGCCTCATCGATCTGCGGCGGCAAGGGCCGGAACAGCAGGCAGCCGTGGATCTCCCGGTCCGCGTTGATCTGCTCAATGATCGCCATCAGGTCCCCGTGGCTGGATTCCTCTGGCAAGGTAAACTGCCTGACACGGATGCCCACTTTTTCGCACCGCTTCAGGGCTCCTCGCTCGTAGGACAGGTCCTCAGGGCGCTCCCCTACCCGCACGATGGCCAGGGTGGGAACGATGCCCTGGACCTTCAGCTGGTTGGCCTTGACGATCAGCCGCTCTGTCAGAGCCTGGGCCACAGGGGCCCCCTTCCAATGTTCCGCCATCAGGCAAACCTCCCCAGAACTGCTTCATAAACGCGCTCTGCGATCTTCCAATACCGCTCCACCAGACTGTCCACTTCTTCATTCATAGCCTGAGCATAGGCCCGGTCAGCCATACTCTTGGTGTTGACCTTCACGTTGAGGGCAGCGCCGTACAGGGCACTCCAGCAGAAAACCACCCCGGTGCCTACATCGGAGAGCATCATCACGCTCCCCTTCTCCAGCATCTCACTGTGAAGGTCAATGCCCTCACAGCTCAGGCGCAGGATCTCCATGGGTGTGGCAGCGGCATTCCGGAGGCATTCTTCCATCACCTGCTCCCGGTCGGGGGCATCCTTGGGAATGGCGTAGGCCTTGGACAGGGGCTCGAAGGCCGCAGCGTCAGCGTCCACCAGAGCCAGCAGGCGAGCCCGCAGGTCCTCTGCTTTGGCCATCAGGGCCTTCACGTCCTCCTCCACCTCGGCATACTTCTTCTTGCCTACGGTGTAGTTGCCCACCATGGTACACAGGGCCGCTCCCAGAGCGCCTACCAGGGCGGAGGCGCCGCCGCCGCCAGGAACAGGCGCTTTGGAGGCAAGGGCGTCCAGAAAATCGCCGCAGGTCTGGTTGGCGGTATTCATCGCAATCAACTCCTCATTGCAGCGGGCGGGTGTTGCCACCCGCCCGCGTTTTCTTTTAGAACAGGCCGGAGATCCGGCCGTTCTCGTCCACGTCCACTTTTTCCGCTGCCGGTACTTTCGGCAGGCCGGGCATGGTCATAATGTCGCCGGTGAGGGCCACCAGGAAGCCGGCGCCGGCAGACACCTTGATGTTGCGCACCGTGACGGTAAAGCCTTCGGGAGCACCCAGCAGATTCTGGTCGTCAGAGAAGGAATACTGGGTCTTGGCCATGCAGATGGGCAGGCCGCCGAAGCCCAGAGCAGTAAGCTCCGCTGCCTGCTTCTTGGCGGCGGGGGTAAGCACCACACCGTCGCCGTGGTACACCTTCTTCACGATGTCGGCCAGCTTGGCCTCGATGGGCTGATCCAGCTCATAGGCGAAGGCAAAGTGGTTGGGCTCCTCGCACAGGCGGATGACCTCCTGAGCCAGAGCGATGCCGCCCTCGCCGCCCTTGGCCCACACCTCGCTGAGGGCCACGTTGACGCCCAGGGCCTTGCACTTGTCCTCCACCAGCTTGAGCTCGGCCTCGGTGTCGGTAGGGAACCGGTTGATGGCCACCACGCAGGGCAGACCGTACACGGTGGTAATGTTCTCCACATGGCGCAGCAGGTTGGGCAGGCCCTTCTCCAGCGCCTCCAGGTTTTCGTTGTTCAGATCGGCCTTGGCCACGCCGCCGTGATGCTTCAGGGCACGGACAGTGGCCACCACCACCACAGCGGAGGGCTTCAGTCCGGCCAGACGGCACTTGATGTCCAGGAACTTCTCCGCACCCAGGTCAGCGCCGAAGCCAGCCTCGGTGATGGCGTAGTCTCCCATCTTGAGGGCCACCCGGGTGGCCATGACAGAGTTGCAGCCGTGGGCGATGTTGGCGAAGGGACCGCCGTGGATGAAGGCGGGAGTACCCTCCAGAGTCTGGACCAGGTTGGGCTTGATGGCATCTTTCAGCAGGGCGGCCATAGCGCCCTCGGCCTTCAGGTCGTGGGCGGTGATGGGAGCGCCGGAGCGGGAATAGCCCACCACCATGCGGCCCAGCCGGGCCTTCAGGTCGCCCAGCCCGGTGGCCAGACAGAGCACCGCCATGATCTCAGAGGCCACGGTGATATCGAAGCCGTCCTCACGGGGCACACCCTGCATCCGGCCACCCAGACCGCACACGATGTTGCGCAGCTGGCGGTCGTTCATATCCACGCACCGCTTCCAGGTAATGCGCTTGACGTCGATGTCCAGCTCATTGCCCTGCTGGATGTGGTTGTCCAGCATAGCGGCCAGCAGGTTGTTGGCCGCGCCGATGGCATGGAAATCGCCGGTAAAGTGGAGGTTGATATCCTCCATGGGCACCACCTGGGCGTAGCCGCCGCCGGCAGCGCCGCCCTTGACGCCGAACACAGGACCCAGGGAGGGCTCCCGCAGGGCCACCACGGTGTTTTTGCCCAGCCGGCGCATCCCGTCGGCCAGACCCACAGTGGTGGTGGTTTTGCCCTCGCCCGCGGGGGTAGGGTTGATAGCGGTGACCAGCACCAGCTTGCCGTCGGGCCTGCCTTCCCGATCAGACAGCAGCTTCAGGTCGATCTTGGCCTTGTACTTGCCGTAGTACTCCAGGTACTCCTCGTCCACCCCGGCCAGGGCGGCGATGTCCCGGATGTGCTTCATTTCACAGGCCTGAGCGATCTCGATATCCGTTTTCATGGACCTTCACTCCTTCATCCTTCCGCTTAGCAACGAAAACGCGCCGGCTCAGCCATCCTTGGCAAACCGGCGTTTCAGTTCATTTCCGCTGTTTCATCCTATAAAATGTACCATTCTTTCCCCGGCTTGTCAACGGAAATGAAAAAAAGCAGACCGACAGGTTTTGTCGGTCTGCTTTGTGTGGCTTTATATCCTTACGATCAAGCGGCCACCACGTTGACAGCGCGCAGCTTGTCAGCGTTCTTGGGATCGGGCTCCACGTCGTAGGTCACCTTCTGACCCTCCTGAAGGGTCTTGAAGCCGTCACACACGATGGCGGAGAAGTGCACGAACACGTCGTCGCCGCCCTCGTCGTTGGAGATGAAGCCGAAGCCCTTGGTCTCGTTGAACCACTTGACAGTACCGTGATACATAATGATGGTACCTCCTGCAAAAAATTTCGCGCTAAATGACAAGAAAACTCACATCTTTGGGGCATCGTCTGCAGAAGCGACGATGACTACAAAAATGTGAGTTCAGGCCGTACATTTAGACTACCAGAATACTATAACACCGAACCGCTCCTCCGTCAAGGAAAACATACTGGTGCGTAAGAAAAGGCAGACCGGCCCCGTACCATCGGGGCCGGTCTGTTCAGACACTTCAGTTGTCGCCCTTCATCAGCAGGTACATGACCGCCTTCTGGGCATGGAGGCGGTTCTCCGCCTCGTCAAAAATCTCACCGGCGTGGGCCTCAAAGACCTCAGCGGTGATCTCCTCGCCCCGGTGGGCAGGCAGGCAGTGCTGCACCATGCAGCCGGGGTTGGCCACTGCCATCAGCTCGTCATTGATCTGGTAGATGCCCTCAAAGACAGCCCGGCGCTTCTGGGCCTCGCCCTCCTGGCCCATGGATGCCCACACGTCGGTGAACAGGGCGTCGGCTCCGGCAGCCGCCTCCTTGGGGTCCCGGCACAGGGTAAACTTGCCGCCGCAGTTCTGGGCAAATTCCAGCACCTGGGGATCGGGATCATAGCCCTCAGGGCAGGCCACGGACACCTCCATGCCCACCTTCAGGCCGCCCACAATGAGGGAGTTTGCCATGTTGTTGCCGTCGCCGATGTAGCACAGCTTCAGGCCTTCCAGCCGGGACTTGTGCTCACGGATGGTCATCAGGTCGGCCAGCACCTGGCAGGGGTGGGCAAAGTCGGTGAGGCCGTTGATCACGGGGATAGAGGAATACTTGGCCAGAGTCTCCACCTCGGCCTGGCCGAAGGTGCGGATCATGATGCCGTCGCAGTAGCGGCTGAGCACCCGGGCAGTGTCCTCGATGGGCTCGCCCCGGCCAATCTGGCTCTCCTTGCCGGAGAGGAAGAGGGCGTGGCCGCCCAGCTGGAACATACCGGTCTCAAAGGACACACGGGTACGGGTGGAGTTCTTCTCAAAGATCATGGCCAGGGTCTTGCCCTCCAGATAGTGGTGGGTCAGGCCATGCTTCTGGTTGTATTTCATCTGGTCGGCAGTATCCAGAATCTTCACGATATCGGCCTTGGTCAGGTCCAGCAGCTTGAGCAGGTCTTTTTTCATCGTATTCACCTCATTGTTTCGGTTTGCTTACAGCAGGGTCTCCTTCATAATGGCAAGGCCCTTGTCGATCTCCGCCATGGAGATGGTCAGCGGGGGCAGCAGCCGCAAGGCGGAGCCGGCGGTGAGCACCAGCAGGCCGTTGCGGATCAGCCGGGCGGCCAGCACCTTGTTGCTCTCCTCCCCCTTCACCTCCACGCCAATCATCATGCCCAGGCCACGGGTCTCTCCCAGGCTGGACAGGCCCATATGCTCGATACGGGTGCGGATGTAGTGGCCCTTCTCCTTCACCTGGGCCAGAGCGTCCTCGTCCAGGGTGTCCAGTACCACCTGAGCGGCGGCGGCGCAGATGGGGTTGCCGCCGAAAGTGGAGGCGTGGGTGCCGGGGCCCAGCACATCCCGGCAGCGCTCGTTGGCCAGGAAGCCGCCCATAGGCAGGCCGCCGGCGATACCCTTGGCGAAGGACACCGCATCGGGAATGATGCCGTACTGCTGGAAGGCAAACAGGGTGCCGGTGCGGCCCACGCCGGTCTGCACCTCATCCACCAGCAGCAGCCAGTCCCGCTCGGCGCACAGCACCGCCAGGTCGTGGACGTACTCCGGGTCCATGGGGAGCACGCCGCCTTCGCCCTGCACCAGCTCCAGCATGACGGCGCACACGTCGTGGCCTGCCACCTCCTGGAGGGAATCCATATCACCCGCCAGGGCATACCGGAAGCCGTCGTTGAAGGGGAAGAAATACTGGTGGAATACATCCTGGCCGGTGGCGGTCAGGGTGGTAATGGTACGGCCGTGGAAGGAGTTCTTCAGGGTGATGATGGTGCCCCGTCCCTTGCCGTACTTGTCAAAAGAATATTTCCGGGCCAGCTTGATCATGCCCTCGTTGGCCTCGGCGCCCGAGTTGCCGAAGAAGGCGGCCGCCATGCCGGAGCGCTCACACAGCTGCTGGGCCAGCTTGGCGTAGGGCTGGGAGTAAAACAGATTGGAGATATGACCCAGCTTCATGGCCTGGTTGGTGATGGCCTCCACCCACTTGGGATTGGCGTAACCAATGGAGTTGACGCCGATACCGGAGGAGAAGTCGATGTACTCCTTCCCTGCCAGGTCGTACAGGGTAGCCCCCTGGCCGTGGTCGATGTCTACATCGAACCGGCCGTAGGTCTGCATCATATACTGGTGGTCCAGTTCCACCAATTCTTTATGGTCCATACTATCACCTCACATCAGCATGGTGCCGATGCCCTCATCGGACAGCAGCTCAATGAGGATGGAGTGGGGGATGCGGCCATCCAGAATGATGGCGTTCTCCACGCCGGAGCGCACCGCCTCCACGCAGCACTCCACCTTGGGGATCATGCCGCCTTTGATGACGCCGTCCTGCACCAGGCCCGGCACCTGGGACAGCCGCACCACCGGCAGCAGTGTATTGTCGTTCTTCGGGTCCATCATCAGGCCCCGCACATCGGTGAGCAGGATCAGCTTCTCCGCCTTCAGGGCGGTGGCCAGCTTAGCGGCGGCGGTGTCGGCGTTGATGTTATAGGAGTTCTCGCCGTCAATGCCCTGAGCCACGGTGGACACCACCGGGATATAGCCGTCCTTCAGGGCGTCCTCCACCATCTGGGGCTCCACGGCAGTAATCTCACCCACTAGGCCGTATTTCTCGTCCAGCTTTTTGGCCTGGAACATCCCGGCGTCCATGCCGCACAGGCCCACAGCCTTGCCGCCCATCCGGTTCAGGGTGGCCACCAGGTTCTTGTTCACCTTGCCGCACAGCACCTGCTGGACCACTTCCATGGTCTCCTCATCAGTGTAGCGCAGTCCGTCCACAAACTTAGACTCTTTGCCGATCTTGTTCAGCATCTCGGTGATCTCCGGACCGCCGCCGTGGACCACCACCACCCGAATGCCCACCAGGTGGAGCAAGATGATGTCGGAGATGACGGCCTGGCGCAGCTCGTCGGAGATCATGGCGTTGCCGCCGTATTTCACCACTACGGTTTTGCCGTAGTATTTTTGAATGTAGGGCAGGGCCTCGGCCAGTACCTTGGCCCGGTCCACCTCGCTGAATGACATGGGAATCGCCTCCATATTGCCTTTGGTCAGGTGCGATAGTCGCCGTTGATCTTGACGTAGTCGTAGGTCAGATCACAGCCCCAGCAGGTGGCCTCATGCTCGCCTTCGTGGAGGTCCACATGGATGACCACCTCGTCCTGGGACAGGATGCTCTTGGCGTTCTCCTCGTCGAAGTCCACCCCGGCGCCCTTCTCACACACCAGGATCTCCCCCACGGCAGAGGAGAACTTCACATCTACAAACTCAGGGCGGAAGGGGGCCTTGGAGTAGCCCATGGCGCACAGCACACGGCCCCAGTTGGCGTCGGAGCCAAACATGGCGGCCTTCACCAGGGAGGAACCCACCACCGCCTTGGCCAGGCGCTCGGCGCTCTCCTCGCTGCGGGCATTGGCCACGGTGCAGGTAATCAGCTTGCTGGCGCCCTCGCCGTCGGCGGCGATGTTGCGGGCCAGCTGTTCAAATACATAGTAGAGGGTCTTGTAGAAGACGGTATAGTTGTCGTCCTTCCACTCCACCAGCTCGTTGCCCCCCATGCCGTTGGCCAGCACCACGCACATATCATTGGTGGAGGTGTCCCCGTCCACCGTCACCCGGTTGAAGGTGCGGGGAACGATCTCATGGATAGCATCGGTGAGCATCTCGTGGGTAATGGCGCAGTCGGTGGTAACAAAACACAGCATGGTGCCCATGTTGGGGTGGATCATGCCGGAGCCCTTGGCAATGGCACCGATGGTCACGGTCTTTCCGCCCACGGAGCAGGTAACAGACAGTTCCTTCTTCACGGTGTCGGTGGTCATAATGGCGTTGGCCGCGGCGTCGGAGCCGTCCTTGGACAGGGCGGCGGCGGCAGCGGGCAGGCCCTTGGCAATGGCATCGATGTTCAGCTCCTGACCGATGACGCCGGTGGAAGCCACCACAAAGTCGGAGGCCTTCAGGCCGGTGGCCTGGGCGGCCAGCTGGCACATGGTCTCGGCGTGCTCGTGGCTGTTAGGGGCGCAGGCGTTGGCGTTGCCGGAGTTAGCCACGATAGCCTGGGCCTCGCCGTTCTCCAGGTGGTCCATGGTGACATAGAGGGGAGCGGCCTTCACCCGGTTCATGGTGTACACAGCAGCCGCCACACAGGGCTGCTCAGATACGATGAGGGCCAGGTCCTTCTTGCCCTCCAGCACCTCAGGCATCTTGCTCATGGGGGGCTGATTGCCGTCCCCCTTGCCCTTCTTCACGCCGCAGTGGACACCGGACGCGGTAAAACCCTTGGGGGCGGTCACGCCGCCGGGGATCTGTTTCATATCGTTCACTCCTCAAATTGGAATCGCGGGCCGATGTGGGCATCGGCCCCTACAGGAGGGCGAGGGCTTGCCCCCGCCGTTGCGTTTCTCACAGCGCCAGGCCGGCTGTCATATCGAAGCCCAGCATCAGATTCATGTTCTGCACTGCCGCGCCGGAAGCGCCCTTGCCCAGGTTGTCGAACCGTGCTGTAACGATGGACTGTCCCTCGTGGCCGCTGACGGTGAGCTCCAGCTTGTCGGTGCCCGCCAGGGTATTGGCCGCCAGATAGGCCGGCTCCTCAGAATAGGGGGCCACCGTCACCAGGGGCTGGCCGGCATAGTAGGCCATCAGAATCAGGCTCAGTTCTTTGGCGGTGGGCTGGCCCACCAGGTAGCGGTTGTGGAGGAAGATGGTGGTAGCCATGCCTTTGTAGTAGTCGTCCACCACGGGGGTAAAGACCGGCGGGGTATCCAGGCCGGAAATCTTCTGCATTTCGGGCAGATGCTTGTGCCGAAGGGTGGTTCCATACACTCTCGGACTGTAAAGCTCTTTCCCTTTCTCCCCCTCCTCATACTGGGCGATCATCTTCTTGCCGCCGCCGGAGTATCCGGTGAGGGAAAAGCAGGTCATAGGGTAGTCCTTGGGCAGGATACGCATGGAGACCAGCGGAGCTGCCGAAGCCAGGAAGCCGGTGGCATGGCAACCCGGATTGGCCACGAATCGGGCATTTCCGATGATTTCCTTCGGATTTTTGTACAATTCCGGGAAACCATATACCCAGCCGGGAGCTGTGCGGTGAGCGGTGGATGCATCGATAACCCGGGTGCGGGAGTTCTCAATGAGACCCACCGACTCCACCGCCGCAGCGTCAGGCAGGCAGAGGAAAACCAGGTCTGCCTCATTGATCAGGCGCTTTCTTTCTGTCAAGTCTTTTCGCTTGTCACTGTCGATCACCAGCAGTTCGATGTCATCCCGGTCTGCCAGCCGCTGATGGATCTGGAGACCGGTGGTACCCTCCTGGCCGTCGATAAATACCTTGGGCTTACTCATGGGTTCTCTCCTCCACAAAGGCCTTGATGTTGGCGATCTGCTGCTCCACAGCCTCCTTGGCGGGGCCGCCGTAGTTCCCCACGGGGCTGGCCCCGTGGGGGCCCCTATTTTCGTTCCATGCTCGGCGGAAGTGAATTCCGCCTGCGCCAAGGTTTTGCCCTTGGCAAAACGCTTGTACGCGCCACTTGGCGCGGCGGTCTGCGGCGGCACAATTAACCATGGGTTCGCTCCTTCACAAAGTCCTTGATGTTGGCAATCTGCTGCTCCACAGCCTCCTTGGCGGGGCCGCCGTAGACCTTACGTCCGTTGACGCAGGTCTTGAGCTCCAGGGCCTGGTACACATCGGCGTCAAACAGGTTGGAGATGGAACGGAAGTCCTTCAGAGGCAGGGTATCCAAAGTCTCGCCTGCCTTGATGCACAGGTTGACCAGCCGGCCCACGATCATGTAAGCCTCCCGGAAGGGCATTCCCTTCTTGGTCAGGTAGTCGGCGCAGTCGGTGGCGTTGATGAAGCCGCCGGAGGCCGCGTTTCTCATATTCTTGGGCAGGACGGTGAGGGTGTCCAGCATGGCGGTAAAGACAGGCAGGCACATCTCCACGGTGTCGATGGCGTCGAACACCGGCTCCTTATCCTCCTGCATATCCTTGTTGTAGGCCAGGGGCAGGCCCTTCATAACAGTGAGCAGGGTGATGAGGGAGCCATAAACTCGGCCGGTCTTGCCCCGGACCAGCTCGGCCACGTCGGGGTTTTTCTTCTGGGGCATGATGGAGGAGCCGGTGGAATAGGCGTCGTCCAGCTCCACATACTTGAACTCCCAGGAACACCACAGGATGATCTCCTCGGAGAACCGGGACAGGTGCATCATCATAATGGAGCAGGCGGACAGGAACTCAATGGCAAAGTCACGGTCGGACACCGAGTCCATGGAGTTGTCGGTGGGCTTCTGGAAGCCCAGGGCGGCAGCAGTCTGGAACCGGTCCACCGGATAGGTGGAGGTGGCCAGGGCACCGGCACCCAGGGGGCACTCGTCCATCCGCTCCAGGCAATCCTCCAACCGGGTCACGTCCCGGCGGAGCATATTGGCGTAGGCCATCATGTAGTGGGCGAAGGTGGTGGGTTGAGCCCGCTGCATATGGGTGTAGCCCGGCATGGCGGTCTCCAGGTTTGCCTCCGCCTTCTTGATGAGCACCTTCTCCAGATCCAGCACCATGTCGATGATCTTGGGGATCTCCTGCTTGACATACAGCCGGAAATCCACCGCCACCTGGTCGTTACGGGACCGGCCGGTGTGCAGCCGCTTACCGGTATCCCCGATGCGCTGGGTGAGCATGGTCTCAATGTTCATGTGGATGTCCTCGTTCTCCAGAGAGAACTCCACCTGCCCGGCATCGATATCCGCCAGGATGACCTTCAGACCCTCGATGATCTTTTCCGCCTCATGCTCCTCAATGATGCCCTGCTTGCCCAGCATGGTGGCATGGGCAATGGAGCCGGCGATATCCTCTTTGTACATCCGGGCGTCAAAGGTGATGGAAGAGTTAAAGTCGTTGACCAGTGTATCGGTCTCTTTCTGGAACCGTCCGGCCCATAATTTCATAATTGATCGCTCCCTATCTGGATTGCGGGCGACCACAGGCCGCCCCTACGGTAATGGTAGGAACGGCCTGCGGCCGCCCGCAGAAAATGTCAAATTACTTATTCAGCTTGCCCTGGTCCCGGAGAGCCAGCACGGTATCCGGCAGGCCCCACAGGTTGATGAAGCCGGTGGCGTCGTCTCCCCAGCGGCAGGGCCGCCGGGGACCCCTTTGATCTCACTTGCGCGGGCGAACTGAATTCGCCCTTGCGCCAAGGTTTTCGCGGGGCGAAAACGCTTGTGCGGCGCACCCGCGCCGCCCCGGCTTCGCCGGGGACCAGAACGACGCCTCTTATTTGTTCAGCTTGCCCTGGTCGCGGAGGGCGAGGACGGTATCAGGCAGGCCCCACAGGTTGATGAAGCCGGTGGCATCGTTCTGGTTGTAGTCGCTCTCCTGGAAGGTAACGATGTCCTCAGAGTAGAGGGTCTCGGGAGAGGTAACGCCGGAGGTGATGATGTTGCCCTTGTACAGCTTCAGCTTCACCTGGCCGGTAACGTGCTTCTGGGTCTCGGTAGCGAAGGCGGACAGGGCCTCCCGCAGGGGGGTGAACCACTTGCCGTTGTATACCAGGTCGGCAAAGTCCACTGCCAGCTTGCTCTTCATGTGGGCGGTGTCCTTGTCGATGGTGATCATCTCCAGCACCTCGTGGGCCCGGTACAGGATGGCGCCGCCGGGGGTTTCGTACACGCCGCGGTCCTTCATGCCGGTCATCCGGTTCTCCACGATGTCCAGCAGGCCGATGCCGTTCTCGCCGCCCAGCTTGTTCAGCTTGCGGATGATGTCGGAGGCCTTCATCTTCTCGCCGTCCACGGCCACAGGCCAGCCCTTCTCAAAGTCGATGGTCACATAGGTGGGGGCGTCGGGGGCCTTCACGGGGGACACGCCCATCTCCAGGAAGCCGGGCTTGTCGTACTGAGGCTCGCTGGCGGGGTCCTCCAGATCCAGGCCCTCGTGGGACAGGTGCCACAGGTTCTTATCCTTGGAGTAGCTGGTCTCACGGTTGATCTTCAGAGGCACGTTGTGGGCCTCGGCGTAGTCGATCTCCTCGTTCCGGCTCTTGATGTCCCACTCACGCCAGGGGGCGATGATCTTCATCTCAGGAGCGAAGCGCTTGATGGCCAGCTCGAAGCGGATCTGGTCGTTGCCCTTGCCGGTGCAGCCGTGGGCGATGGCGTCGGCCCCTTCCTTCTTGGCGATGTCCACCAGACCCTTGGCGATGACGGGCCGGGCAAAGGCGGTGCCCAGCAGATAGTCCTCGTACTTGGCGCCCATCTGCATGGAGGGGATGATGACGTCGTCCACCATCTCGTCCACCAGGTCCATCACGTACAGCTTGGAAGCGCCGGTCTTGATGGCCTTCTCCTCCAGGCCCTCCAGCTCGTCGTTCTGGCCCACGTCGCCGGCCACGGCGATGATCTCGGGATTACCGTAGTTCTCCTTCAGCCAGGGGATGATGATGGATGTATCCAGACCGCCGGAATAGGCGAGTACCACTTTTTTAATGTCAGCCATGGTAAAAACCTCCGTTTGTTTATGTTGGACACAGTGTACCACAGCCTAAATAAAATTGCAAGTGTTATATCGCATAAATATGCGTATTTTTCCCTTGCTCCTTGGGTATTATTTTGGGTATTGTGTATAATATTCATTTATTTATGAATATTTGTATGATTCCATGCAATATAGCTGTCCGGAATAGGGCGGCAGGCATACCGTCAGCACACCGCCGGTGGGTTTATGCTGTTCTTCCTCCGGCGTAGAACCGCCGAAGCGCTGCCAATCGGTATGGAGACGCAGCTTTACTCCTGCCGTAGCGGGCAGTTGGTACTGCCGGGCCTGGTCACTCAAGTTAAAGAGGGCAACCAGCCGCTCCCCGTCTCCCTGACGCTGGATGGCAAAAACACAGGGGTCCTCCCGGCCGCAGTCCAGCCAGGCAAAACCCTCAGGCCGATAGTCCCACCGGGACAAGGCGGGGTAGTCCAGATAGATGTGGTTTAGTTCCGCCATGTAGTGGTAGAATGCGTCGTGAATGGGAAAGTCCCGCAGCAGCCAGTCCTGCTCCCGCTTTTCGTCCCACTCCCGGAAATGGCCGATCTCGTTGCCCATGAAGTTAAGCTTCTTTCCCGGATGGACCATCATATAAAGGTATAGCGCCCTGGCCTGGGGGAACTTGCCGTCATAATCACCATACATCTTCTGCAAAATGGTGGCCTTGCCGTGGACCACCTCGTCGTGGGACAGGGGGAGCAGGTAGCGCTCCTGTGAAAAATAGTGCATGGAGAAAGTAAGCTGGTGGCACCGGGCAGGCCGTTGATCGGGCGGCGTCTGGAAATAGGACAAGGTGTCGTGCATCCACCCCATGTCCCACTTGTAGTCGAAGCCCAGTCCCCCCTGCTCCGCCGGAGCGGTGACCTTGGGGAAGTTGGTGGAGTCCTCCGCCGCCAGAATGCAGCCGGGACACAGGCGCTTCAGCCCCTGGTTCATGGTACGCAGGAAGGCTACGCCGTCCCCGTTCACTCCACGGGCCTCATCCCCCTGCCAGTATAGAATCCGGCTGATGGCGTCCATCCGCAGGCCGTCAAAGTGGAACTCCTCCAGCCAGTACTGGGCGCAGGACTGGAGGAAGGAGCGCACCTCCCCCCGGGAGTGCATGAAATTGTGGCTCCCCCACTCACTGACCTCCACATCCCGGTGGGGGTACTCATAGAGGGCGGTACCATCGTACTTGGCCAGGCCGTAGTCGTCCACCGCGAAATGGGCGGGTACAAAGTCCAAAATGACCCCGATCTCCGCCTGGTGGAGCCGGTCAATGAGCATCATCAGCTCCCTTGCGGTGCCGTACCGGCTGGTGGGAGCGTAAAAGCCGGTGATCTGGTAGCCCCAGCTCTCATCGCAGGGATGCTCGCTGATAGGAAGGAACTCCACATAGTTATAGCCGCACTCCCTCACATAGTCGATGAGAGGCTGGGCTAATTCGTCATAGCGGTACCAGCTCCCGTCCGGTTTCCGCCGCCAGGAGCCCAGGTGAAGCTCGTAGATATTCAGCGGGTCCTCCCGACGGTCGGTCCGTCCCGCCATCCACTTCTCATCCTGGAAGGTATACGTCCCCAGATCCCGCACCACCGAGCAATGGTCCGGCCGCAGCTCCATGCCGTAACCGTAGGGGTCGCAGTGGTCGGTATAGCCCCCATCCCGGCGGTAGATGCGGTACTGATAACAGTCCCCCGGCTGGACGCCCTCTGCCCGCACCTCATAAAAATTGCCGTCGTGGATTCGCTCCATGGGCAGCTCCCGGCCTCCATGAAGGAGCACCACCCCCGCAGCGGAGGGTGCAAAGGTGCGGAACACCCACTTCTCTCCCGACCGATGGGCCCCCAGATAGCGGTATGCGTCAAAGCACTGTCCGGTATAAAACGCGTAATAATCCATCCTGTGGACTCCTTTTCCTTTGGATGTACTCCGACAAGTTCCTCAAAAACCGCCGGTGCCTGTTACTTCCATCATATCACACCCGGCATTAACTTAACAGAGTAATTTTAACGCTGTTATGTTTCTTTTTTGAAATCGTCCATAAAGATTTTATTTTACACCGGCAGAAAAAAGCGATATAATAAGATGTTATAATAAAACTACTCAACTGTAAGGGGAACCACATGAAAAAACTGCTTGCGCCCCTGTGCGCTTTTGGCCTGCTGCTCTCCGCCTGCGGACAGCCCGCCGCCTCCCAGCCCCAGGATGAAAACACCCTCCATATCGTGGCCACCACCTACCCGGTCTACCTCTTCACCACCGCAGTGACGGAGGGCGCGGAGGGTGTAGAAGTAAGCCTGCTGGTGAACCAGCAGACCTCCTGCCTCCACGACTACACCCTCACCGTGGCCGACATGAAGGCCATTGAGGGGGCCGACGTCATCGTCATGAACGGCGCCGGACTGGAAGATTTTATGGACGACGCCCTGTCCACCTCCTCCGCTCAGGTCATCGACTGCTCAGAGGGGATGGATCTGCTGCCTGCCCAGGGCCATGAGGGCCATGACCACGACGCCGAATATGATCCCCATATCTGGATGGACGCCACCTATGCCAGTCTCATGTTGAGTCAGATCTCCCAGTCTCTGACCGAATTGGACAGCGCCAACGGGGACCTTTACGCCCAGAATGAAAGCGCTGCACAGACCGCGCTGACGGAGGCGGACCTCAGCTGGCGAGAGGCGCTGGCGCCCTACAAGGGCCGCTCCATTGTCACCTTCCACGACGGCTTCCAATACTTTGCCAACGCCATGGGCCTGACCATCTTTAAGGCCATTGAAGAAGAAGAAGGTTCTACCGCCTCCGCCCAGGAGCTGGCTGAGATCGTGGACGCCATCAAGCTTGCCCAGAAATACGACCTGGGGACCATGCCCATCTTTACCGAGGTCAATGGTTCTACTGCCTCCGCTGACACCATCGCCCGGGAGGTGGGCTGTCAGGTCTATCAGCTGGATATGATCATGAGCGGCAAAGGCACGGGCATCCAGCCCTATTTGGATGCCATGCAGAAGAACATTGATACCATTGTGGAGGCGTTTGGATGAGCGTACACAAACACGGAACTTCCGGCCCCGGCTGCGCCGGTTCCTGCTGCCTGAAGGTGGCCGACCTGGGGGTCAACTTTGGCAATGAAGAGGTCCTCCACGACGTATCTTTCCACCTCCACTGCGGGGAGATCGTGGCCCTCATCGGCCCTAACGGAGCGGGTAAGAGTTCCCTGTTCCGCACCATTCTGGGGCAGATCCCTCACTCCGGCGTCATTGAGTTTCAGCGAGCCGGCGGCGATAAGACCCGGCCCCTTATCGGCTATGTGCCCCAGTCCCCCAGCTTCGACCGTGGGGACCCGGTAAGCGTATTTGATTTCTTCTCCGCCGCCATCTCCAAGTGGCCGGTATTCCTGCCCTCCCCCAAAAAGCTGCGGGAGCGGGTATCCCAGTGTCTGGCACGGGTCCACGGCGAAGGGTTGCTGGACCGGCGGATGGGAGCCCTGTCCGGCGGCGAGCTTCAGCGGGTGCTGCTGGCTCTGGCGCTGGAGCCCCTGCCCCATATCCTGATCCTGGACGAGCCTCTCTCCGGCGTGGACGTGGACGGCGAGAAGCAGCTGCTGGATATGCTGGACGAAATCCGCACCCGGTTTGACCTGTCCATTCTGCTGTCCACCCACGACTTTGCCACCCTGGACCAGTACGCCGACAAGGTGATTCTGCTGAAAAGCCAGGTGCTCAAAGTGGGGCCGCCCGACGAGGTTCTCTCTTCTCCCGAATTTCAGGAGGTCTTTCATCTGGCACTGGGGAAAGGGGGGCGCACCTGATGGAACTGTGGTATTCCCTGGTGGAGCTGCTCCCCTTCGAGTGGGCAGCCCCCGGCACCATGTACTTCATGAAAAATGCCCTGCTGGCGGTGCTGGTGATCTCTCCCCTGTTCGGCCTGCTGTCCACCATGGTGGTCACCAACCGAATGAGCTTCTTCTCCGACGCTCTGGGCCACTCCGCCTTTACCGGCATCGCCATCGGCACTCTGTGCGGTATGGCCGACCCCATGTGGGCCGCCATTCTGCTGGCCGCCGCCTTTGCCCTGCTCTTTACCTACGTCCAGCGTAAGTCCAACATGGCCAGCGATACGGTGATTGGTGTGTTCTCCTCCACCGCCGTGGCTTTGGGCATCTTTATCGCCACCTTTGACAGCGGCAGCTTTACCAAGTTCAACAGTCTGCTCATCGGTGATATCCTCAGTGTGGAACCGGGAAAGATTGCCCTGCTGGCGGTCATCCTGCTGGTCGTGGTGGTACTGTGGCTGTGCTCCTTCAACGGCCTGATGCTCTCCTCCATCCACCCCACCCTGGCCGACAGCCGGGGCGTCAAGGTGTTCTGGCAGGAGGCCATCTTCTCCATGGCCATTGCCGTGGTGGTCACCGTGTCCATGACCTGGGTAGGCCTGTTGGTCATCAACTCCCTGCTGGTCCTGCCTGCCGCCGCCGCCCGCAATCTGGCCCGCAATATGCGCCAGTTCCATCTGATCTCCATTCTGGCCGCGGTGGTGGCCGGAATCGCAGGACTCATGACCTCCTATGAGCTCAGTTCCTCCGCAGGCGCCTCCATCACTTTGTACCTGGCCCTGTGGTTTGCCATCACCTTCCTGCTGCGGAAAAAGCGGATGTAACGGTTTTCGGCTCCGGAGAGGTATCCCTCTCCGGAGCTTTTGACCAAATCCATCCCCAAACTTGATTAAAGCTTTACCTCCCTCCTCTTGTTCTTTACCAGACTTGCGCGTATACTAAGCACAGATCAAACAACAGACAGGGAGGTGAAGCAATATTATGTACAATGATGTGGATGAGCTGATTTTTGGCAGCAATGAGCAAGTTGTCTCCAGCGAGCGATAAGTCCTTTCCACCAACGGACAAGAACCACACCTTCGGGTGTGGATTTTTGCGTTTTGCGGGAAAATTTAAGAAATTTTAATGACAGTCTGCCGTAACATATGGTAGCCTATAGAACAGAACACAGAAAGACGAGGCGACGCGCTTTGAAGAATTCCCGAAAATGGCTTCCGGCCCTGCTGCTGGCCATCCTCCTGCTGGGCTGCAGCGGACTGCTACTCTGGAAAACCGGCTTTTTCTCCTCGCTGGGCTCGCTGGACGCCATGCGGGCCTATATCGCCCGTTTTGCACCCTTTTCTCATCTGTTCTATTTTGTGATCCAGCTGCTTGGCGTGGTGGTGGCTCCCATCCCCAGCAATGTTACCGCTCTGGCCGGCGCTCTGCTGTTCGGCACCTGGCCCGCCTTTCTCCTTACTTGGGCAGCAGTTGTTGTGGGATCGGTCGTGGTATTTTGGCTGGCCCGGGTGCTGGGCCAGCGGTTCGTGGATAGGCTGGTCAGTCAGAAGGTGTCGGAAAAATATCTGGACATCATCCGCCGCAAGCGGGATGTGTTTCTTTTCCTGGCCTTCCTCTTTCCCTTTTTCCCCGACGATCTGCTGTGTATCCTGGCCGGTCTCACCGATATCCCCCTGAAGCGGTTCTGCGTTCTGGTGCTGGTTGCCCGGCCCTGGGGCCTGCTGGTGTCCTGTCTGGTGGGCGGCTCAGTGCTGGCCATTCCCTACTGGGCCATGGCCCTGTTGGGCGCTGCGGGACTGTCCGTCTTCCTGATCTGTATGAAATACGGCGACCGCTGGGAGCAGAAGCTGCTGGAGCGCTTTAAGAAATGAAGCGTATCCTATGGTTTCCGCTGTTGGAGGGCTGTCTCTACCTGATCTTTCTCTGTCTGGACCTGTTCCGGCCGGACAGCGGATGGGATATTCCAATCAAATATCTCTCCATCCTGCTGTGCTTCTGTTTTGTCCTCCGGACTGGACAGGGGCGGGACGGTCTGCTGATGAAAACTGCCCTGGGCTTTACCCTGTTGGCCGACCTGTTCCTGCTGGTACTGGACCATTGGTATCTGATAGGGGTAGCCTGCTTCTGCGTCGTGCAGCTGCTCTATTTGACCCGCATCGCCAAACTGCGGCCGGAAAAGCTGCCTCTGCGGCTGACCCTGCGGGGATTGTTGGCTGTTGCCGCCCTGATAACAGCCTGGCGGCTGGGGGCACTGGACGGTCTGACTGCTCTCTCCCTCTTCTATTTCTCTCAGCTTGTTTGCAATGCCCTGGAAAGTCTCAGCCTGGGCACCCCCTTCCGGGGCTTTTCCCTGGGGCTGTTTCTCTTTGTGGGCTGCGATCTCTGCGTGGGGCTGCAAAACCTGTCCGCCTGGTTCCCGGCGGCAGGCGGTCCCCTGGTGGAATTTGCCCGGGTGGGGATGTGGCTGTTCTATCTGCCCTCCCAGGTTTTGATCTCTCTGTCTGTCAAAAGGAAGTGATCCCATGCGGCTGCCCAAAGCAGTTACCGCTCTGGCCGCTCTGCTGCTGGCCCTGCTGATTCTCAGTTTTTCCATCGCGGTCCCCATTCTGTTCCGTCCGTTCTACTACATCCAGATCGATATGCTGGATCTGCCTGAACGTACCGGCTGGTCGGAGGAAACCATCCGTGAGGCCTATGATGAGGTACTGGATTTCTGCGTCTTTGGCAAGCCCTTCGGCACCGGTCAGCTGGCCTGGTCCCAATCCGGCTACAGTCATTTTGCCGATGTACGGGAGCTGTTCCTGCTGGACTTCTGGGTACTGGGCATCAGCGCCGCCGCCTGCCTGCTCCTTTTGATTCTCCGGCTTGGAAAACAATGGGTCTACAAACCGCTGCTGGGGCACGGCCCCGGCTTTTGGGCCGGCGTAACCGCCGGTGGGCTTGTGCTGATACTGGCCGGACTGGCCGCTCTGGATTTTAACCGGGCCTTTGTGATCTTCCACGCCATTTTCTTCCCCGGCAAGGACAACTGGATCTTCGATTCCGCCACCGACCAGATCATCCTGGTTATGCCGGAGGAGTTTTTCTGCAACTGCGCCATCCTTATTGGGGTGGTACTCCTGACCTGCTGTACCGTCCTGATCCTCACCGACCTTCTGCGCAGAAAGAAATAAGGTACAGGCCCGCCGCGTGTAAACGGCGGGCCTTTTGCTCCGCACCAACCGGCCGGGCAAACATAGAATGGAGCGGAAGGGAACTGTCCCTCCAATATCTGCTAGGAGGTATTGCAATGCCCGACAAGATGATGCCCGGTCCGGTCCAGGATGCGGCCTGCATCCGGGAGGCCGTATGCATACACACGAAAAAGATCTACGATTCCTGCAAGGATAAGGATTGTATCGAAGATCTGCGTTTCTATCCCACCCAGAGTTCCCAGGCGGCCATTGAGCGCGCCGTCAGCATCAAGGCCGGCAAGGCCGAGCTGCTCTATGTGTACATCGATGTGGAGCCGGTTGGATTCAACCGGGGCTTTTACACCGTTGACGTGCGCTACTTCTACCGGGTCACCGCCGACGCCTTTGTGGGCGCCGCCCGGCCCGTGGAGGTCAGCGGCCTGTGCGTCTTTGACAAGCGGGTGATCCTGTTCGGCAGTGAAGGCACCGCCAAGATCTTCTCCTCTCAGACCTCGCTGGAAGGTCTGGATGAGCAGATGCTCCGCCAGAGCAACCTGCCCACCGCCGTGGTGGAGGTGGTAGACCCCATCGTCCTCAACATGAAGCTGGTGGATGTATGCGAGTGCCATCCCTGCGACTGCGAGCTGTCCGACGTGCCCCCCTGCATCTGCGGCTGCTTCAACAGCGAGCTGTGCTGCGGCAGCCAGGGCAAGCGGATCTATGTCACCCTGGGCCAGTTCTCCATCATCCGGCTGGAGCGGGATTCCCAGCTGCTTATGCCGGTGTATGACTACTGTATGCCTGAGAAGGAGTGCGCCTGCGGCGGCGGCGAGGAGGACCCCTGCGAGATCTTCCGCCATGTGAAGTTCCCCGTCAACGAGTTCTTCCCCCCCAGCAGCCCCACCCCCGGCGGCGACTGCCATCCTCAGCTGAAGGGCTGCTGCTCCTGACCTTTGCCCCACCCCTCCGTACCAGCTATCCCGGACCCGGCCAGCAAGCCGGGTCCGGGATGGTTTTGCCTCCATTGTCTGGATGAACTGGAGGGAGGAGAGCCATCATGATGGAGGCTCATATTCCGGTATTCTGACGCTGCACAAACACCCCCTGACCTGCCCGTTGAACTGGGGCAGGTCAGGGGGTGTTTTATTGATTGGGCTTTTGTGGATATCAGCGATCCTCCCGGTCCTCCTGCTCTGGTGGAAGGGGATGCCACGCCGGCGGCTCCTCTTTCCGGTGAAACAGCCGCCTGATCCGCTCCAGAATGGCTTCCACAAAGTGAAACCACAGATTTCCCAAAATAACGATAACCAAAAGCACCAATACAATGGTGCCAATCTCCATCAGGGGCATGGGACGCCTCACTTGGTGGCAAAGCGGTTAAGGAAGAAGTCGGTAAAGGCCTTCAGTTCCTCCTCCTGGGACACATAGACGTACAGGCTTTCATCCTCCAGCCAGTCGTAGGCGTTGATCCCGATGTAGCTTCTCTTGTCCGGATAGATGATAAAGGCGTCGGTGGGATACTTGTTCCGGTAGGCCTTCAGGATCTCAGCGCGGCGGTAATAGGTGGGGTCCCCGCAGCCGGACAGATCAGGTACGGTAGGCACCACTACGATGGTCTGACTAGCCTCGTTCCAGCCCACGATCAGATTTCCGATTTTGGTCTTGCTGCCGTGGACAAAGCCATAATTGAACCGGCTCACATCCTCGGTATAGCCGAAAATCAATTTGTATTCATCTCCGTTTTCCACCACCTGATTAAACAACACCCGCATCTTTTTTGCGTTGGCGTTGCTCTTCTCCATGTCTACCTCAGGTCCCTTAAACAATTTGCTGAACAATCCCATAGCTGTTTCCTCCTGCACATTTTATTTTGAGACGGCTCCGCCGTCAGCCTGACAAAATAAAGATATTTTTATATTTTTGTATTTATTGAGTTTATAAAACAGTCCGCCTGAACAGAGGGCCAAATGGTTCCGCTCAGACGGACAGGTGTTACACACCGTCTGCCGGCGCTTTGTGTTTGAATTGCTCCAGGCAGTCCACAATGGCATTGATCTGAAACGCAATGGTCTGCTGGGCCGCTTCCGGGGCAAAGAGGGGCAGCGTTTCCGGTATGGCCCGGCAAATGATCATGGCAGACAGACTCAGGTTGGTAAAAAGCCCGATTCTGGCCGGGTCTGCTTTGACCCCGAAACACTCCAACAGGCTGCCAAACAGCGCCCTCTGCTTGTCCCGAAAGGTCCGATAGCTTTCTTCCGACAGTCTCCGGAAAATCAGCCGCTGCTCCTCCACAGACAACACCGCGATGCCGTTTTTTTCACCATAGCAGCAGGTGTACAGAAATCGCCGAACGCCCTCCCGCCAACTCAGTTCAGGATCGTCCATCAGACTTTGGGCATAGGCTATGAGTTTGGGCTGCTGGAGATAGAGCATCTCCACAATCAGATCTTCCTTGGTGGGGAAAAAGGAATAGAAAAAGGTCCTGGAAATCCCCACCGCCGTATAGATCTGCTCCACTGTCGTGTGCTGGATTCCCTGCCTCGTCATCAGCTCCAGCCCCGTGGTGACCAGTGCCTGACGAATCTGCTTTCGTTCCTCCTCAGAGTAGGCGACTTTCGGCATTCCGCACCTCCCAGATAAAAACAACTTTTTATCTTTATCTTTATTTTATCATATCCCAACTGGATGTACAAGAAAAAACGAATCCACCGCCCCGGCTTACAAATTTGCCAGCACATATTTCAGCGCAAAGATCACTGCGATACCGTAGGTAAAGGCGGAAACCTCTCTTCCCTTTCCACGCAGCAGCTTGATGAGGCAATAGCTGATCAGGCCAAAGGCAATCCCGTCAGAAATGGAATAGGCAAAGGGCATGACCGCAATGGTGAGAAAGGCCGGAACAGCGCATTCCAGATCGTCCCATGGAATAGATGCAGCGCTGCGCATGGTAAGCACGCCTACGATGATCAGGGCAGGGGCCGTGGCTGCCGCAGGGATGATCCCAGCCACCGGCGCCAGAAACACCGAGCACAGGAACAGGACTCCTACCACTATGGAGCTCAGACCGGTGCGTGCGCCTTCCGCAATGCCTGCCGCCGACTCGGCAAAGGTGGTGACTGTGGAGGTACCCACACAGGCCCCGCAGCAGGTAGCCAGAGCGTCGGCAACCAGAGCCCGCTCGCTCCGCTTTTCCGTCCCTTCCTTCAGCCCTACATTGGCAGACAGGCCCACCAGCGCCCCCAGGGTATCAAAGCAGTCCACAATCGCGAAGCTGATGACCGCCGTCAGCAGCGGCAGCAGCCCTTTCTCCAGCACACCCCCCAGATCCATCTGGAACAGGACCGGCGCCAAAGTAATGTGTTCCATGGTCACTGTCTCGGGAATCTGGGTCACGCCCAACGGCAGGCCGACCAGAGTGGTGATTACAATCCCCAGCACCACCGCGCCCTTGACCCGGAAGGCCATCAGCACAGCGGTAAGCAGCAGCCCTGCCAGCGCCAGCAGCCCCTGTACATTCCACACCCGCTGTCCGTCTACCAGGGTGGACAGCTGCAGTGCGGGTACCGTGCCACTGAGGGTGATCACCTTTACATTGAGCAGTCCGATCAGCGCGATAAACAATCCGATTCCAGCCGAAATGGCGTGCTTCATAAAGTCAGGGATGGCACGAATCAGCTTTCCCCGCAGCGGCGAAAGGGTAAAGGCCAGAAAGAGCAAGCCGCTGAGCAGTACAATGGCCAGTCCCTCCTGCCAGGTATAGCCCATTCCCAGACATACCGTATAGGTAAAAAAGGCGTTCAGGCCCATCCCCGGCGCCTGCGCAAAGGGCAGATTGGCCAGCAGTCCGGTCAGAAAGCAGCCGATGGCCGCCGATACACAGGTGGCCACCAGCACCGGTCCCCAGAGGGACTCCGGCATAGCCGGGAAAAAGGGCTGGGCCTGAGTACCCACGTTGGCACACAGCGTATTGGGATTGACAAAAATGATGTAGGCCATGGCAAAAAAGGTGGTAATACCTCCGACGATCTCCCGCCGCACCGTACTGCCCCGGGCCGTAATCTGAAACCTTCTGTCCATTCGTTCCTCCCCTTCATCACACAATACTCCGCAGGAAAGGCAGGCCCTCTCCGCCTGCCTTTTCCACACACCTTCTTATCATACACTAGCCATTCCTCTGCTACAACCCTGAATGCTCCGCCCATACTCCGACCAGAAGCTAGCCAACCACTGTCGCCGATGCTGCCCGCCATTTTGCTTAAATTTTGTATGCGCGATTTACCTAGTTCCTTGACACATCATGATTCCAAGAGATATAATTATTGTCGAATTTTGGGTTTTCATGCGGAATTTTGGAGAGAAATGCAAAACCCTTTGCTATGTGTGTGATATAGGGCTGAACATAAGAGGAGGACACGTCCATGGGGAAAACTGCGCGCTTTTATCCCAAAGCCTGGGTCCAACGAATCTTATCCGGGCTGCTGGCAATGATTCTGTTGCTTTCTGCCGCAGTAGGAACGGCAGGAGCGTCCGGCTCGGCCAAAAACTCCGTCTCCCGCGCCATCGCCATTGTATTTGACAACTCCGGCTCCATGTACATGAGCGGAAACAAGGCCTGGTGCCGGGCCACCTACGCCATCGAAGTCTTTGCCTCCATGATGAATCAGGGGGATACGCTCCAGGTGTTCCCCATGTATGAGGTAACTGCCAACGGGAAGAGCTACACCAGCCAGTCCCCGGTAACGGTATCCGGCGGCAGCGATATCTCCGCCATCCGGGATATGTACACCCCCCACGCGGGAGATACCCCCATTGAGACCATCGGGGACGCCCATCAGGCACTACAGCGCAGCACCGCCGATGAAAAGTGGCTCATTGTGCTCACCGACGGCGCGGAGTTCTATGAAAATGGCGCCGGTCTGGGGTCTGCCACCTCCGCCCGACTGTCCGAAGTGCTCACCGAGTACAATAAATCGGCCAATGTGCTCTATTTGGGAATTGACTCCGTCGCAGTCATGCCCACAGTGACCAGCAACGGTCAGTATCAGTATTACGCGGACAAGGCGGCCAACAGCGCCGACGTACTGAGCAAACTGACCAATATGTGCAACATGATCTTTGGCCGGGACAAGCTGACCGCCTCCGGCAATCAGATCAGCTTTGATGTATCCATGAACAAGCTCATTCTGTTCGTTCAGGGGAGCAACATCAGCGGCGTGACTTTAAAGGATGCCTCCGGGGCATCGGTAGGCAGCCCCAGCCTGGAATACAGCCCCCGCTACAGCGAGAAGGGCGCCGGCAGCGGTATCGGCTCCGGCTCCTTCGGCATCGACAAAAGCCTGAGCGGTTATATCGCCATCTATGACACGCCTCTGGAGGCCGGAACCTATTCTTTGAGTTACTCCGGCGACGTAAGCAACGTCAGCGTATACTACGAGCCCGATGTGGATCTGGTGGCCCAGCTCACCGATGAGAGCGGCGCGGTCATCACCTCTTCCTCCGAGCTCTACCCCGGCACTTATTACATCAACTACGGGCTGGTGGACAAAACCGGAAATATGACCACCTCTGCCCTTCTGGGTACTACCAACTACGAGGTAACCTACACCATCAACGGCAAGGAGCAGACCGTTACCAGTGACAAGAGCGGCCAGGTGGCTCTGGAACTGAAAGAGGGGGACGTGCTGGACGGAAAGATCCACGTCTCTTACCTCAGCGGCTACTCCATTACCAAAGACAGCAGCCAATTGGGTTGGCCCTCCGGCGGTTTCCAGGTCACGCCCCGCCCCGCCGGTTCTCTGGAACTCAAGGTGTCCGGCAGACAGGACAGCTACGCGCTCTCCACTCTGGAGGATTCTCCCTGCCAGGTGCAGGTCTACTATGAGGGCTCCCAGCTCACCGGCGAGGCTCTGGAGCAGGTGAAATTCAACGCCGCGCTGGATGGTGGCAACGCCGGCTATGAGCTGATTCGGGAGGGCGACAACTGCGCTCTCTATCTGCGCTATGCCGGTTCGGCGGAGGCCACCGACTGCGGTGATTACCACATGACGTTGTCCGCCAGCTATACCGATGAATTCGGCGTCACGGCCCAGAGCAATGAGGCCGCCTGGGACTTCACCCTGGAAGATGACAGCTATCAGCTGGCCATGGAATTTGAAGGTCCCGGCTATTTTGTCATCGCCGACCTGGAGAACAGCGCCCCCATTCTGGTGAAGCTGTCCCTCAGCGGGCAGCCCATGACAGACGAGCAGCTGGCTGCCACCACCCTCATCGTGGAGGCAGACGGGCTGACCGTAACCCAGGAACCCCTGCCGGGAGAGTCGGCCTATGCCCTGCATATTGCAGGAGATGAACACGCCGTCTCCGGCAAGTACGGTCTCCGCGTCCGCGCCGTTACCAACGACCAGATCGGCCGGGAGATCTCGGCAGAGGGCACCAAGCAGGTGGAGCTGAGCACGTATCCCCTGTGGCTGCGCTACCTGATCATCGCCCTGATCATTCTGCTGATCATCGCCCTGATCCTCTTCTACCTCAGCCGCAAGATCCTGCCCAAGAAAATCACCGTCAACAGTGCACAAACCGTATTCACCGTAGACGGCGAGATGGTCCAGGGCGCAGCCAAATGCAACTACTCCGGCGGCGGAAAAAAGCGGGGCTCCATTCAGGTATCCACCCCCGCCTACTCCGGCTCACCGCTGGTAAAGGGCGGCTTTGCCCTTCAGCTTCAGGCCGTCACGCCCCGGCGGGTCAAATCCAATCGCCGCCGGGCCCTAGTCACAACCATCTCCCCTTCCAATACCGCCGCCCTTACCTCCCTTTCGATCGGCACTCATACCCTGGTCAAATCCGAGGAGGGCAACGAGATCATCTGGGTGCTGGACGGCAAGCAGATCCCCAGCCCGTCGGCCGCCACAAACTTCGAGATCGGCGGCAAACCCACCTGTACTTTCATCGGTGAAACTATCACAGGCGAATCCTTTACCCTGTCGGTCCAGCTCCAGTTCAAATGACTATCTAGTCCTTTCATAAAGCATCCATTCCAGCAGCGAGGAGTATGATACCAGATCATCAGGAGGGAATGACATGAGCAAAGAGATCATCAAGGAAAACGTCGTAGCTGCGCCCACCTTGTTTATCGGTGTTGGCGGTACCGGCTGCAACATCGTCAAACGGGTGGCCGAGAAGTGCCGCCCTGGCGAGAAGGAAAACATCAATTTTGTCTGTCTGGACACCAACGTCAACGACCTGTCCGACATTGCCAAAAGCAGCGCCCATATCTACTATGTCCAGACCTCCAACACCCAGACCGTGGGTGACTACCTGGACTACGATCAGGACGCCCTGAAAAACTGGTTCCCCAAGAACGCCGTCATGTACGACAAGACGGTTTCCGAGGGCGCCGGTCAGGTGCGTGCCATTTCCCGTCTGGCCCTCAACGCCACCATCAAGACCGGCAAGCTGAAACCGCTGTATGACGCCATTGACGACCTGTTCCGCAAGGACGGCAAGGCCCTCAAGCAGGCCATGCGTATTGTCATTGCCTCCACCGCCTCCGGCGGCACCGGCTCGGGCATCATCCTGCCGCTGTCTATGATCGTCCGGGATTATGTCAACACCAAATATCCCAACACCTCGCTGATCGTGCGCTCTGTGATCCTGCTGCCCGAGACTCTGGACAGCGTCATCGACTCCACCGCCGAGCGGGAGAGCCAGCGCCGCAACGCCTACGCCACCATCAAGGAGATCAACGCCTTCATGATGAAGGGCTCCGGCTTTATGGACGTGGGCGACAGCGATCTCAGCCGCTATAAGGATCTGCACATTGATTTTGCCAATCCCGGCACCAATGAGCTCAAGCGCCTGTCCCTGCTGCCCTTCGACTTCTGCTTCCTGATGGACGGCCAGAACGCCGAGGATACCACCATGGCAAACCTGGAGCAGTATAAGGCCCAGGCCGCCCAGGCCCTGTACGAGCAGAACATCGGCCCCATGCAGGCCAACGCCTTTTCCGTGGAGGACAACATCATCAAGGAGATGTCCAACCCCGGCAACCTGGGCCGCAACCGCTTCGGCGGCATCGGCGCCGGCGTGATCCGTTACCCCTATGAGGATATTGCCGACTACATCGCCTACGGCTGGGCCATGGACAGCATCGGCGGCGAAGGCGACGTGGCCAAGTGGTCCAAGTATGACCACGCCTATGATGTGGCCAAGCAGGACGCCATCAAGAAGGGCCTGTCCCAGAGCGAGATTCCCACCCGCGGCGAGGTATATACCGGCAAGCTGCGTACCGCCACCGATAACTTCTCCAAGGATCTGAACGCCCGTTTCCTCAACGACGCTGACAAGCGGATCAAAAACTTCTTTAAGGCCGTGGATGAGGAAATGATCGCCTCCCTGTCCACCGACTCCGCTATCCGGGCCACCCGGGACGCCGCCAATGCCCTGGCCACCGAGATCGACTATGAGGACGAAAACAACCGGGGCCACGCGGTGGAAAACAAGGACAAGCTGCGCAACTATGAGGCCATGCTGCGCTCCCGGGCCAAGAAGGTGGCCGCCAACGCCGCCGAGGCCCTGTTCATGAACGAGAACAAGACCGCCAACGAAAAGCGCCCCTGCACCCTGGAGTTCCTGCTGAAGAACGCCTTCGGCGAGGTGTGCCACCCCAACGCCGCCCGCTATATGCTCTATCAGGCCAAGATCGAGATGGACAAGCGGGTACGCACCACCACCTCCACCCTGCACAACGTGATCCTGCCCCGGCTGGAGCTGTACGCCCCCGACGCCTACGACACCGGTATGTTCGATCACGAAAAGACCAAGCGGGTGGAGGCCAACCTGGACGATCTGTGCTCGGCGGAGCAGGACCCCGACAAGCGTAAGGCCATCCCCCTGTTCTCCGGCGGAGACAACAAGTTCTATGAGAAGCTCAACGAGCTCTTCCCCGACTATCACAAGCACATCCGGGAGTTCGGCGAGTGCACCGCCAAGCTGGAGGCCTATACCTTCGGTTCCGAGTACCTGGACGACCTGTGCAAGATGTATGAGAGTTTCTTCTTCTCCTTCGGCGATAAGGTGCAGGCCCTGGAGCGCCGGCAGGACGATATGGTGGACGCTCTGAAGTTCCGCAAGGGCGACTCCACCTACAATGTCTGCGCTACCCGGGACCTGCTCAACGAACTGGTACGCTCCACCATTCGCCAGAGCGAGGAGGGCTCCATGCTGGAGTCCGATCTCAACGGTCAGATCTTTGACGCGGTAAAGTCCAACGTGTCCTTTGATCGTGAGATCCGCAACGCCGACATTGTGGAGAACGACCGGAGCATCGATATTTTTGACGACATCCTGCTGGGCTACTTCAAGAAGGATGTACGCCGCCGGTGCGACGCCATCGACGTCAACATCATCGAGGCCATCGCTCTGGAGAACCGGCTTCTGTCCCGCCTGAAAATGCGTGAGGAGATGCAGGACAGCAGCAAAAAGCTCATCGACAAGGTGACCAACGAGGACAACGTCCGCCACATCTGCGAGGTCATCGCCATGGGCGAGCGTCTGGCAGCCCCCAGCATCCAGCGTCTGCGCAACGAGGAGGCCCGCGAGGTCAAGCTCAGCGCCTACAACAAGTCCCTGCTGGATATGCGGGCCTACCGCATCACCGACCTGCTGCCCAAGGGCTCGGCGGTGGACACCATCTCCCGCTATGAGCTGCACTTCTTCAACGCCCTGTACAACCTAACCCCCGATAAGCTGAGCAAGTTCTCCTGCTACAGCGAGTCGGAGACCGGCGTGAAGAACGCGGGACTGTACCACAACGCCTATGTGACCTATTCCCGGAATATCGGCCCCGACTCCACCAAGAACTCCCTCATCTCCACCCACATCGACAAGCGTTGGGACTCCCTGTCCGCCATGCCCGAGCTGGACTTTGGCTTCCAGGAGCGGCAGATGATGAAGATCCACCAGGCGCTGATCTACGGTCTGATCCACAAGGTCATCACTTACCGCTTTATTTCTACCGCCGCCGGCGGCAAAAAGGTCTACAAATATGAAAATTCCGACGAGCGCTATGTGGATATGATCGTCTCCAACGGCACCCTGTGCGACGAGTTCTACGAGATCCTGGACTCTCTGTACATCAGCCCCGCCGTGGTGGAAGATATGGAGAAGATCAAAGAGAAGAAGCGGGCCCGGGACAAGGTGCGCAACTCCAACTACGCCGGCACCACCTTTGCCAAGGACCTGGCGGAGTTCCATCTGGACATTCTCCACGATGGGGAGACCAGCCTCTTTGAGATCCCCATCGCCTACTACAACTCCCTGCCCAGCAGCCTGCGCTTTGTCAATGAGATCTCCGGCTTGGTCAATGCGGTCATCCAGACCTTTAAGGACGAGCTGGCTCAGTGGGAGAACCCCAACGACGCCAAGTTCCTGCTCTGCGACCTGCTGAAGAAGCAGTTCATGCTCATGGTGGACAACTTTGAGCAGTATAAGACCCTGAATCGTGGCGGCAAGGTGTCGGAGAATCCGGTGATCGACATCATCTACCGCCGGGTGCGGGCCAGCTTCTCCACCGCTCCCGAGCCCGACGACTATGAGCAGGCTCTGGAAGAAATGAGAGCCCGCCTCCGTTAACAGCTTTTGCGTGACACCGACTGAACAAAAGCTTGGTAAACGGAGGTGAGAGGATTTGTTCACAGTCGTGATCGCGGAACAGGAGCACATCGACAACATCAAAAAGTGCCGTGTATTCCTCCAGCCGTTTATCGACGAGACGCGTCTGTCGCTCTGTCCCTGGTTTCCGGAAGAGACCACGCTGGCCGACTCCGTTCCCAAACTGGCCCAGTGTGTGGCCGGACATCAGGAGTGGCGCGCCGTTGTGGTGTGTGACGAGCAGGGGTTGGACCATAAAAACCCCTTTGATATCGTTCCCTTCCAGATGCCCCCCTACGACCCCGGCGGGCCGGAGGAGGACGCGCCGCAGCACACCTATCTGGAGCGGCTCCGTCAGGCCAAATTCCAGGCCTTTGAACAGGCCGCCCGGCAGCCGCTGACCCGTCTTATGACCCACCTGTGCGAAAGTCCCCTGGTGACCCGGGGAAAAAACAACGCCTCCGACGACCCTGAATTTGCCGAGTATCTCGCCGAGAGCATCCGCAAGCAGGAACTGCGCCAGCAGATCATCGGAGAGGAAAAGCTGAATTTTTCCCGGCCACAGGAAGTAATCTGTATCGCAAAACGCACCTACTGTCCTCAGGAAAGCGATATCACCACCGCCTGGACGCCCAACGAGGACATCCAGTATTCCAGGTTCTACGACTGGAACCTGTACTTTGACAAAATGCGCTACCTGTTCTTTGACATTCTGCCCAAGGAGCACCGGGATTACGGGTTTGAGTATATCAAGTTCCTGTATGTCCTGCTGATCTTCTCCTGCAATGAGACCCCCTCCGGTGCCCTCAAGCCCAATCGGGTCTTTCGCCTGGGCTGTGAAAACAACGAACAGGCCCTTCGGATGCTGCTGGCTCAGTACGATGCCAAGCTGGCCAACACCAGCGATCTGCTGACCCAGCACATCCAGCAGATCCAGTCCACGGAAAAGGCCCGGCTCAGTGACCGGGACGCCAAGCAGATCTTCTGCGCCAACATCAACGTGCCGGTGCTGTTCTCCCAGGAGATCGACCGCACCGACCTCTATTCCAAGCCGGAGGAGCTGGGCCTGGCCACTGACTGCCCGGAGGACGAGGACAGCAAATGGACCGGCACCTATATGACCTCCCGGCGCACCCTGCAGCGGCTGCTCAAGCAGCCCCGGCGGGCCCTGAAGAGCGCGGTGACCGACCTGCGCAGGCTCAACCAGGTGGATCTAGACCGGGCCTGGAACCTGAATGAATTTCAGGTGGAAGATGTTCAGGAATACACCCACGAAGAGGAACTGAACATGGTGACCACCGACACCCCTGATTTTTTCCACATGGACAAATATGAGGGGGAGATGGAGGAACACAGCAAGGCCATCCACCGCAAGATCGAGACCCGTATGACCAAGGGAACCACCGTTGCGCTGGGTCTGACTGTGCTGGTCCTGTATCTGCTGGGCTTTCTGCCCCTGCTGCTGTCCAATTTCTCTGAGGATGAGAGCCGCTTCTGGACCCTCATCCTCATGGGCGGCGCCGCCGCTGCCCTGGTGGTGGTGGGCGTGATCTGCCTGTTCTGCCTGCGGAGCGCACTCCGGAAGCGGTTTCGGGACTACAACGATCTGATGGGCCGGATCTCTATGGATCTGGACCACTCCACGGCCCAGTACTCCCACTATCTCAGCCACGCCTGCAACATGATGCGGGGCTTCCAGGTCCTGAATTTCCGCAACCAAAGCGGCGATCCGGACAGTCAGAAGGTCCGTGTCCTGAAAAAGCACATGACGGACATCCGGCGGATCCGGGAGGAGCTGCGGGAAGTGTTCGGCGTATACGTGGACAGCTGGACCGTCGGCGAGGCGGAGCAGGTGGGCGCATATACCTATGACTTTACCCGGACGGTGGATTTCTCCTATCCCGTGCCCTACACCGAGGGTATGCGCCGTCAGATCGAGTTCCTCCAGCCCGGCAGCACCATCCAGGTGCCTGTGGACTTTATCAATCGCATCACCATCAGAAGGGAGGAGCTGTATGATTGAGACTATCATCCGGCTGGCATGGCTTCTGTTGGCACTGCTTCCCTTCCTTCTGCTGGCCCTTCTGAATAAAAAGGCCAACCTGAAACGGGCTGTCCGGGACCGACAGTTCCCTATGCCGGTAGTGACATTGGTATACTGCGTCCTGCTTGTCATTTTCCTGGGGTGGATCGACGAATGGATCCTCAGGCTGATCGAACTGCTGGCTGGACTCCTGACCAGTGCCGGCACGGAGCTGACTCAGGCCATGGACGGCGCCTTAAGTTGGCTGGGCGATTTGCTGCAAAATATGGGTGCGGCGCTGTCCCACCTGCTGGAAACGGTGGACCCCGCCTATATCCTGCTCTTTGTGGGCAATACCCTGATCCTGTTGGTTCACATCCTGCTGAAGCGGATTCTGATCTCCGTCTTCCAGGTGGCCTTCAAATCCGGCGGTAGTCTCCACGACCTGTGCGCGGAGCTCTTCTACGAGCAGGACGAGGAGAGTTCTTTCTGGTATGTCCGCAGCCACTTCGGCCAGGCCCGCACCTACCTGAAAACCATATACTATGCCGCCATGGCCCTGTCCGCCGCACTGGTGCTCTTCTCCTGCGAGCTCTATCGCAACGACCTGCTCTCTGTCCCCTTCTATCCCGTATTCGGCCTGCTGATTGTGGGCGAGATCTACTTCTTCGCGGATGGACTGGACCGCCAGGAGCTGACCAGCTATCTCACCGGCGAGGCGGACCACGCCAACAGCGTTACTAACTATGTCCTGCTCCGGAAGGTGCTCTCCAAGCTGTTTGGAGACAAGCTGGGGGCGGAAAATACCACCGTGGACTCCGGTCTGCTGGCAGCCCGGACCAACGACGCCCTGCTCCAGCAGCTGGAGCAGAGCGATGATCCCAAGGTGGAGGCCTATGGCCGCTTTATGCGGAAGAAAGTCCAGAGCGGCCTTCAGCTGGACCACAACTACCTGGCCTCCGGTCTGGAGCTTCTGCAGGAGCACAGCATTCTGTTCAATAACCCCTTCTACTACGATCTTATCCCCTATGTGTTCTACCCCATGAACCGGGTCATGCTCCGCCGCAAGAAGGTACTCATTATTTTGGGCCGCCACTCTGTGGAGGACGACATCATTGCCTGGTGCCAGGAAGGTTTGGCCTCCATCTCCAACATTCCGGGTATGTGGAACATCGGCGTGCTCTCCGACGCCCCCCAGGCGCTGGATGTGGGCATCATCAGCCGCTCCAGCGTCCACGACCTGGCTCTCCATGAGGCCAACGACGCCTTCTTCCAGGACGTGGAGTTCGTGGTGGTGGTGGAACCCTCCAAGCTGGTGACCACTGCCCAGATCGGTCTGAACTCCATCATGCGCCGCTGCCGCCAGGACGGAAAGCAGATCACCTTCTGCTCCACCGATAAAAACTGCGACGGCCTGGTGGACGCCCTGTCCCATATCCTGCTGTCCAGCTTCACCGAGGTGTCCGCCACAGAGCACCACAAGGGGGTCTCCTCCTATATGTGCTGGGACGGAGACGGCGACCACTTGCAGCACCGCCTGCTGCCCAACCTCTCCCGCTATCTGGGCGTAGGCACCGAGCTGTCCTTCGCCGCGCTGAAAAACCAGGTGCCTGTAACCGAGTGGTATGGCGGCGACAGTTTCCCGGTGGTGGATATCCACTGGATCGCCAAGCAGTACTACTATGATCTGCTGCACTATGCGGAGCTGCCCACCTCCCAGGAGGCCATGGACGAATACTTCCAGACCACCCCCAACCTGTGGAATGCCCGGATCCGGGAGAACCACTTCCTCACCGTAGAGGATGAGGGGAATAATATGTTCGAGATGAAGCGGCTCTTCTCCACCCGGGCCCGCAACCAGGGCTTTGTCAACATCATCTCGCCGGAGTATTTGCTCAAGGACTATATGCTGGAGAATGACGGCATTTTCAACGCTGACCCCAAGGCCATCCCCTATATAGTGGCCGACTATGCCTCCACCCAGCGCAATATCATCCTGCGGCTCTGCCTGCGGATGAGCACCGGGCCGGTCAAAGAGGCGGACATCCAGCAGGAGCTGATACTGGGAGACATGGACCAGGGAGAACTGCCCGGCAGCCTGTGGCATAACATCTGCCTGTACTGCGGCAGCCGCGGTATCAGCCGCACTGACAAAGCTGGCAACGAATGTCTGGTCTTCTCCCACGGAGCGGCTGAAACCGTCTTTGGGATCGATACCCTGCAGGTCAAAAAGAAATACTCCCTGGAGCAGGGCCGGATGGAATTGCTGTACTCCATCACAGATCCCAAGTTTATCTCCATCGTACTGGGCGATCTCCGCAACGCCGGCTACATCGCCGAGGACGAAAAGGGCGAGAAGCACTACCTGGGCGCGGAGCTGCGGGGCCATGTGTTCCAAAAGTACCTGCCCGGCCAGTTCTTCACCTTCGGCGGTAAGTATTATGAAATGCTCCGGGTCACCAGCGCCGGTCAGGTGCTGGTACGCCGCGCCGCCGACCACATCACCGGCCGTCCCGCTTACCGCCAGATCCGGAATTACTACCTCTCCAACGTGGTGGATTCCGAGGCCATGGGCGACCAGATGGACATCGCCGGGATGCACATTGTCCGGCAGTACGCCGACATTCGGGTGGAAACCCCGGCCTACTGGAAGCTGGATCAATACAACAACTTCGCCGGGGGAAGCGTGGTCTCTATCAACGGCGTGCCCAACCGGGTCTATCAGGCCAAGCAGCTGCTGCGGATTACCCTGCCGGACCGGGATGGTATGCTGACCAAGGAGATCTGCGGCACGGTGGCGCTCCTCTTCAACGAGATCTTCCGCACCCTCTTCGCGGAAAATCAGCCCTACATCGCCGCAGTCATGCCCGGTGAAGCTGCTGCTCCCACCACCTACAGCCTTCAGGGTGAAAACGGGACGGAGCTGGAGGACGGGTGCATCTACATCATTGAGGACAGTCAGCTGGACCTGGGCCTTCTGGTCACGGTACAGCGCAGCCTCAACCGTATCTTCTCCATACTCTGCGATTATCTGGACTGGCACATGGAGGCAATGGATCTAAGCATGAATCCCCCTCCCGCTCAGGAGCCCCTCGACTTTACTGCGCCTCCCGCCGAGGAAGAGCCGCAGCCGAAAAAGGGCTTCTTCAGACGGCTGTTCCAGAAGATCGGCAACTTCTTCCGGAAGCTGTTCCACCGCAAGCCCAAGGAAAACACCATGCCGCCTCTCATGAGCACCGCTCCGGGAGGCTTGGGTACCGAAGCCCCACCTTCCGACGATACCTCCGTGACAAAACAGCCAGAATCCACCTCTCCCCTCCCAGAGGAGCCGTCCGCTGACCACCCCGCCGAGGCAGAAGCCGCTGTTCCTGATGCTACCATCGAGGAGAGCTCCAACGAAGTGGTTTCCGATCAGGATGTTCCTGCCGAGGAAATTGCCGAAGATGCTGACCCGGCTCCCATCCAGGAGAATCCGGCTCCGATTGAGCAGGACACCCTCCACTTTGAGCCGGAACAGGTGCAGGCCGGCGGCGGAAGCCCCATTTCCCGCAAGCCCTACCACCTGCGCTGCTACCTGCTCTACGGCGGTACCCAGGTGCCGGAACAGATCGACGTACAGGGTACCAGAGATTATCTGGAGGCCCTGGGCTTCGGCAACAGCGAGCTCAAGCAGGCCCGGGCGGGCCGGGACACCGCCGAACGGATCGGCCAGGATATCCTGCGGGACGGCAGCCGTTGCTGCGACTTCTGCGGCGTAGAGCTGACCGGAACCGAGTATGAGATCCTCTCGGACGGCCGGGACCGCTGTATTACCTGCAGCCGAACGGCAGTGAAAACCGAGGAGGAATTCCGGGCCATCTACCAAACCGTGGTGCAAAACCTGGAGATCTTCTATGGCGCTAAAATTTCGGCGTCGGTCCGGGTGGAGATGGTCAACGCGCAAAAGCTCCATCGGCGGCTGGGCAAACGCTTTGTTCCCACCGGAAAGAGCGACGGCAGAGTGCTGGGCGTAGCCATCCGGGACAAAAAGGGCTATACCATACTGGTGGAAAACGGCGCGCCCCGGATGCAGTCCACCATGACCATCGCCCATGAGCTGATCCACATTTGGCAATACCTCAACTGGGACAGCAAAGCCATCCTGAAACTGTACGGCAAAGCCCAGGAAATCGAGATCTATGAGGGCATGGCAAAATGGGGCGAGATCCAATATGCCTACCTCATCGGCGAACGGGCTCTGGGCAAGCGTGAGGAGCTGCTCACCCGTATGCGGGACGACGAGTATGGCCGCGGCTTCAACAAATATCTGGCCCGGTATCCGCTCTCCACCGACGTGCAGCTGCCCGGTCAAACTCCTTTCACCGACAAGCAAAAGCCCCTTTAAGGTAGTGAAAACACACCCCCTGTACGGCAATTTGCTGTACAGGGGGTGTGTTTCTTTATCGTTGTAAAGCGCTATTTTTCCTGCTATAATGGCTTTGCCCACATCAATCAGAATGATGCCGCCAGCTGGCAGATTTGGAGGATGCGCTATGAAAAAAATGACCTGTGGCCTCTCCGCTCTTCTCCTTTGTCTGGGCCTTCTCTCCGGCTGTACCTCTCAGCCTGAGGCTTCCAAACAGGATACCATTCCCTTTGAGGACGGACAGTACTATGCCGTGGCCTACCTGGGATATCAGCAAATCGATGATCTGGACTACTATGTGGAGCATTATCTGGATCATGACAGCCTGCCTGTTCACTATCTCTCCGCCGGAGACTACTATCTGGTGATCCCCAGATATACGGGTATGGAGCTGTCCCTGTACCGCAACGATCTAGAGACCTCCCAGCCCATTCTGATCTACCAGGACCCGGATTGCCAGCCCTTTATCCTCCAGTGCAACGCCAGCGATATCTTCGCCGACGCTACCATCCGTCTGACCTACAAGGACGAGACGGCAGAGTTTTCCCCCTTCATCTCTCTGAAGGACGGCTCTGTAGACATTGGAACACAGGGACTGGATATCACCAAAGATTCATAAATGGAGGCCTGCCATATGACCAAAAACGACGCTTTTCTGCACCTGAACGATCCGCTGCCCGCAGACATTGCCCGCCGGAAGGAGATGGGCGACCTGGCAGGCGCCATCCGGCTCATCGACCAGCGTTTGGCCAGCCGCACCCAGCCTCTTCTGGCTCTCCGCCTGGAGGCGGAGCGGCTGCGGCTGACCCGTCTGCCTCACGACTACCCCTACTCCCGTGCCGAGGCCCTGGCTATGATCCGCGCAGAGTGGCCCCAGTGCACGGAGGAACAGTTTGACACTCTGGTGGACCACGGGCGCATCGACTGGCGCATGGTTGACGGGGAACTGCGGTGTCAGGAGCGATTCCTGGAATCTTTGCGTATTTACCCCAGAGAAGCCCCCGGTCTCATACAGGAGCCCCAGGATCACTCCGCCCGGGACGCCGTGTTGGCCAAGATGGAGGCTGAGGGTGCCCTCACCGCCCGCATCACGCTGCGGGCCACCATCCGCTCCCTGGTGCCGGTGACCAGGCAAGAAGTTCAGGCCTGGCTGCCCATCCCCGCCGCCTGTCCCCAGCAGAGCCAGATTCAGATTCTGGACCACACCCCCGGCGGCATAGCCGCTCCGGAATGTGCCCCTCAGCGCACCATGTGGTGGCGGACGCAGGGGGTGGATACATTCTCCGTGACTTACCGCTATCTCATTTGGGCCAAGTATACCGATCCCATGGCGTTGCCGCTGGACCCCGTTCAGCCCACCTTCGATCTGGAGGAGCAGGCTCCTCACATCGTCTTTACCCCCTATCTGCGGGCACTAGCAAAAGAAATCTGCTGGGGGTGCTCCACACCGGCAGAAAAAGCCCGGGCTATCTATGACTATGTGACCGGCCAGGTAGACTATCGCTACCAGCCCGCATACCTCCAACTAGACTGTATCGCCGACCAGTGCGCCAAGACCCTGCGGGGAGACTGCGGCGTATTTGCCCTGCTTTTCATCACCCTGTGCCGCATCTCCGGCATCCCCGCCCGGTGGCAGAGCGGCCTGGCCGTCCGGCCGGACAGTGTTGGCCCCCACGACTGGGCCATGTTCTATCTGGCGCCCCATGGCTGGCTGTGGGCAGACTGCTCCTTTGGCTCCTCGGCCCGGCGCAATGGAGAGACCGAGCGCCGCCGGCACTACTTCGGCAGTCTGGACCCCTGGCGCATGGTGGCAAACAGCGCCTTCCAGGCGTCTCTGACGCCACCCGTGCAGGATTGGCGGCAGGACCCCTATGACAATCAGGTAGGCGAACTGATGGTGGGCGGCCGGGGACTGGATGCCTCGGAGCGGGAGACCAGTCAGGAGCTTCTGGAGTTTGAGCTGCTGCCCGGAGAAACCTGATAGGCATCCTACTGTCGGAGGACTCATCCGACCTTCCGGGCCATTGTAACCAGGACCCCGCTCCTTGACAGGCTTCACCTAAAACGATAAAATGATAAAAAAAGGAACTAAGGCGTGGGAAAGATGAAGGTTACACCACAGGAAAAAACCATATTGGACGCGGCCCTGGAGGTCGTAGCAAGGGAAACCATCAGCCGAACCAGGATGCACCTGATCGCTGAAGAAGCTGGGATGTCCCAGTCCAATCTGCACTATCACTTTAAAACAAAAGATGCACTGATGAAGGCACTCTTCTGCATGATTCAGGATACGTTTACAGAGCGCCGCAAGCAGGATGCTGTGGATCCGGACACACCCGTTGAAAGTCAGATCGCGCATTTCTTCCAGGAGCCCAGACGCCTGTTGGACGAAGACTGGCGCTATGAAACGGTACAGATCGATTTCTGGCTGTATGCTCATACAGAGCCGGAGATGCAGGAGTTGTTTGACGAGAGTTATGAGGGCTGGCGGGAACAGGCCATCCGCCTGATCGCGCAGGCTTATCCCGAAATTCCCGCCGAAACCCAGCGCGCACTGGGCTATATTATGGTATCCATGTTCGTAGGCGCCGTCATGCAGATTATGAATCGTGCCGACTTTGATTTGGATCGCTATTTTGAGGTATGCACAAATTTGATCCTTCTGGAGCTAAACAAGCTGCATCAAGCAGGTTGATTGGTTCCTATACAGAGAGCGCCCCCGGAAAGAGATTCTTTCCGGGGGCGCTTTTATCATGCCTGTACAGTTGATGGAGCGGTGTGAAGGTATTCCATGAGCATATCGCAGCAGAGGGACGCATACAGGTCCAAATCTACTGTCAGCTTGGAATTCAGCACCTGAAGGGACTCTCCCATCATCATGGAAACCATGATATGAGCCAGAAGGGCGGCCGTTTCTGCTTCTACTGCAGGATCATACAGACGAATGGTTTCTGCAATATGCTTTCTCCAGATCTCATAAGACTGATAGAACTCCTCGTTGATCTCAGGATCCACCCGTCCCATGCACCAATAGTCAAACTGTGTTCTGTCATATTGAGGTTCTTCCTCAATAATCTGCTTTTTCTGCTCAAAGAAACCAGCCAACTTATCTGCCAGGGTATTGGAGTGTTGGTTGAGTACCGCCTCTCGCTTTTCTGAAAAGTTTTTCTGGATATAGCGCAGCAGGGCCAGCAGCAAGTCCCGTTTTGTCTTGAAATAGTAGTGGAGATTGGACTGCACCACTCCGGCCTCCTCTGCGATCAAACGCATACGGGTCCCGTTGAGTGTTTCCCTGTCTACCACCTCAAACGCCGCAGCCAGGATCGTTTCTTCCATAGGATTATATTCCATGATCGGCATCCTCTTTTCTGCCATCCATTTCGTATCATCAGTATATCAAACCGGTCGTAAAAAATCAAATCCATTAAGCTGACTGACTAGTTGATTTATTCTCTGGGATGTGATATATTTGCCATACACCGGCACAAAACCGTCAGAAATGGAGGATCATTATGGAAGTCATCAAGTGGAGCGCCAACAAAATGCCCAAAAGCGGGGACCAGCAGCTGAGCGTCATGGCTCTGGATGAGGTGCAGCGGGCCCGCAGATTTCACCAGAGTTTTCCCCAATACGCTGTTACCCCTCTTGCCAGGCTTTCCCGTATGGCCGGACAGCTGGGGCTGAAGGATGTGTTTGTCAAGGATGAGTCCTACCGGTTTGGTCTGAATGCCTTTAAAGTCCTGGGCGGTTCTTTTGCCATGGCCCGGTACATTGCCAAAGAACTTGGTAAATCTGTAGACGAGATGAGCTATGATTACCTGACCAGCAACCAGCTCAAGCAAGAATTTGGACAGGCCACCTTCTTTACCGCCACAGACGGCAACCATGGCCGCGGTGTGGCGTGGGCTGCCAACCGCCTGGGACAAAAGGCCGTTGTCCATATGCCCAAGGGCAGCAGCAAGTCCCGCTTTGACAACATTGCCCGGGAAGGTGCCAAGGTCACCATTGAGGAGGTCAACTATGATGAATGTGTGCGTATTGCCGCCGCCGAGGCTGCGGAAACCCAGCGCGGCGTCGTAGTGCAGGACACCGCCTGGGATGGCTACGAAGAAATCCCTGCCTGGATCATGCAGGGCTACGGAACCATGGCTATGGAGGCCGCCGAGCAGCTCAAGTCCCTTGGCGCCGCCCGTCCCACCCACATTTTTGTGCAGGCGGGGGTAGGCTCCCTGGCTGGTGCAGTGGTAGGCTTCTTCCACGATCTCTTCCCCGAAAATCCCCCCAAAACCATCATCATGGAAGCCCAGGCTGCCGACTGCCTCTACCGGGGTGCCGTAGCAGGTGACGGACAGCTGCGTACCGTGGACGGCGATCTGCAAACCATTATGGCGGGCCTGGCCTGCGGAGAACCCAATACAATTTCCTGGGACATTCTGCGCAATCACGCTTCCTTCTTTGTCTCCTGCCCGGACTGGGTGGCTGCCAAAGGTATGAGAATGCTGTCCGCCCCCTGCAAAGGCGATCCCCAGGTGGTTTCCGGAGAAAGCGGCGCAGTGGGAATGGGCCTGCTGGCCACTTTGATGGAGAACGCGGAGTACCGCGAGTTGCGGGAGGCGATCGGCCTTGATGAAACCTCCAGCGTACTTCTCTTTTCTACCGAGGGCGACACTGATCCCCAGCGTTATCGCGATATCGTATGGAACGGGGCCGATGTCTCCGTCTGAATGCCTAAATTTCTTTTGATTTTTTTGTCCAGAATAGAAGATTGACACAAAAAGAGCTTTGTCATATAATGAGCACAGAAAATCTGACTGACTAATCAAACTAATGCGAGCCACAGGCTCGTTTTAAATTGCCTTAAATTTGATCAATCAATCAGTCTAAAACGGAGGGAAATATTATGGTAACTTCTATGGGCGGCAAGCATCTGATCACTCTGCAGGAATGGACCAACGAAGAAATCGATACCTGCCTGGACACAGCTTATGATCTGAAACTGAAATTCGCTCGGAAGATCCCCCACGCAAGCCTGCGGGACGAGACCGTATTTATGATGTTCTTTGACGAGTCCACCCGTACCCGCAACTCCACCGAGGCCGGCGCCACCCAGCTTGGCGCCCACGCCCACTTCCTGGATGCCAGCAAGATGCAGATCCAGCACGGCGATTCCGCCAAGGATACGGCAATGATCCTCTCCAGCTACGGTCACGCCATTGCCTGCCGTCACTGCGGCTGGGGCGTGGGCAACGCCTACATCCGTGAGATGGCCAAGTATTCCAGAGTGCCCGTTCTGAATCTCCAGTGCGACCTGTACCACCCCATGCAGGGTCTGGCCGACCTGATGACCATTCAGGAGCATTTTGGCCGCACCAAAACCCAGGGCCTGAAGGTCTCCATCATCTGGTGCTACGCCACTACCCACAAAAAGCCCATCTCTGTGCCCGTCACCCAGGCGCTGCTCTTCCCCCGCTACGGGATGGAGGTCACCCTGGCCTATCCCGAGGGCTACGAGCTGCCCGACTGGGTGATCGCTCAGGCGGAGGAGAACGCCCGGAAGAACGGCGGCACCATCCGCATCACCCACAACATCCGTGAGGCCTTTGAGGGGGCCGATGTGGTGATCCCCAAGAACTGGGGCAGCTGGTACGCCGACAGCAAGAAGGCTCCCACCGATGAGAAGCGCGAGGGCAACACCACCCTGACCCAGGAGGAGCTGGAGCGTCTGGCAAAGAATAAGTCCTGGAAGTGCACCCAGGAGCTGATGGATCTCACTTCTGAGAACAGCATCTATATGCACGCGCTGCCCGCCGACCGGGTCAACGAGGTAGAGGACTCCGTCATTGACGGTCCTCACTCCATCATCTATCAGGAGGCCGAAAACAGACTGCATACAGTCAAGGCTGTTATGGATCTGACCATGGGTGGCAGACGCTGAGTAAAGGAGGAGTTTTCATGGATATCTCCACGAATGCCGCCGGGCTAAAGAGACCGCATTCTGCACACAATGCGGGAATCAGATCAATGTACAACAGAGCATCTACTTATTAAAAACAGCAGAGCGCGCCCGGCCTGATCATGCGCAGGCCGGCCAAACGAACCATACTAGAACTACTACATCCCAGCGACCGGGAACGAGCGGCTGAAAAGCAGGTGATGGAAGCAGAAACACGGCAGAAGGTCTCCGACTGGCTTCAAATGTGTTCTACTGAGCAGGATTTTTTGATGCTGCGTAAAAGGATCCTGGACATGGCACTCTCTGAACGTGAAAAAGGGATGCTTTTGTCAGTTCTGGACGAAATGACGAAGCAGAGGTTGAAGGACACTCTGAAAAAGGCCGCCGACTACAAAAGCAGCCTGGAATCGCCTGTGACCGGAATCATCGGTGCTATCGTTATCGCAGCCATTGGCTTGGCTATCAACTATTTCTTTTCCATGAAGTGGCCGGGCATCGTGTGCATGATCCTTGCTGTCCTTGCGCTTATCGGCTTTATCTCGGATCATTTTGATAAAAAGGGAATGGAAGAAAACAAAAAAGCCGCCGAGCTGATTGAGGAATATCGCAAACAAGGTTACAAATTATAAAGTTCTATCCTAACATCATTTTTGTACCTACTATTATAAAAAGCGAATAATCAAAAGATATGACTACAAGAGCCGATCAAAAACAGATGTGTCAAACGTGTTTTCCCTCTCCAAGTAAGCAATAAGGGAAACCATAAGGGAAAACAATCCGCAAAAGCAAAAAAGAAATCCTGTAACCCTTGTGGTTACAGGATTTCTTCGTGGTACGCCCGAAGGGACTCGAACCCCCAGCCTTCAGAACCGGAATCTGACGCTCTATCCAATTGCGCTACGGGCGCATCTGACACGTTCTTTTAACGTGCCAGATTATTATAGCAATCATCCCCCTGTTTGTAAAGAGTTAATTTTGATTTTTCCTAAAAAACTTCCAGTCAGCTCTTATTTACACTGCCCCCAGCAGCCTTGAGGCAGTGGCTGTCAGCAAACAAAGGCAGATTCCCAGCGCTGTTGGGATGACCACAGCCAGCACCGTCCATCTTACACTGCGTGTTTCCCGCGCGATGGTTAGGCAGGTGGTGGAGCATGGCCAGTGGAACAGAGAAAACAGCATGGTACACAGTGCTGTGGTCCAAGTCCAGCCGTTTACCACCAACAGTTCCCGAAGAGCCTCAAGGCTTCCCGTATCTTGTAAGGTTCCAGTGGACAGATAGGACATGAGAATGATGGGGATCACAATCTCATTGGCAGGGAAGCCTAATATAAAGGCCATCAAAATAGTGCCGTCCATGCCCAACAACCGGCCGAAGGGGTCCAGAAAACCAGTGCACCAGCCCAAGATGCTGGTTCCTCCTACAGTAATGTTGGCACATAGCCAGATCACCAAACCAGCGGGCGCGGCAACGGCGACCGCCCGCCCCAATACGAACAGCGTACGGTCCAGCACCGAACGTACCAGAATCTGCCCCACTCTGGGGCGGCGGTAGGGCGGCAGCTCCAGGGCGTAGGCCGACGGAATCCCCTTCAGCAACGTATTGGATAAGAGACGAGATATGCCGAAGGTCATAACCACGCCCAGCAGAATGGCCCCGGTGAGCAGCAGTGAGGATACCATTCCCTGCCACAACCCTCCTGCCGTACCCACAAAAAACATGGTGATCAGAGCAATCAGGGTTGGGAATCGCCCATTGCAAGGAACAAAACTGTTGGTAAGGATGGCTATCAGCCGTTCCCGGGGAGAATCGATGATGCGGCATCCCACTACACCGGCGGCATTACATCCGAATCCCATACATATAGTATATATAATAATGCAAATAAAAACAGCCCTTCGGAAGTCCAAAGGGCTGTTTGCGTTTATCATTCTTTAGATGACATATTATCCCCCGCCTGATCTACTTTGGACTCCAATGCCGCAATCATTTTTGTAAGCCAGACCGGGATGGGCGCCCCCAGAGCGCCGGCGTTCTCAATAATACTGCCCGCCTCGGTGAGGATGTACCAGATGACCACCAGAGGGCAGAGCAGCACCGTGTAGGTGAATGGCAGCTCCACTCCGGGCACGTTGCCCAGCAGATGGCCAATAACTGTATCGAGAATGGCCGCCACGATGACGGCTACCACGCTGCCCAGCTTGTGCCAGATGCCGTCCCTAGCCGACTTGCTGGACCACTCCCCCGCCCGCAGGGCGGCAGCGGAGCCGGTGGCGTAGTCGATGAGCATACAGCCCACCCAGGCCACCACTACCCAGCCAAACCAGCCCCACAGGGCGGTGAGGGCGGCACAGAGGGCGGCCACTGCCGCCTTGAAGGAATTGATATGCTCCATGTCAGGCTCCTTTCTCCGGCAGCAGCCCCAGCCGGTCCAGCACCACGGCGGCCTCCTGCCGGGTCAGCCCGTCACGGGGCCGGGTGCCGTCGAAGATCCCGGCGGCTACGGCCTTGCTCCACGCCTCCTTGGCCCAGCCGTCCGGCTCATTGGGCTGCCCGCTCTCCTGGTCCGGCTCCTTGACCTCCAGCCCCAGATAGTCGCAGATCCCGGCGCAGGTGGCCTGGGCCAGCTTGTCCCGGTAGACGGTATCCTTCAGCAGGGCCAGGTCCTGGGCGTTGGTGTGGAACCCGTACTCCAGCAGCACCGCCGGGGCGGTGGTGGCGGCCAGCACCGTGTACATCTCGTGGGCCAGTCCGCTCCCCCACAGCACCACACCGGCGGCGTGGACGCGGTTGATGATAGCGGCCGCCAGCTTGTTCCGGGCTGCCGTCTCCGGGGGCGCGGAGGTGAAGGCCACAAATCCCCGGGCAGAACTCCCGGCGGCGTTGGAATGAAGGGAGACGAACAGGTCAGCCCCCGCCCGGTTGCTCACCGAGGCCCGTGCGGATTGGCTGGGATAATCGCTCTCTTTTTCCCGGGTGCCCACAACGGTAATGCCCTGTGTCTCCAGCAAAGGCCGCAGGCGGGTGTACATATCCCAGGTAAAGTCACATTCTTTGTAGGTCCCGTCCGGGGAGCCATTGACGCACCCAGGGCCGTGACCGGGGTCCAAACATACAATAGGCTTGCTCACAGGTTTATCCTCCTTGTCCTGCGTATCCGCCGTTTCTTTCTTTACATAAACGATGATGTAGTTGTGGCACTTCCGGCCATCACCTTGGATGGACTGTCCGTCAAACCAGCACTGGGCGGACCCGCCGCCGTCCCCCATGACGAAGGAGGTGCAGCCGTCAGCGGCCATGTCGTCCCGCAGGGCCTCCGGGGTGCGGGCGTCCGCTGTCCCGTCCTGGGAGGCGTACAGCCGCAGATAGCCCTGTTTCGTGCCGATGCCTGCCCTTCCACGCTTCCCGCCCTGGCCCTTCTTGTCGTAGCTGGGCTTCTCGATGGGGCCGTTGGGTCCGATGAGGCAGGTGGTGGACCAGAAGTTGTCCTTGGCATCCCGGTCCAGGGTCAGCATGATATCGGGTCCGCTGTCCCAGGCATAGCCGTAGGAGCTCCACGGCTTGGGAGAGATCCATTCCCCATCCGCCTTCAGCAGCGGGCAGGCGGAGCCGTCAGCGTTCCACATCCCGCCCGTGACAACGTAGACTTTGCAGTCCGGCCGCTTGGCCTGGGCCTGGGCGGCCACCTGTGCCACGGAATAGCGGAATTTGTTGACAAACAGTTCTACAGAGTCGATGGATGGGAAAGGGATGTCGATAATCAGAGCGTTTGCCATTCGGTCTCCTTTCTCAGATGGGAGTTGGTGCCTTTTTAGATTGAAGCGGTGAACGTCGTGTCTCCGTAAATATAATAGACTCCAGTGATCAGAGAGTTGTAAATATAAGAACAATCTCCTTGGAAATCGTGGTAGCTTTCTCTTCCCCCTCCAAACTCGATATACACAATCTGCGGAATAGGTATCTGCACGGATTCATTGGTGCTTGTCACAAGATCATAGTTTTCGTCAATGTATCTTATTTTTCTCTCGGAATACGTATGTGGAACAACGAACGTAACCGTTGCCGTTCCAGCGAATCCGCCCCCACTCTCAATCTGCCCAATATTCGCCGCCATCTGCTGAAACGTGGCGTTTGCCGCCGTGGTCACGCCCTTGTCCGTGATGGCCTGGGCGATGGCTGACTTTCCGCTGGTGATGGCGGTAGGGTATGCGCTGAACACGTCTCCCACGGTACTGCCGCTGCCGTTGATGGCGGATTTCAGGGCGGCTTTTGTGCTGTTCAGCTTTGCCAGCTTATCCGCTGTAGTGTTTGCCACTTAGACCACCTCCCCGTTGATGGTGTCCAGAACGGTGTTGATGTTGCCTACAAGGTCGTCAACGTAGCCTTTGTTGGCGGCGTCCGTTTCTTTTACAGGGTCATTTACTCCGTTTATTACACAACCTTTTAAATCAAACGTAACATCGCCATCGGTTGTAAAAGAACCTGCAACATTTATTCCACTAGTATCAAATTTACCACCATCTATTCCTGTAATAGAAACAACTTGCAAATTGCCAGTTATTGTCCCGCCGCTCAGAGGCAGGAACGGGGCGTTCTGAAGGCTGACCAGCGCGGCGTAGAACTCTGCCTCAGTTCCGGTGTAGCCCGCCTCAGCAGCGGATTGATAAGCGGATTTTCCGGGCGATCCATCCGCACCTGCAGGTCCCTGCGGACCTGTCGGACCTTGTACACCCTGGATGCCCTGGGGGCCTTCCGGCCCCTGTTCTCCGGGAACACCTTTTTCGCCCTGCGGGCCTTGTGGGCCGGCCGGGCCGGCGTCACCCTTTTCGCCTTTTTCCCCTTGGGGACCCACAGGACCAGGCTCACCCGGATCTCCCTTGGGGCCCTGTGGGCCAGGCTCACCTTGTCCCCCAGGGTCTCCTTTGTCACCCTTTTCGCCCTTCAACGACGCAAGCTGCTCCGGGGTGAAATCATCATAAGTGAACGGTTCGCCCTTTTCGCCTTTCTCACCAGGCGCTCCTTGCGGGCCAACAGCACCGGCAGGTCCCTGTGGGCCGGTTTCTCCCGT